>JAJYPH010000026.1 GCA_021795575.1 Bacillota bacterium
GCCACGATATTGCGTATGCGGCAAACCTAGGGGGATGCACATGAATGCCCTATTGAAAACCCGCTGGCCGGCATGGGCCGCCGTCGCGACCATCGCCACCGTGTGGCTGGTCGCTCATCTCACCGCATTTTTGTCGGCCGGCAACCTGTTCAACGCCGACGCGGCCATTGCCGGCCTGCAGGCGTTCACGCTGGCCCAGAAGGACTTTTCCCAGTTTCCCATCTTTTTGGCCAACCAGTCGTACATGGGCATGGCGCCCGCCTGGGTGGCGGCAGGCTTGGCGAAGCTGTTTGGCCCGCACCTGTGGACGCTGACGCTCGGCTGGGGGCTGTTTGGGGCTTTGGCGTTTGGCATTCTCATCGATGGACTAGACCGCTACGTGTCCCGACGGGCCGCGTTGGTCTTCGTTCTGCTGGCCATGTTTTGGGCGCTGGCGCCCTTGAACACCCTCCGCCCGTCGGGCCACGTCATGGGATTGTTGGGGGCCGCCATTTTGTTGCGCTGGATCCTAAAGTACCGGGATATCCGGTCGCTGCCGGTGTCCGCCGCGAGCTTTCTGGGCCTGGGCCTCGTGTTGGGCTTCTTCTGGTATTCGGACGAAATTGTGGTGTCGGCCCTGATTCCCTTCGCCGTCATGATTGTGTGGGCTTTTCTTCAGCGCCCGCGGCTGACGGCGGCGCTCGCCGGCGTGGCGGGACTCCTGGTGGGCTACCTGCCGGCCATCGTGTACCGGCTCGAAGGCGGCAAAATCGTCCTGCACACCGGCATCACGACGCTCGCTCACCTCGTGCCCAACATCCGCATCATGCTGCAGGCGTTTGCCTGGGGCATCTTCTCTATCCCCTACGCCAGCCACCCGGCGGCCATCGTGACGGGACTGTTCGTCCTGGCGCTGTCCGCGGCGTTTTTGTTTTGGACGCCGTGGGGCACATTGGGCACGCGGGTGCTGGTCATCTCGCCACTGTACGTCAACATGGTGCTGTACACGGCCAGCACCATGCCCATCGACATGTACAGCATCCGGTATCTGTACCCGGGCCTTTACACGCTGGGTATCACCACGGCCATTTTTGTGGCGGCGCAGAGTCGCGTGTGGGCGGCCACGACCAAGCCCCTGCTGCCGGTCGCGGCACTCGTCCTGGTGGCCGCGCTGGCGTACGACGGCCAAAGCTTCGTGCACGGTGTGGCCCACACGGGACCCGACGCCACGGTGCTGGCGACCCGCACCGAGGCAGGCTGGCTCATGCAGCACCACGACACGACGGGGTGGGGCTACTATTGGGACGTGTACATGCTGGACCTCATCGGTTATCCGCACTTGACGTATGCGGCCAACACCAATCTCAATATTCCCAGCGTAGCTCAAAGGGCGGCGGCGTACTGCCGAAGCCGGGGCGCCTGCCCGGTGATTTTGAATGCCAAGCCGCCGAGCGCGGTGTTCCAGGAAACCCCCACGGCGTTTTCGCCGGCGTCCCTGGGCACCCTCCAGTACGTGAGCCTCCTGCAGCACGCACACGGCTATTATGTGTACGAGGCCCGGTCCGTGCCCAAGGCCTCTTCGTGACCTCGCGGCCGCCTTCGCGGGAACCCGAGGGGCGGCGGCTGAACGGTATTTGACGAATGTGACTTGTCCGGCGAGGTGCGTATGGGAATTCCCGATCCGGTGACCGATCCCCATCCCGATCCCGCGATCCGCCCCCGGCGCGTCCGTCCCGAGGGAGGCGAGCCGCGATGGGGCGTGCTGGCGGCCGTGCTGACGCCGCTGCCCGTGTGGGTCGGGATGCTGGCCAGTCCGGCCTTGTCGCTGATGTCAGAGGCGCTGGTGCTCCCAGCGCTGGCGCTGGGTGTGGCCCTCGGCTCAGTGCTCTTGGCCCTGGTGCTGAGAGCGTCGCGGGCGGGCCAGACGCCGGCCGATGCGTTTGGCCCCCGCGGGCGCGTGCTGGCCATCGCCCTCTGGATTGGCCTATTCGGGCTCGTGGGCGGCGTCACGACCTGGTGGGCCGCCCAGGTGCTGGGGCAGGTTGGTCTGGCGCCCCTGCCCCTCGCGATCCGCGTCGCGGCGCTGTTGGCCGTGGGGAGCGGTGTGGGTCAGCTCTATGCGAAAGGGCATGTGGGACCGCTGCTGCTCGCGGCCGCGGTGGCGGTGGTGGGGTGGGTCGGCGTGGCGGTCCAAGTGCCCTGGCTGTACCACCTGACAGCCCAGGTCAGGATCGCGATGGTACCGACCGGGGACCAGATCATACCGCAGTCCGCCGCGTTCATGACCCAGCTCTACTGGTCCCGCTTGGCGGACCTAGCGTCGCTGGGCGCCGCGTCGGTCATCGTGGTCATTCCCTTTTTTGCCGGCCCCACTCCTAAGTCGACCACGACGTCCGGCAGACGCGGGCGCGGCGGGTGGGGTGCTCCCCCGGCCATCGCCGCCACGTTCGGCGTGGCCTCGCTGGGGCTGATGGCGCTGGGCACCGAGCTTGTCGGCGTCGGGTTTGGCAACCCCGCCCAAGCAGCGTTGCTCGCTGGGGGACGCGCCGCCACGCTGGCGGTGGTGGCGGGGGCCGTAGGGCTCCTGGCGTCCATGAGCGGCATCGGCGCGGGCATGTGGCGGCGTCCTCCCATGAGAATTGCCACCGTCGCGGGCGCTCTCCTGCTGGCCGGGTGGGCGGCGGTGGCCCTGTTCCCACCTCTCAGCGGGCTCTTGCTGCAGCGGCATCCGCTGCCGGCCCCCAACCAGCTCGTAAACGCGCAGGCAGGGGTGCTCGCCGCATCCTATCTTGTGGCGCCTTGGCTCGGCGTGTTCCTCGCGCGTCAGCTGTGGCGGCGGCGTGCTCCGGGACCGGTGGCGCTAACCGGCGTGCGCCCCGCGGGACCCATTGCGGCCTGGCTCTTGGGGCTAGCCGCGTCGGTGCCGTTCATGCAAGGGTTTGCCCGCTGGGCTGGCGGCCCTTGGCTGCACCGCTGGGCGCCCGGCATCCCCCCGCACTGGTTCCTCTGGTTCTGGGTGGCTCTCCAGCCCGGGCGGCCGGATGTGGCGCTGCCCGTGGGCGTTCTGAGTGCCGGGCTCGTGTACGCAGGTGGACACGCGGCCCACGGCCGCTGGCGTGCCCCCCGTTAGGGTCGGCCAGCGGCTCGCAGTGGCTCGCGCCTCCGACTCAGCCCCGCCACCGCGCTTCGTCGCTCGCCGCCCGCTCCAGACTGGGCAGGAGACCCGGCTCGGCGACTTGGTCCCATGCCGCCCGCATTTGACGCGCCGCACGCCCCGGCGGCATGCCCCCGACGCCGGTGCCGAGGCCGGGACAGTACACGTGGGTGATGGGACCGGGGGGCCGTTGGGCGTTCCACACCGCAAACCGCCAGCAGGAGCGCCCGAAACGCCAGGTACGCGTTCAGGGACGTTGCCACGGGCCTGGGCGTGCGCATGGTGGGGGCACACACCAGGTGCGAGAACCGGCCCTCCGGCGTCGGGACCACCAGCGCCTGGCCCACCGGCAGTTCCCCGCCCGCATCCTGCTGAATCGCCGCCTGGACGCGGCGGCCAATGTCCACCGCAGGGCCGTACGCCCCGGCAATGGCCAAATCCAGCCCGCCCGACATCCACCCAAAGTTGTTGGCCGGCGACACCAGCGCCTGCCCCCGGGCCCGGGCGAGAATGTCCCCGGCCTGCACAGACACCGGCGTGCCGCGAAAGGCGGCCGTCCAGGCCTCCGCCAGATCCGCTGGACCCACCAAGGTGACGTCAAATGACACGGTCATGTTGTCCTCCCCGCGGCTGCACGCCTCATCCTTTGGTTCACGTTCGGAGCGCGGGCATCGCGCCGCCGGGTGATGGCGGCAGTTGACGGGCGAGCGCCGCCGGCAGCGGCGCCGCGTCCGCGGCCAGCGCGCACAGCGCATTCACCACGGCCAGGGGCGCCGGGTCCATCGGCCGGGACGCCAGGAGCGCCGGATGCGCCACCAGCACGGCCAGCGCCCGGGCGCGTGAGATGGCGACGTTCAGTCGGTTCAGACTTAGAAGAAACTCCTCGCCGTGCACCGCCCGCTGCGCGAGAGCGGCCGCCGTGGTATAGATGGCCACGGCGGCTTCCTGCCCTTGGAACTTGTCCACGGTGCCGATGCGGCTGCCGCGTGGCAGCCTCTCCGTCAGCAGGTTCACCTGGCGGTTGAACGGCGCCACCACGACAATGTCGTCCAGGGAGAGCGGCCGAGTGACCCCCCGAGCGTCCGTCCACGTGCCTTGGCACAGCGCCGCCACCAAGGTGGCCACGGCGGCCGCCTCCTCTGGGGAGGCCGAGTCGTTGTGGCCGGCGCCGTCCACGGGCACGTACCACAACCCGGCCGCGTCCGCCCCCGCGACGTGCACCTGCTGCCGCTCCAGCCCGGGCATCCCGGTCAGGCGCCCCTGATAGGCCAGGCGGCCGATGAAACGGGTGATGGCCGGATGCATGCGGCGGGTCTGGTCGAGAAACAGTCCGCGCTCCCGATCGATGACCGGGTCGGGCCCCACGACGTGGCGCAGCGCCGACTCGTCGCTGGCTTCGGGATGAGCGGCGAGCCGTGGCTGCTGCAGCTGCTGCGGGTCCCCCAGCAGGATGAGGTTCTTGGCCGCGGTGGCGGCTGCCAGCGCGTTGGCCAGCGGCACCTGACCGGCTTCGTCCATCACCAGGTAGTCCAGCGTGCGGTCCAACGCCTTTCGGGCAAACAGCCACGCTGTCCCGGCCACCAGGTTGACCTGACCCACCCGTAGTGCCTTTTCGACGGAGTAATTGTCGAGCCTGGCCGTGATCGCCGGGTGCGGAACCGCTTGGCCGGCCTCGCTGATTTTTTGTAGGCCCCGCACCTGTCCGGGAGGCGCGGCCTCCAGAATGGCGGTCAGCAGGTGGCTCACCACCTTGTGGCTCGGGCCCATCACCCCCACGGTGTGACCCGCGGCCAGCAGGCGGTTCACCACCCGGGCCCCCAGATAGGTCTTCCCGGTGCCGGGCGGGCCCTGCACGGCCAGATAACTGTGGTCCAGATTGAGCGCCAGTTCCTCGGCCCGCGCCACCAAGTCCGCCGGCAGCCCCGGGCCGTCCAACCCGGCCGCCGGCCGCGCGGCGGACCGCCACGTCGGCCGCTCGCGGTTCAGCACCTGCCGCGCTGCCTGGTACGGCGCGCCATCAGCGTCCAAGGTGCCGCGGAGCCGCTCGAGCGCGCCGGGAATGACGCCCGCGGCAATGACGGTGCTGGCGGCCAGGTGCCGAGGGTGGGGCGCGCCCGTCGGGCGGTGCAGCGCAACCGTGCCGTCCAGCAGATCCACCGCCGTGAGCTTGTTGAGCGACTGGTGCGTCTCCGCATCCACCACGTCGGTCCCGACGGTCAGCTTGACCGGCTGCGACGGGTCGAACCGATACACGTCGCCCCGCGCCGCCTCGTGCCGCACCCACACCACCTCCGCGATGGCCTCGGGATCGTCGTGCAGCTCTTCGGGGGTGGCGCGTTTGCGCTGCTCCACGGTGGCGTGCGCGCTGCGCTCCTCGCGCCAGTGATACTGCAGCAGATGGCCCAGGAGCCGCGGGCCCGCCTGGGGCGACGCCAGCAAGTCCGACACCTCTCCCAGCGGGGCCTGAGGCCCTGGCTGCAGCACGGGCTCGTACGGGGCGCCGCGATGCTCGGCCCGCAGCGCGCCGAGCCACTGGTGCAACCCCCACAGGGAATGGCATTCCGTTCGATTGTACGCCTCCAGGGCGCGGAGCCAGTCGTCCGCGCCGGTGTCCCGCCAGGCATGGTAATACAGCGTGGTGCGCGCCGCCTCCACCGTGTCGGGAGCCCGGCGAGGCACCAGGTGGGCATAAAACGGTTCCACGGCGGGCAGGGCGTAGCTTTCGGCCGACACCAGCACCACCCGGCGCAAAACCCGGTGGAGGTCGACGAGCACCCCCGCCCGCAGCAGCACGTCCAGCTCCCCTTGCCGGGTGGCACGCGTGCCCATCAGATGCTCCATGCGGGTGCGGACGCCCGGCCCATAGTGATAGACATGCATGGCCGGGTGCTCCGCCCGCTCGCGGAGGATCAGGTCCACGACCAGTTGAAAGCCTTCCCGTTCCTTCGCAGGATCGTGCGCCCATCCGTAGTTCCACTCCTGGCCGCCATCGCGGCTGGACACCCATCCCCACAGGTACGCCCGGGGCCCTTCGGGAGCCCACGGGTCTTCCTGGACCGACAAGAAGAGGTCCCGGGCGTGGGATCCGGCAGGTTCCGAAAGCCCCGGTCGGCGTCGGGCAGGACTTCGTGGTGCGCCGTGCCGTCTTCCCGCTGCCGCACCTGCAGGCGCGCCTGGCGCGCCCAGCGCTGGAGCGCCGGGCGGCTCATGCCCTCCACCGTCCGGCCCGCGGTCCGGTCCTCTGCCAGCGCGGCCAGCTCCGCCATCGTCGCCACGTTGGCCGCCCGGAGCTTCGCCACCTCGGCGAGGCCTGCGCCGCCCACAAACGCCACGTGGTCGTCGCGGCGGCGCACGTCGTCGCACGTCGGACGCCAGTCGCAGTGCCGGCACGCCGGCACCGGCTCGGGATACACCGCGTCCGCCGCGGGTCCCGGCGCAACCCAGGCGAGCAGTCGATCCTGGGCGGTCTGCACATAAGCCGAGAAATCGTCGGTGGCCAGCGACTCGGTGCTCCCGGTGCCGAGGGCGATGTGAATGCGGGGAGGCGTGACGCCCTGCACCTGGTCCAACAGCAGTGCATAAAAGGTCAGCTGCGCCACCGCCTCGCCCCGGGGACGCGTCGCCAGCTTGGCATCGATGGGCTGGTAGTGATACGGGCCAAACTGACTCTCCCCCTCATCCACCCGCACCAAAAAGTCCGGCCGGCCGGTCCACGGCGGCGCCCACAAATCGCCCTGGTCGATGGCCGAGATGCCTTGGCGCATGGCCGCCAGGGTTTCAGCCACGCGCTCTTGGGCGCTGGTGCCGCTGATGGACGTCAGGTCCGGATGCGTGGCCGCCAGCTTTTCGCGCACCCGCTGCTCATGGTCCAGTCCCTGCTGCGTGACAAACTCCGCCAGCTCGTCGCGCGCGGGCCGTTCGATAACCGCGTGGCGGGAGTCCCGGTTGAGCAGGAGCTTCCGAGGACAGGTCATGAAGTCCACCACATCGCTGGCGCTGAATCGGTCGTCCGGCTGATCCACAGCAACCACTCCTTTCGTGTCCCCCAACCTGGGCCCACCCCGTCAGAAGCGCCGGGTCTGTTGGGGAGGGGCCGGCGGCGGGACGCCCAGCCGCGGCGCCCGATGGGGCGTTTCCAAGCGCCGCAGCCGCCGCCAGGTGGCGGGGTGCGACGCCCACACCGTGTTGGTCAAGCCGCGGCCGGTGAAGCGCGGGGGCGAAATGCGCGCCAAGGCGGACGCCAGCGCCCGGCGATACCCATGCTGGCTGGCGAACGCGTCCGCGTCATATTCGGACTGCCGCGAATACACGGCCCACATGGTCCACACGGTGAGCGTCATGCACGTGGCGGCCAGCGCAAACCCGAGCACCAGCAGGGCCAGCCCGGCCCCCTGGCCCCGTCGGCGGCCTCTCGTCAGGGCCCCACCCACCACGATGCCGAGCCCCACCCACGTCGCCAGCCACCCCAGGGCGTTGCCGGCCGTGCTCATGAGCGACAGCCCCCCGGCCAGCACACTGTGGCCCCCGCGCAGATGCCCCAGTTCATGCGCCAAAATGGCCTCCTGCTCATCGCGCGGCAGCCCGAACCAGCCTTCGGTGACGGCCACGTGGCGCGTGCCCAGGGCCAAGGCGTTGACGGCGCGTACCCGAATGACGTGCACCACGAGGCGCCGCTGATAGCCCGTCCGGGCCCGCACGGCGGACAGGACGCCCGTCAAATAGGCACGCTGGGCCGACGTGGGCGGCCGGCACCCCGCGAGCCACGCCAGCACGGACTGGCCGGGCGGGGACAGTCCCACCACCACCAGAGCCGCTTCCAGGCCAAAGCCGAGGGCGACCGGCTCAGCACTGATGGAGCCCGCCACCAGGGTCAAAAGCACCGCATTGTATACAAACACCAGGGCGAGGATGGCCGCCAGCAGTGTGTACCACAGCACGCGGCCGATGAACCGCACGGCCACCCCCACTCCGATCTCCTCCTCCGACACCGGCCCATGTTATAAGTATATCGGATAACATACGGCTGTCAATTGGCTGGTAGCCAGGGGAGCCCCTTCGCCGGGCGAGTTCCTCCATCCCAACCTTCTCAGGGGGATCGCGCAGGACCTGGGAGATTCTAGCCTCGGTGGGTCCAGGTCTTGCCTTCGTTGCTAGTCTGCCATACGGCATAGTCGAACGTGGTGCCGTGGCGGCGCATGGCCAGCAAAACGCCGTCTTGGCGCCCCGAAAAGCTCACCCCGGCAAACGTCCAGTCCGGGGGCAGGCGCCAGGTGGCGCGCCAATCATAGCCGCCGTCGGTGCTGGCCCACAGATTGCGCCCGGTGGCGACCCACACCGACCGCGGGGTGGCAACCGCCAAGCTGAACCGTGCGGTCAACAGAGACGGGGCGGGTATGGAGCTGGCCGAGGTCCACGTCGTGTGCAACCCGTTGACCGTGTACACCGCGATGCCGGTGAATGTAGGTCCATCCACGGTGACCGGCAGATAGCCTTGATGCGCAGATGCCCACACGGGGGGATACGAGGCCAGCTCCGCCCGCGTCCAAGCCTTGGGCACCCCGAGGGACACGGGGGTCCAGGTTCTGCCCCCGGGCCCGGAGCGGTACAGCCACGCCATCCCTTCACCCGCCGTGATGCCGGTTAACCACACCTGCTGGGCAGGGCTGACGGCGATACCGGTTTTGTCCCCGTAGTATGGCAACGAGTGTGGCGGCGCGGACGTGAGTCCATTTCCGCTGGCCGCCACACGTGCCCACGCACCTCCCGCGTTGGAGGAACGCCAGAGGGTCACCGCTTCACCGCCAGAGGCGCCGGCGCCGAACCCGAGCAACCACCAGCCCGATCCGTCCAGGGTGAAGTCTTGAGGTCCGCCTAACAAGGACGGCAGTTTTGCGGGCGCCCATTGGTGATGGTGAAGAATCCAGACATGCGTGCAGCCCGTCACCAGGAGAGCCGAGGCCCCCCCCCTGGAGGACGCCGGCCGCCGAACAGGCTGCGGCACTGGGAAGGGTGAATTGGGCCCGACGCTGGCCTTGGGTCCTCGTCACGACGATGCCGTGGGGCGTCTTCATGGCGAGCCAAAACGCGTGCCCCCTCTGCAGAACACTCACGGCCTGGCCGGTGATGGGATGAGGGACCAGTGGGCGGGGATCCCCGAGGCGTGCCACGAGAGGCTGCGCGGGCACGGCAGGGAGCACCGCTGGCCTTGCACCACAGCCAGCCAGGCCAAGGAACCCTAAGCTCACCAGCCCAATCCCTCGGAACCACGGCGAACCGAGCTTGCCCGCGCGGCCCCGTGGCTCGATCCATCGGCACGGCATGATGCACCCCCCTTTCATGTTCGAGCTCGAGCGTCGTGACGCCCTGGCGCCGGTGGACAGGAACCGCCACGGCTTCCGCCCACCAAGGAAGGCACTGGCAGCCCGCGCGCCGCTGCCCTGCAAACGCATTCCGAGCGACTAGGGTTTCAGAGGTGCAGCGTCCAACGCGGTGCGACCACGCACGTCCCTGCGGGCTGTGCCCGCGAGTCGCGGAAAGTACGGGGGGCGTTCTGAGACCCAGGGTGGAGGCGTCCCGTGTACTTGGCCCACGACGTGGCGCAGGCGCGGTTCCGGAGACCCGCCGGGGAGTAAGGCGCCCCCACCGCCTCCGCGTGGGACTTCCGTGCCGTACCCGGTTACTCTGGATCTGGCTCCGGTGTTGCTCGGGGACATCCATTTGTGCACAACGTTACACGACATGGCCGACGTGACCTTTCCGCCAGCCGGGCCTGAAGGTGAGGAAGACGGATGGCCACGAACCACGAGGTAAAGTCGCTCACCGCCACCACCTGGCCCGCGTTCGCCGCCTTGATGGACCGACACCACGGTGTGTGGGGCGGCTGCTGGTGCATGGGCTACCACCCCGAGAGCTTCCAAGGCTCCCGAGAGGGCAACCGCGCGGCCAAGGAGTGGCGGGTGCGCGCGGGCGCGGCGCATGCCGCCCTGGTGTTCGACGGTCCGAACTGCCTGGGGTGGTGCCAATACGGGCGCCACGACGAACTGCGCCTATTTCGCTACCAGAAGGACTGCGCGAACGAATTCGCCGCCCTGCCTGAGTGGCTCATCACGTGCTTCTTCGTGGGCCGCCGGTTCCGCGGCCACGATGTGGCAGCCGCCGCTCTGGCCGGTGCGCTGGGGGCCACCACCCGGGACCGCGGCGGCAGGGTCGAGGCGTATCCAGAGGCATTCAACGGCCGCGAGGTCAGCACGTCGCTGCCGTTTATGGCCGGCGGCCCCATCGCCCGGTTTGAGCGACACGGTTTCAGCGCATGCGCCCGCTGGGGGAGTACCGTGGGTGGTAGAGAAGGTGGTAGCCCCAGACGCCTGACGGCAACCCGACCGTACGACCAGGAGCTGGACAACTCGTGCGGTCGCGGAGCGACGCCCGGCCGCGTTCTTTCTCACGCAGTTCGGTAGTGGAAGGTGGACCCATTTCGGACCTGCCGCGACGTCCGGCGGCTCGAGCGCCCGATGGTGCATCTGCCCGACGCGGACGCGAAGCAGTCACGCGTCGCGCACAAGCCTGTCCAGCAGGGAAATCGTGGGCCAGTCCCCGTGGCCGGAGGTGGATCGGGTCAACGGACACACGCCTCGGGCGGCCACGACGGCGGTCCTGCACCACCGGAGCCGTCCACGACCGCCCCGAAGACCGCGCCGGGCGCGAGCTTTGACCGACGCTGTCTTCGCCAAGAGCCTGAGTCTGGCTTGGTTGGTCCTCGGGGACACTCGACGGCTGCATCACAATCCTGGACGCAACCCAGCGCCTGTCCCCATCGGCACCCGATTCGCAAAGCCTTCCACGTCCATCGCAAATTCGACGGCACGGAACCCCACGTGTCCCAACCTCGGCCGAGCCGAGAGCGCTGACCACGCCACGCTCTCCTGCACCAAGGATTGCGACGCCCAGCCGCGACTCGGGTGGCCCTCGCGGCGGGGCCCTGATGCCCGGCAGCATCTCGCGCTAGCGGTCGCTTGCGGTCGGTGGCCACGTGCCGCCGGACGTCACTTTCCGCGCCGCCTTAAACGACCCTCGGTCCCGAGCGATCACAACCTCGGTGGACGGTCCGCCCACTGTGCACAGCGTCAGCGTGATCCGCCCCGGGTCTATGCGCGGGTGCCGCAACACGCGACCGGGCACCATCCCCTCGCACGCGATGGCGTCCGAGGCCCACGCTCCATAGCTGAACTTTTCATCCTCGTACGGCGCCTGGCCCCCCTTCAGCTGGCGGTGGAGCCTGGTCCGGGCCACCCGCGCGGCGAAGTGGCACCAGTCCGGGGCGGCCAGGGGACACGCGTCGTCATGCGGACACGGCGCCACGGTCCGGCCGCCAGCCGCCAGCGCCACCTCGCGCGCCGCCAGCACCCGGCCGGACCCGTCGGGGGTGCCGGGCTCTACCATCACCAGCACGCTGGCGCTGTTGGCCAGACGCTCAATGAACGGCGCACGCGTGGCCGGTGGCAGCTCCCCCAAAACATAGGCCGCCACCACCAGATCCGCCGGCTGGTCCCAGTGGCCTGCGGTCACGTCTGACGCCAACCACGTGGCGTCGCGCAGAGCTGGGTGCGGCGCTCGCTGGGCGATCCGGCGCCCCACGGCCAGCATACGGGGATTCCGCTCCACCACCATGAGGCGGTCTAAGCTCTCCCACACGCGGGTGGCCGCCCAGAGCACGGTGCCGGGGCCTCCCCCCACGTCCAGCAATGTGCGGGGGCGCCAGCGGGGCCGTGCGGCCGCCACCGCCGACAGCGCGGCGGCGGTGGCTCCCAGGGTGGCCGGCAGACGCGTCACCAGGTAGGCGGCAATCGAGGCATCGGACCAGGGGGGGCCGGTGGCGGGCCCCGGACCTCGGTAGCGACGGGACAAAGCTGCGGCCGCCGCGGCGAGCTCCCGATGCCCCACCCCCATGGCCGCTACTTCGTCCGCGATGGCGCTCTGCAATTCATCCGTCAGGTTCAAGGCGGCCCCTTTCTCGTGTGTCCTGGACCACGGCGACGGAGTCAGGGATCCGAACTGTCGGCGTAGAGCGCAGTCAGCGCGGTCGCTCGCTGGCGAATTCGCTGACGCAGCTCGGACGGCTCTTCCACGACGGCATCCGCCCCCCAGCGGCTGAACCGCTCCGCAAACAACTCAACGTCCGCGCGCTCCAAACGGCTGGCGAGCCAACCTGAGCCGTCGGCATTCACGTGGAGACCGGGATTTCCCCTAAACTGCCGAACCCCCTCGATCGTGAGCCGCACCCGGAGCGGGAGCCACTCTGCGTGGGGTTGGACAAAGCGCTCATAGTAGTCCGCCAGCGACAGGGCCGCCACGTCCTGTCGGGGCCGCGGCTGGTCGACGGGCTCGACCGCCTCGACGCGGTCCACCCGAAAGACGCGCATGCCCTCTCGCACAAAGCAATACGCCGGCACGTACCAGTAGCCGTGCTCGGCATACACGCCCACCGGTTGAATGGCCCGCGTGGCGAGGCCTCCGGGGCCCCGGTACGCCACCGTCACCACGCCGCCCTCCAGCGCCGTCGCCAGCAGGGCCGTCAGGTGTGGATGGTCTTCATGGCGCCGCTCGTTGACAAATGCCAGCCGGCCGACGAGGCGGTCCACCCGCTGCCGCGCCGCCGGCGCCATGGCCCGGTACAGCTTGTGCAGCGCGACGCGCGCACCGGCCGCCACCGGCAGGGTGCCGTAATCTGCGAGGGCCTGCTGGGCAAAGAACAGGGCCGTGGCTTCGTCCACCGTGAACGACACCGGCGGCAGCACCCGGTCCCGCACCAGCTGGTAGCCTCCATGCGGACCCGGCCGACTGGCCAGCGGCACGCCCACCGCCGACAGCGCCGCCAGGTCGCGCAGCATGGTGCGTCGAGACACCTCAAATGTGCGCGCCAGGTCCCCCACCGCCACCGTAGGACGCCTCTCCAACTCCAGCACCAGCGCCATGAGGCGCTCGGACCGCCGCACCATATCCCTCCGCCCGCAGAATACCAAATCTCTGCGCTTAGAGCCGCAGAATTCGTGACCGAATCTGACACCATCTCTTGATAAGGTCGTCTCGAGGCACCGAGGCTAGGTGCGAAAGGGGACCAACCGTGGGCACAGTGGGCACCGTGAGCTATCTCTGGCAGCAGCTGCGCGGGGCGCGGGCGCCGGTGGCGGCGATGGGCGGCGCGCTGGCCGCACGCATTGGGCTGACCCTGGCCTCCCCCTGGCTGGTGGGGCGCTTTCTGGACGGGGTGGAGCGGCACGCGCCGCTGTCACAGTTGCAACCGTGGGCGGTCGGCGTTTTGGCCGCCGCCCTGCTGACGCCCGTGGCCGCCTACGCGGCGGGCATCCTCGCCTATACCGTGGAGTGGACGGTGGCCAACCGCCTGCGTGGGCGGCTGGCGGCGGTGGCCCTCGCCCTTCCGGTCCCTCGGCACCGGGCCATGACGCCCGGCGAAATGGTGGAACGGGTCGACGGCGATGTCGCTGCCCTCGGGGGGCTGCTGTCCAACCTGGGCCTCCAGGTCGTGGCGAGCATCGCCCAGGCGCTGGCCGCGCTGGGGGGGCTCTGGTTCGTAAACCGCGGCCTGGGGCTCATGCTGGCGGGACTGGTGGCCCTGGTCGCGTGGGCTTGGGAACGGTTTCGGCGCGCCGCGGTGCCGTTGGTGGAGGCGGAACGGCAGGGCAGCGCCGACACCTACGGCCTGGTCGGCGAACTGGTCGCGGCCCGCGACGATCTGGCCGCTGAGGGCGCTCTCCACTATGCACACCGTCGTTTGGCCCACGCCGCGGGTCGCTGGGAGCCATCCTATGTGCGCGCCGAGCTGTCCGGCTACGTCGCCTGGGCCCTGCTGTTGGGCGCGTTCGGCTTGGCTGACGGCGCCACGTATCTGGTGTCGGGTCCTCTGTATTTTGGAGCGCACCTGCCGCTGGGCACCGTCTACGTGCTCGTGGCCTACGTCGGCCTCCTCGCCGCACCGCTCTCGTCCCTGCGGGAGCAGATTGCCGAGCTGCAGCGCGGCCAGGGCAGCCTCCGCCGCGTCATGGCGTGGGATCGCCAGTTTTCGCCCGCCGCGACCGGGGGTTGCGAGCTGCCCCCAGGTCCCCTGCCGCTGTCCGTGTCGCGACTCCGTTGGCGTCACGACGGCGTGCGGGGGGTCCACGACGTGTCGTTCGCGCTCGCGCCCCGCCGACACCTGGCGGTCGTGGGGGCCAGCGGCGCCGGCAAATCCACGCTGGCCACCCTGCTGGCGCACTTGGTCGAACCCGAGGGCGGCACGATTCATCTGGGAGGCATCGCACTCCCCCAGGTGGACCCGGCGGCCCTCAGGCGACGGATCGCCTACCTGCCCCAGACCCCAGCCCTGTTTGCGGCCTCGCTGATGGACAACCTTACCCTGTTTGACCCCGCCATCCCGACGCACCGGGCGGCCGACGGGTTGGCCGCGGTGGGACTCGGGGCATGGACAGACCGCCTTCAGCACCCGCTGGACCCGTCGACGCTGTCGGCCGGCGAACGGGAACTTTTGGCGCTGGCTCGGGTCTGGCTCGGAGACCCCGGGCTGGTCATCTTGGACGAGCCGCTGTCTCGCCTCGACCGCGCCCACCGTGGCGAGGTCGCCACCCGGTGGTGGAGCCTCCTGGAAGGACGCACGGCGGTGATCATCACCCACCGGCTGACCACGCTGGTGTCGGACTCGAGCGTGGACCCTCGCGGTGCAGGGCCCGACCGGCCACACGGGACCGTGGATGAGATTCTGGTGTTGGACGAGGGCCGCGTGGTGGAGCACGGCTCGTTCGCATGCCTGGTGCAGGATCCCATGAGCCGCTTCGGCCAGCTGTTGGCTGCAGAACGGGCGGCAGACGCAGCGTCCGCACCATGAGCGCGCCCTCCGGCCCGTCCGGCACCGCCACGCCGTGGGCGGTCGTCGCCCGCCTCATCCACCGCGATCCGTGGCGCTATGCGGTCACAGCCACGTTCTGGGTGCTGTGGCACGCGTGGGCGCTCTTGCCCGGGCTTTTAGCCGCCGCCTTCTTCGACACCCTCCAGCACCACGGCCCGTTTGGGTGGGGCCTCGGTGACGTGGCGGCCGCGGCGGCGGCCGCGGGGCTCATGCGGGCCGCGCTCATGCTGATGGCGGTGCAGAGCGGCGTGGCGCTCCATTTTCGCACACGGGTGCGCCTCCAATTGGAGCTGTTGGGGTTGGTGCTCCAGTATCCGGAATCCCGGGCTGCCCGGGCACCCGGAGCTCTGCTGTCCACCTTCCGAGACGATGGCGAGCGTCTGGCCCTGGCCATCGACTGGCCGTTCGACGCGGTGGCGGGTTTGGTGTTTTGGGTCGTGGGGCTCGCGATTTTGTGGAGCGTCAGCCCTGCGCTCACCCTGAAGGTGTTTCTGCCGTTGGTCGCGGTGGTGGGCGTGGCCAGCGCGGCTCGCACCCGCCTCACGCACTTTCTGGAAGGACGGCGCGCGGCCACCACCCGGGTTACCGGATTTCTGTGGGACATTTGGGTCGGGCGGGACACATTGGCGGCGGCCGGGGCCGAGGCGCGGGCGGTCCAGCACTTGGCGCGCCTGGGTGCCGAGCGGCGAACCGCCGAGCTCCGAGACCGCCGCTGGCTCATGGCGCTGGAGGCGGTGTTTGGCGGGACGGCCCAGCTGGGATCCGCGCTGGTCCTGCTGGCCGCCGCGGCGGCGATGCAGCAGGGCCGGTTCTCCGTGGGCGCGCTGGCGCTGTTTGCCACGTACCTGGTGCAGGTGGCGCAGTACATTGGGTTCGTCGGCTACCTGATGGACTCCGCCCGGGAAGCGGGCGTCGCCGTCCAAAGGCTGGCGGACGCCGGCCTGCCCGGGTCGGCCCAAGCGCTGGGCCGAGGAACCCTCCCACCCGCCACTGGGCCGGTGAGGCTCCCCTCCCTGACGGAATTCACGGGCACCGTGCCGACGGCCACGCGCCGTCCCATCACCCTCCGCGTCACGCCGGGGCACCTCACGGTCATCACGGGCGCGGTGGGCTCGGGCAAAACCACCCTGCTGCGCCACCTGGTGGGGTTGGTTGACGACCCAGACATCCTCGTCAGCTGGAATGGAGTCGCTATCGATCCACGCCAACTGAGGCCCCCGCACGCGGCGTACGTGCCGGAACACCCCCGGTTTTTGTCGGGGACCATTCGGGACAACCTCGCGTGGACGACCCACCCGTCCGCCGGGGCGGTGGACGCGGCCCTCGCGCGGTCCGCCCTGGAGGCGACGGTCGCTCGGTTCCCCCAGGGGCTCGACACACCGGTGGGGGTGGGCGGCCAGGCGCTGTCGGGCGGCCAGGCCACCCGCCTCGCACTGGCGCGAGCGTTGGTGCACGGGCCGGACCTCCTGGTGGCTGACAGCCTGACGCACGCCCTCGACGCCGACTCGGAGGAGCGCTTGTGGCAGGGGCTGCTGGACGAGGGCACGGCCATCCTGCTGGCGAGCGCTCGCCCCGGGGTACTGCGGCGCGCGGACGACGTCATCGACCTGTCATCCCGGTCGCCGCGGTTCGGCCGACCAGGACCCCTTGACTCCCCCTGAAATGGGCCATTTCGGATTCGCAGTCGCGATCCGGCAGGAAAGACCGGGAGCGCAGCGAACCTTCCCACAATTCTCACAGTCGCGTGCGTCGGCAGACGGGATCTTGCCGCGGCTCGCTCCACGGGGCGTGAACATAGTGGAACTCAAGGTGGGCCGAGGTCTTCGGTACGCGGCGGGAACCCTGCAGGAAGCGCTGCGGCGGCCGACGGTGACCAGCATCGTCCTGGCCCCGGGCGTGCACCGGGCGGAAACCGTGCGCCTCACCCGGTCCGTTGTGATGCGGGGAGAGCCCGGGGCCGTGCTGGCGGCCAACATCCACGTGGTTTCGGGCCACGCCACCTTCGTCGACCTCCGGTGGACTGGCCGCCTCGTATTGGGCCCCGGCACCGCGGCGGCGCTCCGGCGCACCACGCTCACGGCCGCCAGTGGCGCGGGCCTCTGGCTGGAGCCGGACGCGCGGGCCGAGCTGGAGGAGGTCGAGGTGGTCGGAGCGTCTGGCGCACCATCCGCCATTTGGGTGGGGCACGGGGCGCATCTCGCAGCGCGGCGCTGTCTGCTGTCGGCACCCCACGGCCCCGTGCTGCAGCTCACGGACCAAGCCCACGCCGATGTGTCCGAGTCCGGGTTCCTGGTCGATGCGGGCAGCGGACCCGCGGTGCGGGCAGCGGACGAGGGCGCGCCAGCCCTGCCAACAGGTCACGTGGCCGGCAGTGCGCCCCCGCCGAAGGACCCACCATCGTCTCCGCTGCTCTCGACGGGCGGCAGGGCACGGCTGACGGCGCGCGCCTGCACGTTCGCGGGCGCGCGGTGGGGACTGTCCGCCCGCGGAGCCAGCCAAGTCACCCTCGTCGAGTGCTCGGCGACGGCACGCGCCCGCGTCCTGCCGGGCGACGCGTGGATCGACGTGGGCGACCACGCGGTCGTGGCCGTGGCTGGCGGCCGCTTCGAGGTCGAGGCCGGCGCGGCGGCGGTTCAGGGAGCGGGCCGCCTCACACTGCAGCACGTGACGGTGGTGGGCCGCGGCGGCGTGGGCTTGTCCACGCAGGACTCCGCGGTTCTGGATGCGTCGCACCTCCACATGGATGGTTTTGACAATCCCATGGTCGGCCGAGGGGGCCAGCTCCACGTGGGCGATGCACACGTCACCGGAGGGAACCCCGCGGTGCGGCTGGTGGGCGGCAGCGGCACCCGGGCGCTGTTGGAGCGGTGCCTGATCGCCGACAGCGGCGGTGCGGGCGTGCAGGTGGAGGACACGACGGCGTGCACCCTGGCGGACAGCACGGTGCGGCGAAGCCACGGAGCGGGCGTGGCTATTCTGGCGGGCGCGGAGGCGGCGGTCGTCGCGTGTGTGCTGGAGGACAACGTCGGCCCGGCGGTGGACGCCGCCCCAGGCTCTCGGGGGCTGGTGTCCCGCTCCGTGGTGCGGGGTGCCGCCGCCGAGCGGGCGTTGGCGATTCACCGGGGGTCGTGGGTGCTCCTGCAGGCCAACCGGATTCTCGGGCCCACGCTGCCGGGGACCGACGCTTCGGGTGCCGGGGCGGCGCGGGATGGCCGTGCAGCCGCCACGTCGCCTCCTGGCCCCCATTTGCGCGAATGACGGGTATGCTGACACAGACGCTCGTCCCGGTTGCCCCGGCCGCCGACCGGCGGCCAGGCTGGTCCGAACGAGAAAGGAGGCTCCTATTGAGCACGATGAACAATGCCCTCGCGTTTCGAAACTTCTCGCCCACCACGCTGGCGGACGTGCTGGGCGGCAGCCAGGTGATGGACGGCGGCATTCGGCCGCTGGGATCCTCTCAGCAGATGGAGCGCGTCGTGGGGCCGGCCTTCACCGTGCGGTGCCCCCCGGGCGACAACCTCATGCTGCATGCGGCCATCTACCGGGCCGAGCCGGGGTCCGTGATCGTGGTGGAGTCGGGGGAACGGCACGGCGCCCTGGCCGGAGGCAACGTGTGCGCGATTGCGGAACGCCGGGGCATCGCCGCCTTCGTGCTGGATGGCATGATCCGCGATTTGGCGGAGGTGCGGGCGCTGGGGTTTCCCGTGTTCGCCCGCGGTGTCGTTCCCTGTGCTGCCGCCAAGGAGGTCGTGGCGCCGCTGAACGAGACGGTGCACTGCGGGGGTGTGACGGTAGAGCCGGGCGACATCATCGTCGCGGATGAAGAGGGGATCGTGGTGGTGCCGCACGGCGACCAGGATGCGGTGCGCCGGGCCGCCCAGGACAAGATGGTGGAGGAAGCCGACCTGTCGCTGGACGCCTGGGAGCAGGCCCACCGCGCCCGGGTGGACGCGGTGCTGCGCCAGCACGGCTTCCAGGACCCGGGCCGGTAGGCGTCGCGCGATCATTGGCCTCCCGGACAATGCCCACCCGCGCCGTGACGTGCAGAATCTGCGCCGGGGAGGGCTGCCATGCGTGCAGAGCCCGCCGTGACCGTGTGGGCGCGCTATCGGGCGGTGCTGCGCCATCGGCCGTTTCTGCTGCTGTGGGGCGCCGGGGGCGTGTCGTCGCTGGGCGACCACTTCTTCCTGATTGCGCTGATGTGGTTTACGTTCGCCGCCACGCGCTCCTCGCTGGAGGTGGCCGCCCTGGCAGTGGTCTCGCAGGTGACTTTCGTGGTGGTGGGGCCCGCCGCGGGCGTGTGGGCCGACCGGTGGGACCGCCGCCGCACGCTGATCGTCTGCGACCTGGTGCGGGCGGCGGTGCTGGGCGCGTTCGTCGTGATCACCTGGCGGGGGGGCTTCTCGTTCCCGCTGGCGCTGGGTGCCATGTTCCTGGTGGAGGCGACCGGCCGCTTTTTCGGGCCGTCACGCACGGCGTATCTGACGACGCTGGTGGAGCCGGAGAGCCTCGTCACCGCCAATGGCCTCATGAGCGGCACCACCCAGGCGACCGGCCTCGGAGGCCAGGCCGTGGCGGGTGTCGTCATCACCGCGCTGGGCGCGGTGGCCGGCTTTCTCATCGACGCCGTGTCCTTCGCGCTGTCGGCGCTGTCCCTGGCCTTCATCCGCACGGCCGCGCCCGCAGCGGGGCCGACCCGACCCTCGGTGGAGACGGCGTCCCCCGGCTCCAAGCGTCGCCACCGGTTCTGGGGTGAGCTGGCCGACGGATATCGGCTGCTGGCGGGGATCCCGGTGCTGCGCACCTTGCTGCAGTTTGCGGTGGTCTTAAACCTGTTTTTCGCGATGATCGAGCCGGCCATGCCGGCGTACGTGCACACGACGCTGCACGCGGGCGCGTGGGCGTATGGCCTGGTGGGCTCGCTGCAGTTTGCGGGGGGCCTCGTGGGGGGACTGGCGGCCGGCGGCGTGGCCGCGCGCTTCCGGGCTGGCCCCCTCCTCGGCATCGGAGCCGCCGTGGCCGGCCTCTTGGTGGCGGCCTGCGGCGTGCTCCCGTTCGTGCCCCTCGCCCTGGTGCTGTGGGCCGCGTGGGGGTTTTCCCTGGCCGTGGTGGGCGTCGTCGAGCAGTCGCTGGATCAGCGGCTCATCCCGCGGGCGTCGTTGGCACGCGTGCTGGCGCTGATGTCCTCGGTGGGGATGGTGGCCATGCCGGTGGGCGCGCTCGTGGGAGGATGGCTCGCCAACCAGATGGGGGCGGGCTCGCTCTACGTCGTCATCGGGGCGGGTTTCCTGGCGACCGCGCTGGCCATGATGGCTCATCCCACGATCCGCACGGCGGACCTGGCTCCGGCGCCCTCGCCGTCGGCGGCGGGCTGATGGCCCCTCCGGCGGCCGGCGACCTGGGACCCGGCGGTGGACACCGGTCGCGCAGGCGCCCACCATCATTCCATGAACAGCGTGAACACCATGAACACCACGACGGATCCCACCACCCCCTTGACGGAGCCCACGCACCGACACTCGCCCCTCACCCCGGAGGACGCGGGACGGATCGTGGCGCCGCAAGCGCCGGTGTGGCACCCGGACGGCACGCGCGTTGCGTACAGCACGGCGCTGCTGGTTAGTGAGGGTGAGGGCACCGACAGCAACCTCTACGAAGCGGGCGTGGATCTGCCCTCCCGCCGCCTGACCCACGAGGGGTACTCGCACAGTCCCACCTGGTCACCCGACGGGCAGACGCTGGCCTTTTTGTCAACGCGCTTCGGTGAGGCGGGCTTGCACCCGATGGACGGCCGGGGGGGAGAGTCCCACCGCCTGCTGCGGTTTCCGGGCACCCCCCGGAGCCTCGCGTGGGCCCCCGACAGCCGCCACGTCGTGGTCGAGGTGCTCACCCCCCCACCGTCCGGCGATCCGCGCGTGGTGCGGCGCCTGCGCTACGACCTGAACGGCACGGGGTTTCTGGGGGACCGGGTGTGGCAGGTCCAGGTCATCGACACGGCGACCGGATCCACCACCATCGTGGGGCCGCCGGACCACCACCACTGGTATCCCCGCTGGGCGGCGGACGGCCGCCTGGCGCTGGTGACCAGCCGACGGCCCGACTGGGACCTCGAATGGGTCTGGGACGTTTACGTGGTGGACTGGCGGGCGGACCAGTGGACCTGCCTCACCGCCTCGGACGGCGTGTCGCTCATGCCCACCTTGTCCCGCGATGGAGCGCGGGTCGCGTGCTTGCACAACCATTCGTCCACCACCAGCTCCACGGCGGACTATCATCTGCACGTGGTGCCTTCCCGCGGTCAATATGCCGGGGAGCTTTCCGACGGGCGCTGGCTGTGGCAGGGCCACGTGGCCGGCCAGCAGTGGCTTTTGGCCACCGGACCGGATGGCGCCACACTCCCGTGGTGAAGCACCTGGCCAGCGCCACCCCCACGGGTGGTGTCGCTGCCCTCGCCGGCAGGCCCGGTGGAAAGCCTGGTGTGGCGAGCGGCCGACGCCGACGGACTGCTGCCGCTGGTCGTGAACTTTCACGGCGGGCCGCGTAGCCGCCGTGAACTTTCACGGCAGCGCGGGCTTTGGCCCAGGGGTTTGCGAACTTGGTCCATGCCAACTGGGGCCCGCAGGAAGGCGAGGCCGACCCCCGGCGGGTGGGGGTGTACGGCGGCAGCTACGGTGGGTTTATGACCAACTGGATGGTGACGCACTACCCGACGGCGATGGCCGCCGGGGTGACCCTGTCGACCGTATCGCATCTGGCCACGCTGGCGTACGGCATCGACCACTGGGAGTCCATCCAGACGGACATGGGCGGCAAGCCCTGGGTGATTTCCGACTATTATCGTCAGCATTCGCCGCTGTCGCTGGTATACCGGATCGAGGCCCCTCTTCTGATTCTGCATGGCGAAGAAGACCAGACGTGCCCCCTGTTGGAGTCCGAAATGCTGTTCGTGGCCCCGGCCGCTGAAGAAGACGGTCGAGTGGGTCCGGTACCCCGGCGAGTCGCACGGGTTCATTCGGGCCGGTCGGCGGGAGACCCGCGTGGACGCCCACCAGCGCCTGCTGGACTGGTTCAACCGCCACCTGGCCCCGTGAAGCCACATCCCGTCGTGTATCGTGAGACAATCGAAGCAGCCAGGCGGACGTGGGTCCCAGACGCTGTTCGCGGGCGATTCCCAGTAGCTGAAGAAAACATGCCGCTTAAGGAGGTTGGGTTGTGAAGCTGGCAAACATAGTGGTGAACGGGGAGCCGGCGCTGGCGGTGCAGCGCGGTGCGGACCTGGTCCGGGTACCGAGGGACTACGAGGGTGCGGGGCGCGTGGCGTCTTTGGAGGATGTGCTGCACAGCCACCCTGTGGGATCAGGGTGGGAGGCGTTCTCGACTCGCCTGGCTCAGGATGCCCGGGGGTTCTCCGTCGCGTCGCCGGGCACGTTTGCCTGGCGCCCGATGGTCGAGCGGCCCCAAAAAATTATTTGCGTGGGGCTCAACTACGGAGCCCACGTGGCCGAAACTAAGAGCCACATTTCGGAGCAGCCGGTGCTGTTCAGCAAGTTTGCCAACGCGCTGGCGGCCGCTGAGCAGGACATTCCCATCCCGACCACCACCGAGCGCCTGGACTATGAGGCCGAGCTCGTGATCGTCATGGGGAGGCGCTGCCACCAGGTGTCTGTGTCCGACGCGCCCTCATACGTACTGGGCTACACGACCGGCAACGACGTGTCGGCCCGGGACCTCCAGCACCGTTCCGGCCAGTGGCTGATCGGAAAGTCGCTGGATGGGTTTGGGCCCGTCGGGCCCTT
Source organism: Bacillota bacterium (assembly GCA_021795575.1). Taxonomy (GTDB): domain Bacteria; phylum Bacillota; class Sulfobacillia; order Sulfobacillales; family JAIMBI01; genus JAJZWV01. Next base: position 22,847 of record JAJYPH010000026.1, read on the forward strand.
CTGCACCACCGCCGATGAGGTAGGCGACCCTCAGCGGCTCCGCATTGCCCTCACCCGCAACGGCGAAACGTGCCAGGAGGCCAACACGTCGGACATGATTTTCTCCTGCGCCGAGATTGTGGCGTACTGCTCGACGCTCTTTACCCTGCTGCCGGGGGACATCATCTTCACCGGCACGCCCAACGGCGTGATCGGCGGGATGCCCCCCGAGGAGCAGCGCTGGCTCGCGCCCGGTGACCAGGTGGCGGTCACCATCGAAAAACTGGGGACGCTGGCCAACCGGTTCGTCGCCTCGGTGTCCCCCGCATGACCCCAGGTCACGGGGCGGCCGTGGCGGCGGCCGCCGCGCTGCTCCGGGCCGGGGAGGCAGACGCCGCACGGCGGCAACTGGCCTTGCTGGTGGCCGAGGCGCCGACGGACGGAGAGGCTTGGTACTGGTGGGCGGCCGCCCAGGACGTGCTGGGCCGCGAATCCACCGCCATCGCCGCGTATCGGGAGGCGCTCCGACGGGGGACGACCCACGAAACGGAGGCGCACGCGTTTCTGGCCAGCTCGCTGGAGAAAACCTGGCGGGCCGGCGAGGCGTTGCCGCACATTGAGCGGGCCGTGGCCGTGCAGCCAGACCATGCACTGTTTTTGACCATTTTGGGCAACGTGTGCGCGGCCTTGGGTCTTCATCAGCGCGCGGAGGCCGCGTATCGGCGCGCCACGGAGGCGGACCCCGCCCTGGGACTGGCCTGGCACCAATGGGGGCAGTGGCAGGGGGCCGCGGGTCATCTGGCGGAAGCAGCCCAAGCCTTCGACCGGGCGTGGGCGCTCGGTTACCGGGGGTAGACGCGGTGGCGACCGCTCGCGACAGAGGGAATAGTGCCATGCCCAACGGTCCCGTCACGGGGTTTGGCGTGTGCCCGCACGACTGCTACGACACCTGTGGACTCAAGGTGACGGTGGACGCGGGGCGGGTCACGCGCATGGCCGGCGACCCCGATCACGCGATCACGCAGGGGTTTTTATGCTTTAAGGTCAACCGCTATCTGGAAAGGCTCTACCACCCGGAGCGCCTGCTTTACCCCCTCCGGCGCGTGGGTCCGAAGGGAGCGGGCCGATTCGTGCGGGCCAGCTGGGACGATGCCCTGGCCGACATTGGCCAGCGGCTGAACGCCCTGCGCGCCCGATGGGGCGGCGAAGCCATCCTGCCCTATAGTTTTGCGGGGAACATGGGCCTGCTGGCCTCCGAGTCGCTGGACCGGCGGTTTTTCGCGGCGCTGGGCGCGAGCCGCCTGGACCGCACCATCTGCACGGCCAGCGCCGGGGCCACAGCGCGATGGATGTTTGGCCAAAGCTTGGGCCCGGACCCTGAAACGCTGCCTGACGCCCGGCTCATTCTGCTCTGGGGGGCCAATCCCGCCGCCACCAGCGTGCATGCCATCCCGCTATTGGACGAGGCACGGCGGCGCGGTGCCCGCATCGTGACCGTGGACCCGCTGGCCACGGCTACTGCGCGCCGCTACGACCAGCATGTGGCACTCCGCCCCAACAGCGACGTCGCGCTGGCTCTGGGGCTCGGCCACCAGCTCATCCAGTCCGGCCGCATCGACACCCCTTTCATTGCGGAGCGGACCGCGGGCTTCGCTGAATATCGGCCAGCGGCCCTCGAGTGGCCGCTGGCCCGCACCGCGGCGGCCACCGGTCTTCCGCCCGACACGATCGTGGACTTGGCCGACCGCCTGGCATCGACGCGCCCGCTGTTGATCCGGGCCGGCTACGGCGTGCAGCGGCAGGCCCAGAGTGCCCAAGCCACGTGGGCCATTGCGGCGCTGGCCGTGATCACGGGGGCGCTCATGGACGTGGGCGGCGGGTTTTTGCACGGCAACGGTGACGCGTTTCCGCTTGTCCCACTGGACCAAGGCCGGACGGCCAACCCGCCCCCGCGTCGCGTCAATATGATTCAGCTGGGCGAAGCGCTCACCACGCTCTCCGATCCGCCCGTCGCGGCGCTCATCGTGTACAACAGCAACCCCGCGGCCACCGCGCCCAACCAGGCGGCGGTGCTGCAGGGGCTCCTGCGCGAGGACCTGTTGACGGTCGTGCACGAGCAGATGCCCACCGACACCACCCGCTATGCGGACTGGGTGCTGCCGGCCGCGATGAGCCTCGAGGTGCTGGATCTTCATACGTCCTACTGGCACCGCTACATCCAGTTGAACCAGCCCGCCGTCCCGCCCCCGGGCGAGGCGGTGTCCAACCCCGAACTATTTCGCCGGCTGGCTCGGGCGACGGGTCTCACTGACCCCCACCTCTTCGCCAGCGACGAGGAGCTCTTAGACGAGCTGTTGACCACGAGTGCGGACCATCCGTGGCTCCAGGGCATCACCCGTGCCCGGCTGATGGAATCTCCCTCCCAGAAGGTGCGCCTTTCGGCGGCCGCCCGCCCTTTCATCGACACCCCGGTGTTGACCCCCCATGGCCGCATCCGTCTGAATCCGCCGCCCCTGGCCGGTCCGCCGGCACCCGATCCCGACGCAGGCCGGCCGTTTCACCTGCTGACCCCGTCGCGGCGGGAGACGATCAAGTCGTCGTTCGGCAACGTGGCCCGCGTCCGACCCCACGAGCCGCCCACCCTGCTGATGGCCGCGGCCGACATGGCGGCGCTGGGGGTAGAGGGCGGGGACCGCGTGCGCGTACACAACGCCCAGGGCACCACCGTGCTGACCGTACAGGCAAGCTCCGCGGTCCCCGAGGGCACGGTGGTGAGCTACGCCGTCCGGTGGCTGGAGGAGGCCGAGGGCTCCAACGTCAACCAGCTCACCAGCCAGCGCCTGTCGGACTACGGCGGCGGCGCCACCTTTTATACCACGCGCGTGTCGGTCACCGGGTTGGAATAAGTATCGGACAGCGCGCTTCGCCTCACTGTCCGCCGTCTATCGCAGCGTTCGACACAAATTCGTGTCGAATGGGGTCGCCGATCCAGCCCTGTCCGCAGCTGCTCGCATCCGAACCGGTGAGTCGTCCTCGGGAAGGGCCCCAAAGGATGCGTCCACCCTGATGGTCGCGCCGGTGGTGATGACGGCCCTCACGGACCTTCACGAACCTTCACGAACCTTCACGAACCTTCACGAACCTTCACGAACCGTCCTTAGATGTTAGCCACTGTGAGCCGACGGTCGCCGCAGGGCGCATACGACAGCCAACGGCGCATGACACACGTAGGCTGGCATCCAATAAAGTCCCGAGTGCGGTTGCCCGTGATCATCGGTCGGAAGATGCCACCGTCTTGGCTCTCGACTCGTATCGACCGCGCGCCGGCCCGCGACAATACGCAGCCGCCAGAAAAAGTCCGCCACCCCTGCCGCCCACGATGTGGGCGGCAGGGGCCACCTCGGCCAAACTTTGCCGGTATGGTGCCGACCGTCCGCGGTCAGCTTAGGGATCAGCGAGGCGGCAGCACCGCCCCCATTATTCTGGAGCGAGAAGGTGCCACCATGGCAATCACGAGCGGCTCCCACTGGCCGCGTCTCATGGGTGCGGCCCTGGCCCTCGCGGTGCCTCTGACCGCCGCGGCGTGTGGGGCTACCAATCCTGCGCCGCAAAAGAACCCGACGTCCCGGCCGCCCGCACATCACAGCGGAGGTGGCAAGACCGGCACGGCCAGGGCCGGCAGCAAGGGGAAGGCGCCCGGTGCCACCGTGAAGGCGCTGTCGCTCACCACCCTGCCGCCACTCACCTACGAAAAGAAGTTGAACCCCTGGCTCAAGCACACGCATGAGATTTCCAGCTTCATCCCCGGGATGGGCTATCACTGGGCAGCGCCCTTTCCCAGCTTGGTCCTCATGACCAACAATGTAGACCAGGTGACCGCGGTGGAAGCCGCGTTCCCTCAGAAGCTTGGCACCTATCCGTGGTACGACCCGCCGGACACAGCCCCCAACGGGGGTGTGGCGTTTAACAGCGAGCATTTGTATTTCGTGTCCCCGACGGCCATCACGCCGACGATGTCGGCCACGTTGCCCACCAATCTCGGCAGCTGGGCGTCGTTCGAGATGGCCAATCCGCGACTGACGTCCACGTATGCCAAATCCCCCACCAGCTACATGGGCGACGCCGTGTACGCGCCCAAGTCGGGGCCGGCCATCAAAGTTCTGGTGGCCTCGTCCGGCAAGATCGCCGGATTCATGGTGTCGGAACCGGCCACGTGGGGCTGGCATCGCGCATACGCCGAAGCCAAGGGCAAGGCGGTCAAGTCCGCGCAGTACGGCAAGGCGTATCACAGTGTGGTGTGGCTGCTCCCCAACAAGACCGCTCTCAGCAAAGCCGGCAGCACCGCCGCGACCACCGATGCCAAGCGAGCCGGCCACGCTGTCAAGCGCGGCGGCAAGACCTTGGTGCGCAAAGTCAAGAGCGGCACCAAGACCGCCGTCCACGACACCAAGCGCGGCACCAAGAAAGTCGTCAACAAAACCAAGTCGACCACGAACGGCACCACCTAAGGCCCGCATCGCCGTCGGCCCGGCGTCCGCCCGCCCTTTACGGCGCGGATGCCGGGCCCTATACTGTCTTTGAGCTGTCGCCCGTCGGAGGGGTAGCGTAACTGGTAACGCAGTGGTCTTGAAAACCACCGCCCGATGAGGGCTTGCAGGTTCGAGTCCTGTCCCCTCCGCCACTTTGAAGCGCTGTACGACACGGCCTTACGCCCCGCTTTGTCTTGAGCAACGGCGCCGCGCGTGCTACACTGCCTTTTGGCCTCGGAGGGGTACTCAAGAGGTCGAAGAGGGCGGTTTGCTAAACCGTTAGTAGGTCAAAAGCCTAGCGTGGGTTCGAATCCCACCCCCTCCGCCACTAGAATCGCGCCGAGCACGTTGCCAAAATCCACACGTTGGCCATGGCCTGCCGGTCGAGTATAATGAGTCGTTGGATGCGCCCGTAGCTCAGGGGACAGAGCGCCTGACTACGGATCAGGAGGCCGTGGGTTCAAATCCTACCGGGCGCACCACATAGATTTTAAGCCCCGCATGGCGTGCGGGGCTTTTTCTTGTCTCGCATGCGGTGTAG
>JAJYPH010000184.1 GCA_021795575.1 Bacillota bacterium
GGAGTCGGCCCGTCGGGGAAGCTTGGCACGTAGCGTGGGAGGGCGGGACCGGGACCGTGGCGGGCGACCCGACGCCGGGCGCGGGCCAGCGCCTGGTGGGGTTCGGGATCAAAGAGTGGGTGCTGGCGCTGCCCCCGGCGGTGAGATCCCGGGTGGAGGATGCCGAAGTGGCGGCCTATCTGCTGGATCCGACTTTGGCCGCGTATACGCCGGCAGTGCTGGGGAGCCTCGTGGGCCAGCCCATCGCCGGGCTCTCCGGGCTGGCCGCGGCCGCGCCGGCGCTTACGGCGGCGCTGGACACCGCGGGCCTCAGATCTCTGTACGAGGACGTGGAGATGCCGCTCTTGCTGGTGCTGGCCGCCATGGAGGCACGCGGTCTGGCGGCCGACCGGACGGCCCTGGAGAACCTGGGTGTGGAGCTGGATGAGGGGCTCCGGCAGCTGACCCAGGATATTTATGCCGAGGCGGGGGTCACGTTCAATCTCAATTCCTCACGCCAACTGGGCGAGGTGTTGTTTGACCAGATGGGGCTCCCGAAGGGACGCAAGACCAAGACGGGGTATTCAACGGACGCGGACACGCTGGAAGCGCTCGCGCCCCACCACCCGGTGGTGGCGAAAATCTTAAGCTGGCGGCAGTTGGAAAAGCTGCGCGGCACCTATGTCGAGGCCCTGATCCCGTTGATCGGGGCCGACGGGCGCATCCATACGCATCTGAACCAAACCGTGGCCGCCACCGGTCGCCTGTCGTCGAGCGACCCCAATCTGCAAAACATCCCGGTTCGCAGTGCCTGGGGCCAGCGGGTGCGCTCGGTGTTTGGGCCGTCGGCCGGCCGTGTTCTGCTGGCGGCCGACTACTCGCAGATCGAACTGCGCATGCTGGCGCACTTTGCCCAGGATCCCGTGCTGCTGGAGGCGTTTCGGACCGGGGAGGACATTCATCGACGTACGGCCGCGGAGATGTTTGGGGTTGACGCGGCCGAGGTGAGTCCCGAGCTGCGGGGCCGGGCCAAAGCCATTAATTTTGGGATCATCTACGGCATCTCCGACTTTGGCCTGGCCAACCAGACCGGCGTGGCCCGCGCGGCCGCGGCGGAGTACATTCAGCGCTACTACGAGCGCTATCCGCGCATCCGCGCGTTTTTCGACCAGGTGCTGGCCGATGCCAAGCGGGACGGGCGGGTCACCACGCTCCTGGGCCGGCGCCGGCCGATGCCCGACATCGCGGCGCGCCACCCGGTGCAGCGGCACTACGCCGAGCGGACGGCCGTCAACACCGTCATCCAGGGCAGTGCCGCCGACCTCATCAAAGTCGCGATGGTGCGAGTGGAGGAGGCGCTGGCCGACCGCGGGTTTGCCAGCGCCATGGTGCTCCAGGTGCACGATGAGCTGATCTGGGATGCGGTGCCCGAGGAGGTGCCCGCCCTCGTGGAACTGGCCGGGGCCGTGATGACCGACGCCCTGCCGCTGACGGTGCCGCTGGTGGTGGACTTCAAGCAGGGGGCCGATTGGGGTCATCTGGTGCCGGTGGCCAGTCGAGAAGGGACGGGGCGGCGTGCCGGAACTGCCTGAGGTCGAAACCATTCGGGGGGACTTGGCCCAAGCCGTGGTGGGCCGCGTCATCACGACGGTGGAGTGGCTGGATGCTCGAATTGTGCGGGGGGACGTGGGGGGGGCGGACCTGGCGGCCCTGATGGTGGGGCGCCAGGGTGCGGCGGTGGTGCGCCGGGGAAAGTTTTTGGTGTGGCGCTTCACGTCGGGCGAGGGCCTGCTGTTGCACCTGGGCATGAGCGGGCGGCTGACGGTGGGGCCCGGCCGCGGTGAGGCGTGGCCACGCCACACCCACTTGGTGCTGGCACTGTCTTCGGGCGACGCCGTCCAGCTGGTGGACCCGCGGCGCTTTGGCCGGGTGACCTGGCTGGAGCCCCCGGCCGAGGGCCCCGGAGGCATGGGTCCGGAGCCGCTCTCGCCGCGGTTCACTGCCGCACGCCTGGGAAAAATCCTGGCGGGTCGGCGCGCACCGATCAAGGCGGTTCTGCTGGACCAGCGGCGGGTGGCAGGCCTCGGCAACATTTACGTGGATGAGGCGCTGTTTCGAGCCCGCCTGCATCCCGCCCGGGCGGCGGGATCGCTGGAGTCCCGTGAAGTCGCGTCGTTGCACCGCGCCATTCGCCGCGTGCTGCGCGAGGCGCTGGCCGACCGCGGCACCACGTTTTTGGACTACCGGGATGCCCATGGGCAGGTGGGGGGGCACGCGGCCCGCCTCGGGGTCTATGGGCGAGCGGGGGAACCCTGCCGCCGGTGTGGCGCGCCCATTGTGCGCGTGGTGGTGGCGGCCCGCGGGACCCATCTGTGCGCCCACTGCCAGCCGTCGCCGCTGGTTTCGGGACTGGACGCGGAAACGAACGTTTGAGTGGAGGGGGGACGACATGCAGCGACTCTCGATCACGGTGGACCAGGAATCCGAACGCCAGCGGGTCGTGGACTTGTTGTGGCACCAGTTTGGCATCCGCGGAGAGGTGCAGGTGCGGCCCCTGGATGGCCGCTTTCGCCTCGACATTATCTCTGAGCGCGATTTGACGCCGGATGAACTGGCGCGGCTGCCGGGTAAACACGCCTGATGGCACGTGCGTGGCCGTGGCTCTTGGTGGTGCTGGGACTGGCGCCTGCCCTGCTCGTGCATGCGGCGGCTCCGCCGTCGGTGCCCATCCACGCCACCGGCCAACAGGTGCCCATCGCCGTGTTTGACAACCCCAACACCGTGGCGCCCGCCAGCGCGACCACGCTGTCGGGGCGGCTCGTGGCGGACAACGTGTTTCAAACGCTGTTTCGCTTAGGCCCGCACGGCACCGTGCGCCCCGATCTGGGCGAGAGTGCGCTGTCGGCGGGCACCACGGTGACGGTGGTGCTGTCGGATGGCCAGCTGACCAACGGGCGCCCGGTCACGGCGGCGATGGTGGCGCAAGCGTTGTCGCGCCTGGCGACGCCGGCCGGGTCGACCGCCACGACCCGGCGCCTGTTGGCGGACATCGTCGGGGTGGGTCGGGCGGAGAGCGGCCACGCGCCGGCGGTGTCAGGCATCACGACGTCCGGCGCCCACCGGGTGGTGTTCCATCTGAAAACCCCCAGCAGTACCTTTGTCGCCGCGCTGGCCAACCCCGTGCTGGGCATTCTGCCCACGTCGGACCTGACCCAGGGCGGTCCGTACTGGCAAACCAGCAACCTGATTGGCAGCAGCGGCTATCAGTTGCAGCAGTTTGAGCCCAATGCGCTGATGGATTTCGCGCGAGCCCATGGGCCGGCCGTCACCATCACCCGGTACCCCACATTTGCCGAGGCGTGGCATGCCTTTCAAAATGGGGCCGTCGCGGCGCTGCCGGTCTCCCTCGCCCAGCGCGCCACGTTGCCCGCGTTGGCGCGACCGCATCTGCAATACCTGCCCACCGGCGGCGTACTGACGATCATGGTGAACCAGGCGGTCTCGGGGCCGTGGACCACGAGTGGCGGCGCGGCGGCGCTTGGGCGTGTGGGGCTGGCTCGGTGGGTCCATCGGGCGCTGGGTTCGCGGGTAACGCCGTCCCGGAGCCAGCTGGCGTCGCTTGCGCCCCCCGGGGCGGCGGCGGCACACGCCGGGACGACGATCCCCCTGGCGGTGGATGCGGCCAACCCCGCCTCCGTCGCCCTGGGCCGCGCGCTCGCGACCCTGGCGCCCCACCGGTTCGTGGTGCAGGACCTTGGCGCTGCCACGCTGCGGCGCGAGTGGGCGGCCGGCACCCTGGCCGCGGTCCTGGCCCCAATATTTCCGAACGATCCCTGGACGGCGCCGGCGCACGGGACGGTGGCGGCGGTGTCGCTGGCCCCCACCGGCGCCTTTTGGCTGGTGGCCCCGGGCCTCCGCGGAGTCCAGGCGTTTTCAGACGGGGCGCTGAACTGGGTGACCGCGCCGTGACCCACGGCGTGGAGATCATTGGGCTCACGGGCGGCATCGGCTCGGGGAAAAGCACGGTCAGCCGGCAGCTGGCGGCCCATGGGGTCCTGGTGTTCGATGCGGACGCCGTGGCGCACGACATCATGGCACGGGGCTTCCCCGCGTGGCGGGCCGTCTGGGAGGCGTTTGGCTGGCCGGTGCTGGACGCGGAGGGGGCAGTGAATCGTGTGCGGCTGGGCCGCGCGGTGTTTGGCGACCCCGCGGCCCGCGACCACTTGAACGCCTTGGTGCATCCCGCCGTGCGGACCGCCATTCGCGAGCGTACCGCCGCCGCCCGCGCCGCGGGCGTGGCTCGGGTGGTGTGGGATGTGCCGCTCCTCATCGAGGGAGGCTTGTACCGCGAGGTGGATCAGGTGTGGGTGGTGTACGCCACCCTCAACCAGCAGGTGGAGCGGGTGGTGCGTCGGACGGACTGCACGCCCGACGAGGCCCGGGCGCGCGTGGCGGCTCAGTGGCCGCTGGCCGCCAAAGTCGCCTATGCGGACCGCGTGCTGGACAACACGGGTTCGCCTGAGGCTTTGGCCAGCCAGGTGGCGGCCATTCTGGCCGATTGGGGGACGTCGTGACGCGGCGCCGGTGGGAGTGGGGCTTGCTGGTGGCGTGGCTCGCCCTGGTGGCCAGCATCAACTGGGCGGTGCCGCTGCAGCATGCACCCCTGATTTTTTCGTCGGCGGCGCGCGAGCATGTCAGTCCCTGGATGGTTGCCGCGGTCATTCGCACGGAAAGCGGCTTTCGTCCCGACGTGGTGTCACGTCGTGGTGCCGTCGGCCTGATGCAGGTGCTGCCGGGAACGGCCGGGTGGATTCGGGGACGCACGGGCATCCGCGGCGCGCTGACCCGTCCCGCCACCAACATCGCGTTGGGCACTTGGTACCTGTCGTATCTTCTAGACCGCTATGACGACGATGCGACGCTGGCCCTGGCGGCGTATAATGGCGGCCCGCACGTGGTGGACGACTGGCTTAAGGCCGGGGTGCTGACACCCGCGTCGCCGCCCGGCGCGATTCCCTATCCCGAGACCCGCGTGTTTGTGACGCGGGTGCTGTGGCTCCAGCGAGCGTATGGGACGGTGTATGCCGGGCTCTTGCATCGACCACGCTAGCGTGGGGAGGTGGTCAGATGGGTAAAATCCTGTCCGATAGCGCAAAGCAGCAGCTGTCCAAGCGCCTGGGCGTGTCCGACGTGGTGCAGCGTGAAGGCTGGGGCGGCGTGTCCGCCCGCCAGTGCGGCAACCTGGTTCGCGAAGCCGTCAAGTTCGCCGAAGAGCAGCTGAAGTCCTAATCCCCAACCAGGCGGGCCTAGGCCCGCCTTTGTTCTGGGGGAGCCGGCCGGGCCGGCGAAAGGGGGGCGGCCATGCAAGTGTTGGCGGCCGTGGCGGGCATCACGGCCGCCGGCCTCTTGGCGTCCGGGCCGGCGCCGGCGCGGGGACCCTGGGCCCTGACGGCGACCGGGGTGGTGTCGACGCCGTATGAATGGGCGGCGGTCACCACGAGCTATCATCACGCGTCCGCGACGCAGGCGCTCAATATCGAGATTACCGCCACCCGGTTGAATGGCTTGGAGCTGCGCCCCGGCCAGGTGTTTTCGTACTACGCACGCGTCGGCCCCTACACGGCGGAAAACGGCTACGGGTGGGGCCGGGCCTTTTATGGCGACCGCATCGTCCCGTCGGTGGGCGGGGGCGTGTGCCAAGGAGCGTCCACCCTGTACGCCGCCGTCCTGCGCACGGGACTGAAGGTGCTGGAGCGCCACCAGCACGGGCTCACGGTGCCGTATCTGCCGCCGGGCGAGGATGCCACCGTGGCGGGCGACGTCCTGAACTTTCGCTTTCAGAACAACACGGGCGGTCCCGTCGTGATCCGGGCCAGCGCCTCGGGGCGGCGGTACCACCTGAGCCTCTGGGGCACGGTGCCCGGGCCCCGCATCACGGTGCACCATCAGGTGCTGGCCACGTACCCGTTTCGCACCATCCTGCGAGTGGACCCCCAGCTCCCGCGGGGCGCCACACGCGTCCTGGCGCCCGGGCAGTCCGGGGTGAAAGCCCGCACGTGGCTGGTCGAGGAAACTCCCCGGGGTCCCGTGACCCGGGATTTGGGCGTAGACATGTATCGCGCGAGCCCGCGTATCGTGATCACCGGCCCCGGGTCGGGGGCGCGGACGGCCGCCCTCGTCGGCGGGCCGCCCGAAGCGGCCCACTGCTGACGAGGCGGCGCCGGGGACGGAGGTGATCCGTCGTCGGCGCCATGCTGGTTGTGTGGATGTTGATGGGTCTGCGCGTGGCCGCCCTCATGGGCGAGCGGGTCAGTCTGAACCGGGTGGGCACCCCCCGCCATCCGCCCTCCGGGGCCCTCGTGGCCTACGGCGGAGGCGCGCTGGCGCTCTGGGGGGCCTCGCTGGTCATGGGGCCGCCCGCCTGGCGGATGGCCGCGCTGCTGCCCGGCGTGGTGTACGCGGTCAGTTTTTTGCTGTACGCTTGGGCGCTGGCGCTGGGACCGCTGTCGGTGGTCGCCCCGTGGCCCGCGGCCACGGCGCTGTTGCTGTGGCTCGTGCACCCGGCTGGGGGCGTGGCCGCGCTCGCGGCCGTCGCGGCGATGGTGCTGGGCGCCATCCTG
>JAJYPH010000185.1 GCA_021795575.1 Bacillota bacterium
GGCCGACGGCTTGGGCCTGCCGGTGTGGACGCCGCGCCGATTGGGGCCGGCGACCGAGGCGCGGCTGGCGCGCTGGGCGCCGGACGTCGCCCTGACGGCGGCGTATGGGCTGATTCTGCCCCCGACGGTGTTGGCGCGCTTCCGGGGCGGGGCGTACAATCTGCACGCCAGCCTGCTGCCCCGCTGGCGCGGCCCCAATCCGATCGCCTGGGCGATCCGGGCCGGGGATGCCGAGACCGGCGTGTCGCTGATGCAGATGGACGCGGGCGTGGACACGGGCCCGGTGGCCGCGCAGATTCGAGTCGCCGTGGCACCGGACGACACCACCGGGACCTTGACCGCGCGACTGGCTGAGGCGGCGGCGGCGCTCTGGGCGGACCACTGGCCTGCGCTCAGGACCGGGGCGCTGGTGGCCACGCCCCAGGTGGGACCGTCGTGCAGTGCTCCCAAAGATTTGCCGGGGGCGGGGCGGCTGGACTTTCAGGCGCCGGCCGAGGAGGTCGCGCGGCGCATTCGCAGCATGCTGCCGGATCCGGGCCCTCATACTATGGCGGGCCCTGTCCGCCTCAAGGTGCTTCAGGCCCGGGTGGACGAATCGGTGGTGACGGGCGGCCCGGGCGCGATTGCCCGGCCCGCGCGAGGAGCAGAGGAGTGGGTGGTAGCGTGCGGCAGCCAGACAGCGCTTCGGATTCAACAAATTCAACCCGCCGGCCGCCGGCCCATGAGCCCGGGCGCCTTCGACCGGGGCCAATCACCCCCGCCGACCATGCTCTCCTGATGGAGGGCCCCGCGCGGGCGGCGGCCTTCGATGCCCTCGCGCGCGTCGGCCGGGGGGTGCCGGTGGCCGACGCTGTGGATGAGGCGTCCCGTCGTGCCCACCTGACCCGGGAGGACCGCCGGCTGGCCACCCAGCTCACATACGGCGTGCTACGGCACCGGAGCCTCTTGGACCACTGGATCGCCCGGCGCACGACCAGCCGCCTGGAGCCGGCGGTGGCCAACGTGCTGCGGCTGGCGTTTTTTCAGGCGGCGTTCCTGGACCGCATCCCCGAGTACGCGCTGGTGTCCTCGGCCGTTGAGCAGGCGAAGCGCGTGGCCCCGCCCGCCCAGGGCCTGGTGAACGCGGTGCTGCGACGGCGACTCGACGACCGACCGCTTCCCGAGGACCTGGCCACGCGCTATTCCCACCCGGCGTGGCTGGTGGAGCGCTGGCAGCGGCGCTGGCCCGCCGACGTGGAAGAGCTGCTGCGGGCGGCCAATCAGGTGCCGCCACTCACACTCCGCGTCAGCCCGGGCTGGTCCCGGGACGCGCTGTTAGCGGATTTGGCCCGGCGCCACGTGACCGCCGAAGCCTCCCCGCTGCTCCCGGAGGCGATTCGCGTCGACGGGTCGTTGTGGTTGGAAGATTGGGATGCGTTTGCCGAAGGGGGGGTCACCGTCCAGGACGAAAGCAGCATGCTGACGGCCCATGTGCTGGCGCCGCCGCCGGACGCCGTGGTGCTGGATCTGGCGGCCGGCGTGGGCGGGAAAACGTGCCACATCCTCCAGCGGTGGCCCACCGTCACGGTGGTGGCCTGGGATCAGGATGGCCGACGCCTGGAGCGGCTCATGGCCAACGCCCGGCGGCTCGGCGTCGCGGACCGGGTGCGGGTTCACGACGGGGATGGCCGTCAGCTGACGCCAGCCGAGGCCGGGACCTTTGATGCCGTGGTGCTGGATGCGCCGTGCAGCGGCCTCGGCGTGCTGCGCCGCCGCGTCGATGCGCGCTGGCGGCGCCGGGAGACGGATCTCCGGCGCCAGCAAGCGCTGCAGCTGGAGCTGCTGGAAGCGGCGTGGCGAGTGGTGGCGACCGGTGGGCCCGTGGTGTACAGCACCTGCAGCGTGGAGCCGGAAGAGACGGCGGAGGTCCTTACGCACTTTCGCCGCCGACACCCGGAGGCCCGGCCCGACCCGGTGGGGCCCTTTTTGCCGTCGGCGGCGCTGCGCCGGCGGGCGGGCGCCGCGGCACTCACGTGGCGGCCGTCCGAGGATCGGCTCGACGGATTTTTTGTAGCGCGCTTGGTGAAAGACACGCCGGGCGGGGGGGCGCGCGCATGACCACGCCCAACACCCCCATCGACGTGCGCTCGTGGCTGCCGGGCGACGCGGCCGCCGCGCTGGAGGAGTTGGGGGCCGAGCCCTACCGCGGCCGTCAGCTGTTTCGGGCGCTGTGGCAGGGGCGCCTCGCGAGCTTTGAGCAGCTCGAGGTGTGGCCCCGTGCCCTGCGCGCGCGGATGGCCGAGGCCTATCGGTTGGACCGGGTGGTGCCCGTGACCGAGCAGCGGGCTCACGACGGCACGGTGAAGGGGCTCTTGCGGCTCGCGGACGGCGAAGCGGTGGAGACCGTGCTCCTGCCGCACCGCTACGGGTGGTCCGTGTGCGTCTCCAGCCAGGTGGGCTGCGCCATGGGCTGCCACTTTTGTGCTTCGGGGATTGGGGGCCGCCGGCGCAACCTGACGGCCGGGGAAATTGTGGACCAGGTGGCGTGGGCGGCATCGGTGGCGCCGGGCCGTGTGAGCCGCGTGGATCTGATGGGGATCGGCGAGCCACTGGACAACTACCGCGAAACCGTGCGATTCTTACGCCTAGTCCATGAGCCCACGGGGTTCGGGCTGTCGTATCGGCACTTGACGGTATCGACCAGTGGCTTGGTGCCGGCCATCTTGAAGCTGGCCGAGGAGCATCTGCCCGTTACCCTGGCCGTTTCGCTGCACGCGCCCGACGATGCGTTGCGGGAGCGGCTGATGCCCATAAACCGGGCGTATCCGCTGTCGAAGCTGTTGCCCGCGTGCGAAACGTATTGGCAGCGGACCGGACGGCGGGTGAGTTTTGAGTATCTGCTGATCCAGGATGTGAACGACAGCACCACGCTGGCCGACCGGCTGGCCGATCAGTTGACGTTCCCGGCGCACGTGAATGTGATACCGTGGAACCCAGTTCCCGAACATCCGTTTCGCCCCTCGCCCCCGCGCCAGGTGGCGGCGTTTTGTGAGACGCTGTTGAACCGGGGCATCCCGTGCACGGTGCGGCGGGAGTTGGGCCAGGAAATCCAGGCCGCTTGCGGACAGTTGCGCCGGTCCGGGGCCATCCCGGTCCAGTCGTAGGGCGCGGCGGCGCATCGTGAAGGGGGGCCCGCACTCCGGCTTGGGCGGAAACGTTATGGCGGTCAAAGCGTATGGCCGGACTCATCGGGGCTTGGTTCGGCACGAAAACCAAGATCACTTTTTGGTACTCCCGCTGAGGCCCGCGGGGTGGCTGGTGGCCGTGGCCGACGGCATGGGCGGCTACCCGGGCGGTGGGGGCGCCAGTTCGCGCGCGCTCGAGATTGTGGCCGAGCGGCTCAGCGGGCGCCCGCACTCCGTGGTGGACTTGGAGCAAACCGTCAAAGCCTGCAATCAGGATCTGTTTGAGTGGGCGCAGCGGGAGCGTCGCCTCATGGGCATGGGCACCACCTTGACCTTGGCGCAGATCGTGCCGGGACAGCTGCAGCTTGCGCACGTAGGCGATTCCCGGGCCTACCGCCTGCGGGCCGGGATGGTGGATCGGCTGACGCAGGACCACTCGGTGGCGGCCGAGCTTCAGCAGGCGGGTCAAATCAGCGTGGCCGAGGCGGCCCAGCATCCCCAGCGGCACGTGCTCACCCGGGTGGTGGGGCCCTGGCTGCAGGTGCGCGTGGACCTGCTGGCGGTACCCTGGCATGCCGCCGACCGCCTGTTGGTGTGCAGCGACGGCCTTTCGGGCCTGCTGTCCGATGAGGAATTGGGCGCGTTGTGGCAGCTGCGGCATGGGGAGACCCTCTTGGACCATCTGGTGGCCTCCGCGCTGGAGCGCGGAGGCAGCGACAACGTGACGGCGGTGCTCGTGGAAGAGGATGAGCCGGGCCGCGGCTGGGAGCTGACGGACCAACAGCCGGCGGCCGCCCCGGAACGGGCGCCGGCATGACCGGGCGGGAGATGGTGGGCCGCGTGCTCGCCGGTCGCTATGACCTGCTGGACCGCATTGGCCAGGGTGGCATGGCCGTGGTTTACCGGGCGCGGGACTTGGCGCTCAACCGGCTGGTGGCGGTCAAGGTGCTCCGGGAGCACCTAGCCGAGGACCCCACGCTGGTGGACCGATTCCAGCTGGAGGCGCGCTCGGCCGCCTCGCTGGACAACCGCCATGTGGTGCAGGTGTTTGACGTGGGCACCGACCTGGAATCGCATTACATCGTGATGGAACTGGTGGACGGCGAAAATCTCAAGGACTACCTGACGCGGGCGGGGCCGCTCGCCGTGGACGAGGCGTTGGGGATTGTTGACCAAGTGGCCGAGGCCCTGTCCGAGGCGCACGCCCAGCACATCATTCACCGCGACATCAAGCCCCAAAATATTTTGCTGGCGGACGACGGCACGGTGAAGGTCACCGATTTCGGGATTGCCCAAGCGATCTCCGCGGGCACGCTGGTTAATTCCGGCAGCATGCTGGGCACCGCGCAGTACGTGTCGCCGGAACAGGCCCGCGGGCGCAGCGTCGGTCCCACCAGCGATCTTTATGGCCTGGGCGTCCTCCTGTACGAGTTGTTGGCGGGCCACCCGCCGTTCTCCGGCGAGTCGCCCATTGCGGTGGCGCTGCGTCACGTGCAGGAGGCTCCCCCGGACGTACGGAGCGAGCGCCCCGACGTGCCGCCCGGGGTGGCGGCCTTGCTGACGCGCCTATTGGCTAAGGATGCCGAGGAGCGGTATCAAAGCGCTGATGCGTTTCGCCGCCAGCTGGAGGCGGTTCGGCGCGGCGACCCGGAGCCCGAGACGCCCGAGCCCGGGCCGCAAGAGGAGCGGCGCCCGAGGAAGCGGCGCACGTGGCTCTACGTGCTGGGGATCATCCTGTTGGTGCTGGCCGGCTTGATTTATGCGTTTGTGCGCTGGCTCGCCGGGCCGGCACCGGTCACCCTGCCCAACCTGCGGAATGACACCGCCGCCGCGGCCGAGGCGCGGCTCCGCGCGGAGGGCTTCCAGTGGCAGCTGCTGGGGCATCGGTCCAGCGCTCACATCGCCAAGGGCCGGGTTTTGAGCGAGGCGCCGGCGGCCGGGACGGTGCTCCGCCCGGGGCAGACGGTGGGCCTCCTGCTCAGCTCTGGCCCGAGTCCCGTGGTGGTGCCCCCCTTGGTGGGCGACGACCAGCAGCAGGCGGTGCAGGCGCTCACGCAGGCGGGGTTGAAGGCGCACACGCGCACCGCGACCAACGCGGCCCCGGCGGGACAGGTGGTGGGCCAAAGCCCCGCCGCCGGGCGCACGGTGCCCAAGGGCACCGTGGTGACGCTCACGGTGTCGAATGGCCACGGGGGGGCCGCCGCCAATCAGGTGGTGCCCATCCTGTCGGGCATGACGACGACCAGCGCCTCCAGCGCACTGTCCAGCGTGGGCATGACCCTGGGCTCCGTGTCGTACACGTACAGCACGGAGCCGGCCAACACCGTGGTCACGCAAAGTCCGGCGCCCGAAAGCTCTGCGCAGTCTGGGGCGGCGGTGAGCGTCACGCTGTCCAAGGGGCCCAGCCCCGGGTCGGCGACGGCGCTCGCCAATACCAGTACGGTAGGCTTCACCGTCCCGACGTCCGCCCCCAGCCATTCGCTGGTGGAGGCCCAAGTGACGGACTCCACGGGCAACGAAGAGGTGTACTACCAGGCGGTGACCCCCGGGCAGCACGTCAGCTTCACCGTGTCCTGGTATGGACAGAGCGGGCAGCTGGTGCTTTACCTCAACGGGACGGTGCAGGGCCAGCCGACCGTGCTGACGCCGCAGGCCAACCCGGGCCAGAACCCGCCGGGGGGCTCCAACAACGGCACCTAGCGGGTCCGGGCCGACAGTGCGCGGGCGCGTGCTGGAGGTGCTGGCGGACTTGGCCCGGGTGGTGGACGGCACGGGCCGGGTGCACCTGTGCCAGTTTCGGGGGCGGCTCAAACGGGACGTGGACCAAGTGCTGGCGGGCGACTGGGTGGATCTGGCGCCGGCCCGGCCGATGGCCATGGTGGAGCGCGTGCTCCCGCGGCAAAACCGCTTGGTGCGTCCGCCGCTGGCCAACGCCGACGGCCTCCTGGCCGTGTTTTCGCCGGTCCAGCCCATGGGGTCGCTGGCGCTGTTGGACCGGCGACTCGTGACTGCCGAGCTTATGGGGCTCTCGTCCACCATCGTGGTCACCAAGGAGGATCTGTGGGTGGACGACCCGACGGTGTGGCAGCGCCTGGCACCGTGGCGCGCCATTTATCCGATGGTGGCGGTGTCGACCGGGGGCGATGACGGGTGGGAGCGCATCCCCGCGATGCTCGGCGACGGCGTGTGGGTGATGACCGGCGAGAGCGGCGTGGGGAAAACGTCGCTGCTGCGCCGCCTGCTGCCCGACGGGGCCGGCGCCGGCGCCGTGGGCGCCCTGTCCGGCCGAACCGGGCGGGGGCG
>JAJYPH010000186.1 GCA_021795575.1 Bacillota bacterium
TCGACGGTGTCGTCCGCCGCCCAGAAGGCGGTGTAGGGGAGGGCGAAGGACTCGGTCGGCCAGGCTGCGGCCGCGCACCGGATGTCGCCGAAACTCTCGGCCTCTGTCTCGACGATGCGACGCCGCTTATGGGAGTGACTGCCGTGTCCCAGAAGATGGTGGCCCAGCACCTGCGCCACTTGATTCGGCCCACAGTCGGCAGCTACGTGAATGATGGCGTTCGCCCGCCGGTCATAGCCATAAAAGCCTTGGGCGGCGGCACAGTCGGTGGCGGCCAGCGTGACCGTCAACCCCTCGGCCACAGCCAACGTCAGGAGTGCGTCGCACAGGTGGGCACTGGCAACATCAGCACCCTGCAGGCTTTGGGCCACCAGGTTCAGCAGCGGCGGGCCTTCCGTCTGGCGGCTATCAAAGACGTAGACCACGCGAAACCCCAAGCGAGTCGGTTCGTCGGTGTTAGGTACCTCGTTAGCGGCAGAGTCGGCCGGTTTGGTCGGCTTATAGCCCTCGGCGCGAGGATCACGATACCGTGCTCGCCCTTTTTGACGGAGCGGCCGAGTGTCTTCCAGGCGTGGAGCCCCGCGACCCGGGCAGCGTCGGGACGCTGGCTGGCAATCAGCATCACGTTGCCGAAGCTGTACGAGTGGAACCGGACTTGGCCCGAGCCACTGCTTCATGGTCGCGGAGTTCAGAAGATGGTCGGGACCGACTTCCAAGCGGTCCATCAATTCGGGGGCGGAGGCCATGGCACTGCCCCGATGCCCCCGGGCAAGCCCGACGGGCGGATGGCCGTGCGGCGGCCGGTATATGCAGATCACGCCAAAGTGCCGACACGAACATCCTGCTGGACGCGCACGACGCCAGCGCGGCGGCATCCGTCAAGCCCCCTGCCGCCGCGCGGTGGCTGACGGACCGTGGGGCCCGTCGCAGCGGGTGCGTGTCCACTCAAGTCCTGCGGGAGTCGTTTCGGTGTGCACGCGGAAGTGGGTCCAGCCTTTGGACACCGAGTCCGCTCGAGCCGTGGTAAACGCCTACGGGCCTTGGCCCGTCCATTCCCCGACGGCGGCCGACCGGTGGCCGCCGTCGATAGCGTGCGGCCGCGCTGCGATGCTCTCTGGGCTCTGGATCGGGGGCGTGCGCATCGCCACCCCATTCGCCGATCTGTCATAGCATCTGCTGTCCGCTCCCTGGACTCGTGGGCGCTGTGTCACCTCCGGCCGCGCTGTCTCGTTGTATCCTGAAGAGAGCGTTGGGTTGACGCTCAGTGCGCGGCACATTACAGTGCATCCGTTCGTTCTGGGCGGGGAGGAGGGGTCGCATGGGTTCGTCGTCGTCAGACCGCGGGCGCTCGGCTGCGGCTACGGGCGTCGCGTGGGGCCGCATCACGGCCACGGTGCTTGGGCTTGCGTTAGTCGGCGTCGTGGGCTGGCAGTGGAATCCGCTGGGGTCGGCGGCGCCGGTATCGCGCACGACCGCGCGCACCACCAAGCGATCCCAGCGGTCGTCCCCCCGCACGACTCAGAAGCCCGTCGCACACCATCACGTGACGTCGACGCCGCCGCCGACGTGGACCGCCCCGGCGAGCTATGACATGACCGTGCCCGCGCAGTCCCAGCTGCCTCAGCTGCAGAACGGCTGCGAGGTGACCAGCCTTTCTATGCTGCTCACCGCCGTGAATCATCCGGTCAGCAAGATGACGCTGGCCGCAGAACAGCCGACCGACCCCACGCCCGCGGTTCTAAAGACCATCCCCGGCTTTAAGGGCAACCCCATCTTGGAGGTCGTGTCGTGGGGCAATCCCAACGTGGGCTTTGTGGGCAGCGTCGAGGGCGGGTCCCAGCTGGGCTACGGCATCTACAACGGGCCGCTGGACCACCTGCTGAACCAGATTCTGCCCGGCCAGGCGGAAGACATGACTGGCGATCCGTTTACACAAATTTTGGACCACGTGGCCCACGGGGTACCGGTGGAGGCATGGACCACCATTGATTTCGAACCTACCAACGACTGGGTGACGTGGCAGAGCCCCGAAGGCCCCGTGACGGCCACGCCCATGGAGCACGCGGTGCTCATCGTGGGGTATACGCCCACGACGGTCATCATCAACAACCCCTACACGGGGCAGGCCAACGAGGCCGTCAATCGCGCTGACTTCATCGCGGCTTGGACCCAACTGGGCAGCCAGGCGATCACGGTGCACCTGCCTGTCTCCTCGGCCGGCAGCGCCTCCTAGCCGCGTGCCGCGTTTCGCCGGCGGCGGGGCACCCTAAGCGGTGCCGGAGGCAGGGAAGGGGCAGTCAGATTGAGCAGGGGATCGCCAATCGGATCCCGCGCGGACGGACTGAACCCAGCCTGGGGCCGGGCGCTGGACATGGCCTTGATCCAGGAAGAGGCCCGGGTGCCACCGGACGACCGATGGCTCTTTTTGCAGACGGCGCTCACGGGTCCTGCCCGGCGAGAGTGGGTGGCACACTGGCCGGTCGGCCCGCTCGGGGCCTGGGTCGACTGGGGCGCGGCGTATGGAGCGCTGTCGGTCGAGGTGGCGCAGCGGCGCGGCGGCGCGGTGTACGCCGTCGACTGGTCGCGGGCGCGGCTGGAGGCGGCGGCCCGGTGCGCAGAGCGCGTGGCGCACCGGGGGATCGTATTGTGGACTGCGGCGGATGTGATGACGTATCGCCCGCCGGAGCCGGTGGTCGGGATGAGTGCCCGCTTCCTCCTGCAGCACCTGCCGGACCCGGCCGGCGCTCTGGCCCACTGGGCCAGCCTGCTGGACGAGGGTGGATGGCTCATGGTGGAAGACGTGGACGATGGCTGGACGGTTGAGCATCCCGAGCCACCGGCGCGGTGGAACACCGTCGTGATGGCCCTCCAGCAACTGCAGAAGTCCCGTGGCGGCGATCGGCAGATCGGACGCCGCCTGCCCCAGCTGCTCACGGAAGCGGGTTTCGTGCTGGCGGAAACCGATGTGGCCCTGCAGGGCGCCTGGGTCTCCCCCGAAGCGTTTGCGCTCAGTCGGCAGCTGGAACGGCTCCGTCTGGACGGGGAGCGCGAGGCCCTACTCGCAGGGGGGCATCTCACGGCCGCGGAGTGGGAAGCAGGGGTGGCGGCGCGCGCGGCCGCCACGGGACCGGTGTTCATGACGGCGGGCACGATTAGGGTTCGGGCCCGAAAGCGGGCCCCAACGGGCGCCCCCCGGGCAGACTTGGAACGTTTGCTAACATAGACTGCGGTGGTGGTGAGCCGGCCGTGGTGTCAGGGCCACTCCGGCGGCCGTGGGTGGCGCCTGAGGGATTCGCCCGCACGAGGCGATGGGGGGAGGTGGACAATGGAGGAGGCCAATCTCCTGCCAGTGCTCCCGATGCGCGGGGTGCTGGTGTTTCCGTACTTGGTGGTTCCGCTGGAAGTGGGCCGCGAGCGCTCGCTGGCCGCGCTGGAAGTGGCCATGCTGGGGGAGCGCAAGATCGTGCTGGTGTCACAGAAAAACCCGCGGGACGACGAGCCGGGCCTGGACGGGCTTTATGCCTACGGCGTCATTGCCGAGGTCAAACAAGTGCTCAAGATGCCGCACGGCACGACCAAGGTGGTGGTGGAGGGCCAGACCCGGGCGCGCCTCGCGCGCCTGCTGTCCGAACCAACATATTTCGCCGGCGAGGTGGAACCGCTGCCCGAACCCGAGTCCGTGGATCCGCGCCCCGATGAGGTCGAGGCGCTCATGCGCGCGGTGGCCGACCTGTTTGAGGCGTACGTCAAAAACCATAAGCGCATTCCGGCGGAAGCCACCGTGTCCATTGCCGTGGATGATCCCGGTCGGCTGGCCGACGCGATCGCAGCGACGTTGGAACTCAAAACCGCGGACAAGCAGGATGTGCTGGAAACTCTGGACCCGAAGGCGCGGCTGGAGCGCGTGCATGGGCTCTTGGGCCACCAGGTGGAAATTATGGACATCGAGCGGCGCATCAACGTGCGGGTGCGTCGGCAGATGGATAAGAGCCAGCGCGAATACTATCTGCGGGAGCAGTTGAAGGCCATTCGACGGGAGCTGGGCGATTCCGAGGAGGGTCGCCCCAGCGAGGCGGACGAGTACCGCGCCCGGCTCGAAAAGAAAAAGCTGCCGGAGGCGGTCCAGGACAAGGTGACCCGCGAGCTGGGCCGGCTGGAGCAGATGCCACCGACCGTGGCGGAAGCCGTGGTGGTACGCAACTACCTGGACTGGCTGCTGGACCTGCCGTGGCTGGAGCAGACTGAGGACCGTCTCGAGGTGGATGTCGCCGAGAAGATGCTGGACGAGGACCACTACGGGCTGGTCCGCGTGAAAGACCGCATCCTGGAGTACATGGCCGTCCGCCAGCTCTCTCACTCGATGCGGGGGCCCATCCTGTGCCTGGTGGGTCCGCCCGGGGTGGGGAAAACCTCCTTGGCCCGGTCGATTGCGCGCGCCACCAATCGCCACTTTGTCCGGGTGTCGCTGGGCGGCGTGCGCGATGAGGCGGAGGTGCGCGGCCACCGCCGGACCTACGTGGGGGCGATGCCGGGGCGCATTCTTCAGGGCATGCGGCAGGCCGGATCGAACAATCCCGTGTTTCTGCTGGATGAAATCGACAAAATGGCGATGGATTTCCGCGGTGATCCGTCGGCCGCGCTGCTGGAAGTTTTGGACCCCGAGCAGAACAAGAACTTCTCGGATCACTATGTGGAGCTGCCATTTGACCTGTCGTCCGTAATGTTCGTGACTACCGCCAACCTGCAGCACAACATCCCTCACCCGCTGCTGGATCGGATGGAGCTCATCCCCATCGCCGGCTACACCGAGGAAGAAAAATTGCAGATTGGGCGTCGCCACTTGTTGCCGAAGGTGCTTCCCGAGCACGGGCTGTCGGGCCGCGACGTGGACTTTGGTCTGCCGGCGCTGCAGCAGGTCATCCGCGGCTACACGCGGGAGGCGGGCGTGCGGCAGCTGGAGCGCGAGATGGGCGGGGTGCTCAGAAAGGTCGCGCGCGAAGTGGTGGCGGGGGCCGACCGTCCGGTCCGGGTCACGCGGAGGAGTCTCCGTCGCTACCTTGGGCCCCCGCGCGTGCGGCATACGGCGGCGGAGGCGGGGGACCAGGTTGGCGTGGCCACGGGGCTCGGCGTGACCGAAGTAGGCGGCGACATCATGCCGGTGGAAGCCACCGTGATGTCGGGCAAGGGCCATCTCACGCTCACGGGCCAGCTGGGCGAGGTGATGCAGGAGTCGGGCCACGCCGCCTTCGCGTTCATCCGAGCCCATGCCGCGGCGCTGAACATCCCCGAGGACTTCGCGGAGCGTTTTGACATCCATGTGCATGTCCCGGAGGGAGCGGTGCCCAAGGACGGGCCCTCGGCCGGGGTCACGCTGGCGACCGCGATGGTGTCGGCGCTGTCAGGCCGGGCGGTGAAGGCCACCGTGGCGATGACGGGCGAAATCACGCTGCGGGGGCGGGTGCTGCCCGTGGGGGGCATTAAGGAAAAGGTGCTGGCCGCGCACCGCGCGGGCATTCGGGTGGTTGTCCTGCCCCAGGACAACACCCGCGACCTGGGCGAAGTGCCGGCCGCGGTGCGGCGGGCCATGAAGGTGGTGCCGGCGGAGAATCTGAGTCAGGTGTTGGAGGTGGCTCTACTGTGAAGCCGCCCCCGTTGGCACACTCGGTGCTCCATCCGCGGGAGTTTCCCCCCGAGGGCCGGCCGGAGCTGGCGGTGATGGGTCGGTCCAATTCGGGCAAGTCCACGCTGCTGAACGCGCTGGTGGGGGCGCGGGTGGCCCACGTGTCCCAGGATCCCGGGCGCACCCGGCGCATCCATTTTTTTGACATCAACGACGCCTGGTATCTCGTGGACCTGCCCGGGTACGGGTACGCCAAGGTGCCGATGCGCGTGCGGGCCGAGTTCGGACAGGCCGTGGACCACTATTTGACCACCCGCGCCTCGCTGGTCGGGGCCATCCTGATTCAGGACGTCCGGCGTCGCCTGGAACCCGAAGAAGAGATGCTGCTGGACTGGTCCCGCACCCGCGGGGTGCCGCTCATCGTGGTGGCCAACAAGATTGACAAGTTGAACCAGCGGGAGCGTGGCGAGCGCATCCGGGCGCTGGCGTCACAGTATCGCCAGCCGGTCCACGCCGTGTCGGCGCACCGGGGCACCGGGCTGGAGCCCGTGCGCGCGCAGCTGGCACAGCTGGGCCTGGGATCGACTCGTCAGCGTGTCGATTCCCCCTCGCCTTCGTCGCCTTCGTAGGATGGGATCCTCAAGAGCGCGGCCGCGCGGGCTCGAGTCAGGCGGCGGGCTGCGCGCGGCGCCCCCGCCAGCCGTGCCATGTGGTGCCACAACCGCAGCAGCTCGGCGTAGTCCGCGGGGTGCTGGCGCCGCCAGGCCACCGGCCGGGCCAAGTCCACCAGCGGCGCCGCCACGGCCCGAA
>JAJYPH010000187.1 GCA_021795575.1 Bacillota bacterium
CCTGAGCGTCCTCCCCGACCCGCGGAGGGCCCGGAACGGTCAGACCTCATCCCACCGACTCTTCCCGACCGCGGCGTAGCGCCCCGTCCTCACCGTCCTCAACAGATAGCTGGACGGACTCCTAGGTCCTCCCACGTCAGGTGCGCGCCGGTGGTGGCCGCCCCGGTCTCGACCAGATAGCGCGCCGACAACCCGAGATAGAGGGCGGCCATGTCCAGCGTGACCGGCACCGTAGCGTCCCACCGCGGTTCCGCGGCCAGGAACCGTCCCGTCCGTCGCGCCACGGCCTCGATGTCGGCGTACCGGAAACGGCGGTGCGCGACCTGTCCGCGGCCGACCCGGTACGTGGGCAGCCAGCCCTGTCGGGAGTACCAACGGATCGTCACCGGGGACACCCCCAACAGTGCCGCGGCTTCCTGGACGCGAAGATAACGACCAGCCACGCCTCCACCCCCAAGTCATCTACAACTAAAAGAATAACCTGTAGGGGAGGAATTGGCAAGGGTGAGAAGTGGCGCGTCCCCGCCCGGGGCCCTGCATCGCTGCGGCTCGAGCGCCAAGGAGCTCACAGGATTGCACAGAACTACACAGGAAGAGTGGTTGAGTCGGTGACTTCCGCGGGTCGTGGTCGGTCATCGAGAGTAAACGGCCGCGTGACGCCAGGGCGTGCAATGGCTTGAGGTAAAGGGAGAGGTCGTGTGGCTCGGTTGAGCACCGCGGGCCATCCCGGGTGCCGTGGGTCGGCGGCATGCAGCCGGGCGGCGGACGCCCACGGTCCGAGCTCTTTCGGACCGGACGGTGAGTGGGGCCCATCAGTCCTGCTAGTGCTGAGTGTGCAGGCAATAGGGTGTACTCGGTTGACGGGTTATATCACCGTACATCTGCGACGGTGATATACTGATGGCATGAAACTGAGCACGTGGGCGAAGGATCAAGGCATCAGCGACCAAGCCGCGTGGCGGATGTACCGCGATGGCAAACTGCCCGTGCCGGCAGAGCAAGTGCCCACCGGCACCATCATCGGGAAGCCTCCGAAGGAGGAGCCCACAGGGGTGGCGGTCTATGCCCGGGTGTCCTCCGCTGACCAGCGTGCCGATTGGGATGGGCAGGTGGCCCGGGTGGTTGCGTTTGTGACGCGCAAGGGTTGGCCCGTGGTGCGCACGGTAACGGAAGTGGGCTCGGGGCTCAATGGCCCCCGCCCCAAGCTGATGAAGGGGCTCGCGGACCCGTCCGCCGCCACCGTGGCCGTCGAGCACCGAGATCGGCTCATGCCATTCGGCGCCGAATAGGTCGAGTCTGCGCTGGCCGCCCAAGGCCGGCGTCTGGTGGTGGTCGGTCCGGGAGAGACCGGGGACGACTTGGTGCAGGACATGATCGACGTGCTGACCAGCATGTGCGCGCGGTGGTATGGGCGACGGTCAGCCCGGAGACGGGCCGAGAAGGCGCTGAAGGCGGCGAGCGAGGCATGACGGGTAACCAGGCCTTTCGCTACGAACGGCAGCCGACGGCGCGGCAGCGGCGGTTTCTGGCCAGCGCGGCGGGGACGGCGCGGTCCGCCTACAACTGGGGTCTGGCGGGGTGCAAGCGTCGGCTGGATGCCGGGAAGCCTGTTCCGCCCGCGGCGGAGATGCATCGTCTATGGAATGCGGACCAGCCGGGGCGATCATGGGTCTACGGCGTCTCGAAGTGCTGTGGCCAAGAGGCTTGGCGCGATTTGGACCGGGCCTTCGCCAACTTCTGGCGTGGGCGCAAGGCGGGTCATCCCGTTGGGTTCCCGCGCTTCCGCCGCAAGCACGGGCGGCGAGACGCCTTCCGGCTCACCGGCAGCATCAAGGTCCGCCCGAGGTCGGTCACGCTGCCGCGCGTGGGCGGCGTGCGGACGAAGGAAGCGACGGAGAAGTTCCGTGGCCGGATCCTCTCGGCCACCGTCCGCCGCGAGGCGGATCGCTGGTACGTATCCCGGGCGGTGGAGGTCGAGCGCGAGGACCCGCAACCCGTCGAGGGTCCGGTGGTCGGCGTGGATTGGGGCCTCAAGTCCTTCGCGGTGATCTCGGACGGAACCCGGATCGCATCGCCCAAGCCGTTGACGCAAGCCCCGCGCCGCCTGCGCCCCCGGCAGCGCCTGCACAGCCGCAAACCGCGGGGATCGCGCAACCGGCGCAAGTCGGCGGCGGGATTGGCGCGGCTGCATCGCCGCATGCGCTGTCGACGCGCGGACTTCCTGCACAAAGCCCCCACGGACCTGGCGAAAACCAAGTCGGTCATCGTGGTCGAGGCCCTGTTCGTGCAGGGCATGATCCGCAACCACTCGCTGGCGCGCTCCATCGCGGACGCTGGGTGGTCGGCGTTCCGGCGGATGCTGGCGTACAAGACCCGGTGGTACGGGTCCCAGTTGGTCGTCGGGCCCCGCTTCTACCCGTCCACCCAGACGTGCGCGGCCTGCGGTTGCGTCCAGGCCGCACTGTCGCTGGGCGAGTGCGTCTTTCGGTGTGCGGCCTGCGGGGCGGAGATCGACCGCGACCTGCACGCGGCGCGGAACCTCGCGGCGCTTGTCGCCGGGAGTTCCCCGGAGACGCAAAACGCCTGTGGCGGGGATGGCGCTGGCCGGGAGAACGGCCCGGCGAAACTGGCCCCCGTGAAGCAGGAAGCATCGAGTCGGCAACCCGCGTCCCAAAGGACGCGTGGAAACAAAAGACTATGAGATGCGGAACGGTCGCTTGGTATCAACGGACGGCTGTATACCATGGTCTTCCAGCACGGCCGTCGACCCTGACGAGTAAATCTTCTGGGAGCACATGAGCGACCGCATGGCCAAGCCCGTCTAGACCATCGAACGTGCGCCCACCCGCCATCGGGTCCGGGAGTGCGGCGTGGCGTGGCCGCCCCTGGTGCATGACGTCCCCAACTTTCACACAGGCATCGTGACCACCACGCCGGCCGGACAGGAGCTTGTTGGGGCGAAGGGGGCAGGTCGGCACGCATGCGTGGGCGCGGTGCGGGTGGCCCCTAGCTGGTGCGCGGGTGCAGGACACACTGGGTGGTACACTCGTGGTATGGGGCCAGGGCGTGCCCGGTGCCGGTGGCGTGGTGGAGAAGACATGGACCCCCCGCCGCATCCCGGTCGGAGGTGAATGAACGATGGCTATGAGTGGCGAGAAGGTCGCGGCACCCGTGGGCCAGGGCTCGGGCAAACCGCCGCGTCCGCTGTGGCGTGAAATTGTGCAGACGGTCGTGTTGGCCGTGGTGCTGGCCTTTGTGATTCGGACGTTTGTGCTGGAGTCCTTCCAGGTGAAGGGCCATTCGATGTTTCCGACGCTCACGACCGGCGACCGGGTGCTGGTGGACAAGCTGCTGTATCGCATCGAGGGGCCGCGTACCGGAGAGATTGTGGTGTTCAAGTCGCCGGTGAAGGAGAACCAGGACTGGATCAAGAGGGTGATCGGCGTCCCCGGCGACACGGTGAAGATTGTCGCGGGTCAGGTGTACATCAATGGCCACCGGTACGCCGAGCCGTTCGTCAAGCTCAACTACCGTTACAACTACGGGCCGGTCACCGTCACGCCGGGGCATCTGTTCGTGCTGGGCGACAACCGCACAAACAGCTATGACAGCCGCTACTTCGGGCTCTTGGCCGAATGGCGGGTGAAGGGCGATGCGTTCGTGGTGTGGTGGCCGCCCAAGGTCATCGGCGGGATCTAGCCGGACAAATGGGCCAAGGGTTTGACACGCGGCGGCGCACAGGGTAGGATTCCGACGCAACCAATACGGCGATGGAGACCGCCGGGGCTATGCCCGAACTGCCGGATCATCTGGCTAATGACTCCTACCGGGCACGCGGGGTGCGTGACGGTAGGGGTATTTTTTGTGCCGACGCGGGAGAGGAGTTGCACATGCCCATCGTGGCACAGGGGCTGCAGGTGTTGTTTGTCCTGGCATTCGCCCCGCTCTTGAAAGGCATCATGGATCGGGTGAAGGCTCGCGGCATGCGGCGGCAGGGCCCTCCGTGGGTGCAGCCCTATCGGAATCTGTGGAAGTGGGCCCACAAGTCCATCGTGCGCACCCCATACACCACGGGGCTCGCGGACTGGGTCCCCGTGTTATATTTCACGGCGCCCCTGATTGTGACCCTGTTAATCCCGGTGTTGACCACCATGCCGCTGCCGCTCGCGTTCATGGCGGACATTTTGGGCGGCGGACTCATTTTGGCCGGGGCCGGCTTTCTGCTGTTGTTCTACGCCCTGGACTCGGGCAGCGCCTACGCGGCCATTGGGGTGAGCCGCATCCGACTCATCGGCACACTGGGGGAACCACTGACGGTGATGGCCGTGTTCACGGCCGCCGCCGTGGGCCACTCGACGATTCCCTACACGGTCAACCAGGCGTTCTTCGCCCAGAGCTTCTTCGCCCCCGTGCACCTGTTGGTGCTCCTGGCCTGGCTGCTGCTGCTGCTGGCCGAGGCCGGTCGCCTGCCGGTGGACAACCCCGATTCCTCCCAGGAGCTGTCCCTCATCGACCCCAACCGGGTGTTTGAAGCCAGCGGCCCGGATCTGGCGCTGCTGGAGTGGGGCGGGTGGATGAAGTACACGGTGCTGTCCATCATCTTGGTGAACGTGTTGGGCTGGCCCGTGGGACTGGCGGCGGGGCTGACGCCCGGCGCCCTCGCGCTGGCGGTCCTGACGACGGCGGCCAAACTGGTGGTGGTGGGGCTCGTGGTGGTGGGCATTGAGTTGTCTTTTGCCAAGCTCCGGCTGATGCGCATTGCGGAATACCTGACGCTCTCGGTGGCCCTGGCCGCGCTGGCGGCCTTGGCCGCCGGGCTCTAGCGGCGGATTGGCGCCGATCCGGTTGCAGACTTTGTGTTGAAGGAGGAGCGCCATGCCGGTGTGGTTGGTGCATCCCACGCTGATGGCCGAAGCGGGGGCGGCGGTGGTGTGGCTCGCGGCGAATCTCATTGCGCTAGCCCGCCGGCCCGCCACGGCCATCAGTTGGTATGCGATCGCGGGACTGGTCGAGGGGGGGCTGGCCGTGTTGTGGGGGCTGGCCCACCACGAGGCCGCCTGGTGGAGCATGGGGATTTTGTGGATGGCCGCCAAGGGCGTCGTGGTGCCGCGGTGGCTGTTGGCGGCGCTGCCGCCGGACCGGTGGGAGTTGGTCGCGGCCGGCACCCCGCGCCTGCTGCTGGGCAGCGCGGTGCTGGTGGTGGTGGCCGTGGCCGCCGGAGGAGCGGCGGGGGTGGCGGTGGCGGCGCTCTTGACCCCGTTTTGGCTTTTGACCCAGCGGCGCGAGCTGTGGGTGGCCGCCATCCTGCTGATGGAGGCGGAAGTGGCGCTCGGCTTTGTCGCGCTGGCCGCGCACGTCGCGCCGGCGACGGTCGATGTCCTGGACGTGGCCGAGGTTTTGTGGGCCGGTGCCCTGCTGGCGTGGCTGTTGCGGCGTGGCCGGCTGGATTGGGAGGAGCCGATTCACACGACGGCGCTTCGGCGCCTGAGGGGGTAGACGATGCTGCTGGTATGGGCGCCCATCGCATGGGTGATCGGGATGGGAGCATTGGCGTCCGGGCGGGGCCGGTGGCCGCTGGTGGCGGCCGCCGGCACGGCATTGGCGGCGGCACTGGACGTGTCGCGCGCGCTGGCGCACCCGGCCTGGACGGACGAATATGGGGCGTTGGTGCTGGTGCTGGCCACCTTTGCCCTCGTCATGTCGCCCGCCTATTTCCGGGGGGCGGCGGTTCACCACCCGTGGCCGGCGGCCCGCGAGCGCTGGTACTACGCCTGGCTGGGTGTGTTTGCGGCGGCACTCCTGGCGCTGGCGGCTCCGTGGCCGCTGGTGGATCTGTGGGTGGCGGTGGAAGCCACGACGCTGTCATCGGTGCTGCTGGTGGCCCTGCCCCCCGGCGCCGGGCCGTTTGAGGCTTCGTGGAAGTACGTGACGCTGGCGATGCTGGGCGGACTCCTGGCGTTGGGCGGCATCCTGCTGATTCAAAGTGGCGCGGCGGCCGACGTAGGCGTGGGCGCGCTGCTGATGCTGGTGGGCTTCGGAACCAAGGCGGGCTTGGTGCCGTTCCACACCTGGCTGCCGGATGCGCATGCCGAGGCGCCCGCCCCCGTGTCGGGCCTGCTGTCAGGGGCCGAGCTGGGGGGGATCCTCATCGTGGCGTGGCGGGGGCTCACGCTGGCCCAGGGAGTCCTGCACCAGCACTGGCCCCTTCTGGCGCTTTTGGGCCTCGGGCTCCTGTCCCTGGTGGTCGGCGTGGCTTTGATCTCGCGCCAGCACAATCTGAAGCGTCTGTTGGCGTACTCGTCCGTCGAGCACATGGGGGTCATTGCGGTGGGGCTGGCTTTCGGGGGGCCGGCCCTCTTAGGGGC
>JAJYPH010000027.1 GCA_021795575.1 Bacillota bacterium
GGCCGCGCGGCGGATCATAGACTTTTTCATCAACACGGTGGATCTGCAGGGCAAGCCCTTTAAGGCGCCGTTCTTTCGGGTGGACGGCACCCTGATTCGGTATGAACGCGACCTCAACTGGCTGAACGGCTTTCGGGGGTCGCGCCCCGTGCGCGACGGCAACGCGGCCACGGCCCAGCTCCAGCTGGACATCGAAGGGGCGCTGGTGTGGGCGATGTGGCGCTACCATGAAACCTGCCGGGACCAGGAGTGGCTGGTGAGCTACGTGGACGCCTTGGAGTTTCTGCTCGAGTGGGTGGCGCGCAACTGGGAGCAGAAGGACTGCTGCCTGTGGGAGTTCCGAGGCCAGGATGACCACTACACGCATTCGAAGGTGATGTGCTGGGTGTCGCTGGAGTACGGATCCCGCCTCCTGGAAGCGGCGGGGCGCGTCGAGACGGCGGCCCGCTACCACACGGCGGCGGAGTCCGTGCGCGCGCGCGTGGAGGCCGAGGGCTTCAACGCCACGCTGGGCATCTACACGCAGCGCTTTGCGGGCGATACCGTGGACGCGGCGCTCCTCACGCTGCCGCTGTATGGGTTCGTGCCGGCAGACGACCCGCGGTTTCTTGGGACCCTGGCGCGCATGGAGCAGGACCTGGTCCAGCATCCCTGGGTGTATCGCTACCGGAACGACATGATGGGGGAGGCCACCCACCCATTTATTCTGGCCAGCTACTGGCTGGCGCGGGTGTACCTGCAGCTGGGCCGCCTCGATGAGGCAGAACACATCTTGCGCGACCTGTTCACCCATACCACCAACCTGGGCCTGTTGGGCGAGCACGTGGACATGGACACCAACGAGCCCCGGGGCAACTTTCCCCAGGGGTTCAGCCACCTGGGGGCCATCCTGTCCATTCTGGAGCTGGAGGCGGCCGGACGTCCCTGAAGGGTCCCGTGGCCGCGTTGGGCAATCCAGGATAGGCGGCCACCCTGGACCCACAGCGGCGAGAGGGGATGGCGGTCCTTCCCTCTGGCCTTCCCGTAGGGGTTGTGCGGTGCTCGTGCCGCAACGGCACGGCGTTCCTCTGGCGCCTCACACGAGGCGCGGCCGTCTCCGCCTCGTGCTGGGCCTGCTCACGGCGGGTCCGTTCGGCAATCTCATCCGCGGAGAGCGCACGGCACCGTGCATCGAGACCGGCCAGGTAGGCCCGAAACGCCACGGCTAGGGCGGCGGCTTGGGCTGTGAAGGTTGCTGGGTCCGTCAGGACCCCTTCGGTCAGTTCGCGGCGGATGGCCTCACCTTCAGACGGATAGGCACGGCACAAGCGATCAAAGACGACGGTCGGATACCCGCGAAACCCGTGCCAGTTGCCGCAGTTCGTGGATGTACTGCATGTCTGCTGCGGCGCGGCCCTGAATCTGCAAACGCAGGAACTGGGTCTTGATGTCATCGATCCAGCTGTCCATCGGACGCACCTATTTCGCATCGCCCCGCCGGATTTGGCACATGCCCTGCGGCCGGTGACCCAAGCGTCATCGGGCCGGCCCCTCTACTTGTCTGGATAAGAGTGGACCTGTGAAGTTGCTCCGACGATACGACCCCCGGGGCGTCCCTCAAATCCTTGCAATGGGCCCGAAGGCGGGAGCGGCAGCGCGTGAAGGGGCTCGGCGACTGTTCGTCCCGGCACTGACGCGAGCCCATAGCTCTCAGTCACCGGTTCGGCAAGCCCGTGACAGACGGCTGACTGCGTGAGGCGCGTCATCCCCAACGCCAGGACCCACTCATCCCCATGCGGATGCTCATGCACGCCGGCTCGTTGAGTGGGGTGGTTCGTTCCGCCATATCAGCTCCGATAACCCGGCTCGTTTCTCGGCCCGTCGTGAGCGCTCAGTCCCACTTCACGTCTCGTGAACCCATGATGCCGTCCTGCATCGAGGCCGGTGACACTTCCATCAAACCAGTGGCCCCGGCGGGAAGGGTCCGCCCGGCCAGGCTCTCCATATTGGCCTGAACGACGATGCAGAGAAGGTCCCGATTCCCGCTGTTGCGCCATGCACGCATGCCACCGGGGGAGACCCGGATCGCGATGCCCGCGCTCACCGGGAAAATGTCACCGTCCACCTGGAACTCACCCTCCCCATCCAGGAACAGGTACAGTTCCTCGTGCTCTCGATGGTCGTGCAAAAAGGGCATCGTTTCGCCGGGACGAACGCGGTTCAGGGACACTTCCATGCCAGTGAAGCCCAGCGGCATGCCCAGGAACACCTTGGCATTCAGGTCCTCCAGGCGACCCGTCTGGCTCACCTGATAATGGGGCCCCGTCCGTATCGAGGTGACCTCGGCCATCGTCACGCGCCTCCCTGATTTGCGGCATAGCCTTGGACAGGCCCGGCCATGGCTCGATGCACATGCCTCGGCCATCCGGGCTCTCCGTCAAACGCCGACTTTCCGCCAAGTCCTTGAATCTAGGAGCATCCTATCCGTCGGTCCGCCGGCAAGTCAACGGGACGCCCCGCCGGACGGAGGAGGCTCCCTGCCCCGCCGCGCCGGAAACATTCTCGCGTCCGGCCGCGTTGGATACACCAAGGAGGAGATCAGCGTGCGCCTCCGGTGGGTGCTACTCCTGGCGGCGGCGGCGTTGGTGGTGGCTGGCTTCGAGTGGGGGACAGGCGCATATCCGCTGGGCATCCTTTTGGACCCGGCGGTCGCCACGATAAGCTTGCATACGCCCGCTGCAGCCGCGGCCGATGGCCTCGTCGTACCCGCCGTACCCGGGACACCACAGGTCGTGGTGGCGGTGCCCCCCGGGGCCCAGCCGGTACCACCCCAGCCGGGGATGAGCTGGAGCGCTGGCAGCAATGGGAGCCCGTACGACAAAGTGGGCTTCAGCACGACCTATCGCGTGCCGGTGGGCGTGCAGGCAACCGAGGCGTGGGTTGCCAGGGAACTCGTAGGCCTGGGGTACACGCAAACCGGGGTCTTCTCCGGAAGCTCGAACGTGGACGCGCCCGCGCCGTACACCGTGTATCAGCGCACGTACGCCCGGTCTCAGGGCCTGGGTCAGGCTCCTGCGATGTTGGTGGTGAACGTGCGGTCGCTGGGAAACGATGCGTCCCTGCTGCGCTACGTCGCGTCGGTTCTTGAGGAGCCACCCCGTCCGGCGCGTACCTACGTCACCGGGCCGGTGCAGTCCGTAGACATCTCAGAAACCTTGGCGGGGCCGGGTCCGCGTCGGATCGCTCGCCGCATCACCAATCCCACCGTCATCGCCCGCATCACGCGGGCCGCCAACGCGCTGTCGACGGTGACGCCGGCTCCGTTCCTGTGTCCCGCCATCTCTTATACAATTCGGCTCACCTTGGTCACCGCGAGCGGTTCCGTCTCGATCGTGGACATGGACACCTGCGGTGCGGTGGCGGTGAACGGCGTTTGGTTCCTTGACCAGCAGCAGCGGTTCGATCGGGCGCTTTCCGGGCTGGGGTTGGTGGGGGTGGGGCGCTGACGCCCTTAACCGCTCCTGCCCTCGTCACGCGCGTCCGAGCCGGGCGTGCTGCCGCCACCACGCGCGGGCCGGGAAACAATAAGAGGCTCGGGTGTTCCTGGCCGTCGATGGACGCTTAGAGCGGGACCAGGTCTTAAGGGTGCCGATGATCGGTCGGGCTGCCACTTCCAAAGGCCATGGGCCGACACCGCCAGCACAACGGCGGCCGCTGACGAGGTCGAGTGACATACGTGATCCCGGTTCAGTACCAGCACCGAGCCGGCATCCGTGATCGCGCCCACGGCCAGCAGCTCGTCGCGGATGGCGCGGATGCGCGGCAAGAGGGACGGCTTGATCTCTTTGGCCAGGGTGGCACCTGCCTGCACCACGAACTCGGTCCGGCACCCCGTGTGATAGCCGTAGGCCCTTATGCCGGCACGCGGCCTTTCCAGCACGAGGATGTCATGCGCCACGGGCAGGGGGGAAGAATGCTCGCTATTTTCAGAGTTGACCACCATAAGTCACCTCCGCACGTACTGGGGACAGGCCGGTCAGGTCTTGTTCGCCGCGACGTCTCGTATCAAGCAGCGGAGCGGTTTAATCGAGACTTTCGACGCCTGGACCCGGGGGTGTGGGACGGGGACCGCCTGCGGCGCCGTCCACCAGCTGCAGCAAATCGGTTCGCGCCTGCGACAGGTACCGGTCCGATACGTCTTCGAGACGGAGCGTGGCCGTCAGCACCCGTGCCTCCGCGCCTTGGGCTTCGGCGATCACGTCGCCCCGCGGGTCGATGATGGCCGTGGGACACATCTGGTGTGGATGGGCGGTGTTGACCGCCACCACGAATCGCTGGTTTTCGGCAGCGCGGCTTACGAGGTGGCTCCGCCAAACGGGATAGGCATCGGGATGCTCCACGGCATGGGTGAGGTACAGCAGGACTTGGGCGCCCTGCTGACAGAGCCAGCGCCACTGCTCAGGGAACCGGAGATCGCGGCACAATTGCACGCCCAGGACCGCCGGCATGCCGGGGCGCACCGCCAGCTGGTCCCCGAAGACCAAGACGCCCCGCTCGTGGGTGGCCAGGTTGACCTTGTGATACCACCATCGCGGATGCCCCGCTGGGCTCAGAACCACGGCGCTGTTGGTCCAGCCGCCGCCTGCGCCCTGGGCCGGCCAGAGCGTACCCAGCGCCACATACACCTGGCAGCGCGTGGCGAGCGTCTGGATGTGGCCGAGAGCGGTTTCCAGCCGTGTCGGGTTCAGCGAGGCCAGTCCGGCCAGATCATCACCGTAGCCGGACAGCGCCCCCTCGGGGAAGGCCACCAAGGCGCCCGGGGCGCTCGCGGCCAGCGCACGTTCCATGTACGCCACATTGGCAGCCACATCCCAGCTCACGGGAAAAGGAGCCGCCACCACGTCCATTGCGATCCTCCTATTTTCACCAACCGAAGGGCGCTCATGCTGCCGTCAAAGCCCGCGCGGAGGGTTCGGGAGCCCCGTCGTCGGTGTGTCGGACCCCTCCCTGGGTGCGAGCTGGTCCATGAGGGCCAGCCAGCGGTCCATCATCCACCCGACCGCTTCCGCCGTGACCAGGATACACGCCGTAGGGTCCTGGCTAGCGTCAAAGGCTCGCAGGGCACCGAGGTAAGCGTCCCGGGCCTCCGCGGCGTAGTGAGCGGGCGGATATCCCTGCTGCATCAGGAGAAAGTTGACCAGCATGCGCGTGGTGCGCCCATTGCCATCTACAAAGGGGTGAATGCGCACCAAGGCCACGTGGGCTCGGGCCGCGAAGGTCACGGGGTGCTCACCGCCCGGGGCGCCCCCATATCGGCCGAGCCATGACGCCACCAGGTCCGGCACCTCGAGCCAATTGGGCGGGAGGTGCGACGATCCGCGAATGTACACCGGCACCCGGCGGTACACCCCCAACATGTCGTCGTCCAAGAGGCGCTGCATTAAGCGGCGGTGGATGTCCAGCACCAGGGATTCCGTCACCGGCACGCTGGCTTGCGCGAGCGGTCCGAGCCAACGCCAGGTATCATACGCGTTCAGCACCTCGAGGTGTTCGCGGAGCGACTTGCCGGGAATCGTGATGCCACGCTCCAAGACGGCCTGCACTTCGTCAAGCGTCAGAGTGTTTCCCTCCAGCGCCGTGGTGGCGTGGGCCTGCCGCAGGGAAAAGTCGTCAAATAGACTGTCCCGGCTGACCTGCGGCAGTGCCGGACCAGCCTGGAGCCGCGTGCGCTGGGCGGTCAAGCGGGCCAGCGCGGCGCTGAGGTCGTTCGTCGCCATGGCGTCCCCCTTCGCGCAGTCCGCACGTACGGCCACGCGTGTCGCCGCGGTTGCACATTCTCTCGGGTGGCGTTCGCCGGTGCCGCCATGATTCCTGCCTACGTTCGCCGACGGAGACGGACCGAGTTGGTCACCACGGCAAAGGATGACAGCCCCATGGCGCCACTGGCCAGCACGGGGGAGAGGTAGCCGAGTGCCGCGACCGGCAGGCCCAGTCCATTGAAAATAAACGCCCAGAAGAAGTTTTGCCGAATCACCCGCGCGGTGAAGCGGCTCATGGCTAAAAGTTCGGGGATCTGCCGAAGGTCCCCGTGCAGGAGCGTGACGGCGGCCGTCTGCGCGGCGATGTCGGACCCGGACCCCATGGCGATCCCGATGTCGGCGGCGGCCAGCGCCGGTGCGTCATTGATGCCGTCGCCCACCATGAGCACGGGCCGGCGGCTGTCGGCCTGGAGGCGCGCGACGACCTCGGCCTTGCCATCGGGCAGCACCTCCGCGCTAACCTCGGTGATGCCGAGCGTCTGGGCCACCTGCTCGGCGGTGGCCCGGTGATCCCCCGTCACCATTACTACGCGCAGGCCCTCTTGCTGAAGCTGGTGTACCACCTCCGCCGCTTCGGGCCGCACTGGGTCGGCTACCCCCAAGAGGCCAATCAGCTCGTGGTCTTGCGCCACGAAGACCGGCGTCGCGCCCGAGCCGGCGATCTCCGCCACTTCCGCCGCGAGCGCGGCGTCTCGTTCCCAGTCGATGCCCAGCCGCGCCATGAGCCGGTGGCTCCCGACCGCCACGGTCGTGCCATCCACCTCGGCCTGCACGCCCAGTCCCACGAGTGTCGCAAACGTGTCGGGCAGTGGCGCCAGCGAGAGGCCCTCGGCGGTGGCGCGCTGTCGGATGGCGTAGGCGAGCGGATGGTCGGAGCCCTGTTCGAGAGTGGCCGCCATCCAAAGCACCGCCCGCGCCGTCGGCGACCCCAGGGCATGCAGCACGGTCACGGCCGGCCTGCCCTCCGTGAGCGTCCCGGTTTTGTCCAGTGCGACCACGCCCACGCGGCCGAGGTGCTCCCAGACCGCGCCGTTCTTTACCAGCACTCCATGCTCCGCGGCCGCCCCGCTGGCGACCGCAAGCGCGGTGCCCGGCGCCAGCGTGAGGGCGCACGGGCAGGCGATGACCAGGATGGCGACCGCGTGCGACACGGCGGGCAGGAGCAGACCCGCGGACCACCACCAGCCGCCGAACGCCGCCACCGCCAGCCCCAGCACGATGGGGACGAAAATACGGCTCAGCCGATCGGTGAACTCCACCAGCGGCACTTTTTCCGACTGGGCCTGCTCCACCTTGTCGATGACGCGCGAGATGAGGGTCTCGCGGCCCACCGCACCCACCTGGACCTGTATCGAGCCCAGCAGGTTGATGGTGGCGGCCGTCACGTCATCACCGACGGTTTTTACTTGGGGCTGGGCTTCCCCGGTCATCAGGGACTCGTCGACGGTGGACTGGCCCGATACCACGTGGCCGTCCACGGGAATCGTCTCGCCGGCCGCAATGACCACGATGTCGCCGGACGCGACGCGGTCGATGGGCACGCGCTCCACCTGTCCGTCGTCCCCCACACGATGGGCATAGCGCGCCTGAAGGTCCACGAGGCTCCGGATGGCGGCCGAGGCCTGGTAGGTGGCGCGTACCTTCAGGTAGTTGCCCAGCGTCACAAACGTCACCACCAGCGCGGCCGTCTCAAAGTACGGCGGCTGGTGGAGCCAAAACAGGGCGGCCACGCTGTAGAGATAGGCGGCCGACGACCCCAGCGCAATGAGGACGTCGGTGGTGGCGGTGCGGCCGTGCCACAGCGCGCGCCAGGCACCGCGGTAGAACCGCTGTCCGACGTAAAACTGCAGCGGTGTGTCCAGCACGAACATGATGTACCCTTGGTCGGGTACCGACAGGTGAGGATTCATCCCCGTGGCAATCATCCAGGCGAAAATGGGGGATCCCAGCAGCATCGCCAGGACCAGGCGGCGCTGCTCGCGCTGGAGGTCGCGCACGTGCGCGGTCCGGCGCGCTTCCACTTCGTGGGGTTCCAGCGCGCCGTACCCAGAGCGGGCCACCGTCGCCTTGATGGCTCCGAGTGAGGTGAGGCGTCGGTCAAACACCACGTGCAGCCGCTCCGTCGCGAAAGTCAGATCGGCGTGGGTCACCCCCGGAGCACGCGACACCGCCCGCTCCACGGCCACCGCACACGAGGAGCAGTGCAGTCCTGTGACCGCCAGGGACGCCTCTTCAGCGGGTGGCGCATTGGGAGAGGCGTTCTCACGGCCTGGGTCCGTCAATGTCGTAGCCTCCCTGCCGCAATTGCTCCACCAACGTGTCCGCTGAGAGACGTCGGTCGTCCCAGTCCACATCCACCGCGTGCTGGCCGACATCGGTCGCCACAGCGAGCACACCTCGCACGGCGGTCAACATCCTCGTCACGGAGGATGCGCAGCCGCTTCACCCCATCTCGGGAACCACCCAGCGCACGTGCTGTCGGGCCATGGTCATCCCTCTTTCTGTCGGCCTCCCTACCCCATGAGGGGAGGGGGGTCTATATATACAAAGTAACATCCTGGGCGGCGGCGTCAAGGACACGGACAGGTTTCCGTGACTAACCTTCAGGAAGTTGCGTCATGAGTCGTCGCCGCCGGAAAGCGGTTCTATCCTGTTTTATTGACAGGGGGAGGGGGTGGGGAGATGATGCGCTGGTAACGACCGTCATGGGGAGGTGTCGATGTGGACGACCAGGGCGAGATGACTTTCACGGGGGTGCCGGCCGGGACGATGCCCCCCGAGCGTCGCGCGGCGGCGGTTCGGCGCTTGAAGGCGATCGAAGGGCAGGTGCGCGGCCTGGAGCGGATGTTTGAAGACGGCCGGCCGTGCCTCGACCTGATGATGCAGGTGGCTTCCGTGCAGGAGGCGCTGCGCCGGGTCGGACAGCTCGCGATGCGCAACTATCTGGAAACGTGCGTGACGTCGGCGCTGCAGGACCACGATCCCACGGCGGCGGCCCAAACCTACGACGACCTGATGGACGCGATGTACAAGTACGTACGCTAAGCCCGCCGTCGCGGAGAAGAAGGGCCGGAGGACCAAGACCATGCCAGCGAGAGTGTCGCCGCCGGCGCCGTCGGGGTGATCGGGACGGCCGCCAGCGGTTCAGCGATGACGTTTTCGCTGTGTCCGGCGCTCCTGGAGACGGTGGGTGCCTCGGTATCCGGCAGCAGGCCGGGCACGGCCAGTACGCCAACGGCCGCGTTGCCGGGATGGGGTCCCGTACTGACGCAGTACGCGCCCGAGCTGTTGGCCGTGGCGGCCATCCTCATGATTTGGGCGGTGTGGCGCGCGTCGCGGGTGGTGCAGGCACGGGTCGGGCTGGCCTCTCGTGGTGGTCAACGCGATCCACAGGACCCCGGGCCTGTCTCTGCCGGCCCTGGTGTTGGTGCGGGCCGGCAACGGGGGGCTGGGCGTCAAAGCGCTGACAAGGCGTGGAGGATGGTGCAACGTGACGGTGATCCGACGGCTCCTGGACCGCGCGGCGGCCGATGCGGCGTC
Source organism: Bacillota bacterium (assembly GCA_021795575.1). GTDB lineage: Bacteria > Bacillota > Sulfobacillia > Sulfobacillales > JAIMBI01 > JAJZWV01. The sequence continues at coordinate 9,339 of JAJYPH010000027.1, forward strand.
CCACCCCACGCAGAGCCCCCCGGGTCACGGCTTGAACCTACGCGCCCTCCGCCCGATCGGCCAGCCATCGGCGCGCTGCGGTCGGATTGGGCAGGCGAAACGCCGCTCGCGTGGGTTCGCGGTCCCCCACCTGCACGGCGAGCCCTTGGGGCTCCACCACGCGAAACAGATCTTCGTCGGTCGCGTCGTCCCCGAGCGCCGCCACCAGCGCTTGCGTGCGCCAGTCCGCCCCGATGTGCTGCTGGAGCCACGCCGCCAGCGCGGTCCCTTTGTTCGCGGCCCGCGGTACGATGTCCAGCGCCATGTGGCCCCAGCGGGCCCGGTACACCGGGTCCTCGGCGGCATCCAGAAAGGCCTGCACCTCGTTTAGCAGCCGGGGCCGCTCTACGGCGCTGACGGACCGCCAGTGCACGCACCACGTGGCACCTTTGTCCTCCAGCCAGACGCCCGGGACGCGGCGTGCCCACTCGGATATCATCTGTCGCCATGCGCATGGCGGGACGGTGCCCAGCGCCTCGGCTCCGTGATTGCCCAGGAGTACGCCGGCAAAGCCGGGGAGATGGCGGGCCAGGTCATCGCGCGCCCGCCCCGAGATGATGAGCACCACTCGGCCCGGTGGGTTATGCAGGCGATTCAGCAGCGAGGGTAGCGAGGGGGGCACCCGGATGGCGTCGGGGTGCTCCGCCAAGTCCACCAGCGTTCCGTCCCAGTCCAGGGCCAGCACGTGGGGGGACCGCCCGGGGGCTTTGTCCTGCCAGGCCGCCGTGAGCGCCGCGGCATCGGCCAACGGTGTCACTCGACCGCGGCCAGCACGTTTTCCGCCCATTCCTGGACGGTGTGGAGCTGCAGATGGGCCCGCATCGTGGCAATGCGGGCCTGCCGTTCGTCCAGCGGCACGCGCATGGCCATTTCCAGCGTGTCGGCAAACCCTTCGGGGTCCAGTGGATTGATGGGAAACGCCTGATCCAGTTCCGCCATGGCGCCCGCCAGCTCCGACAGCAGCAGCACGCCTCGTCCGTCCACCTGGGCCGCCACAAATTCTTTGGCCACCAGGTTCATGCCGTCGACCAGCGAGCTCACCACGAAAAAGTCGGCGGCCCGGTACAGGGCCGCGAGCCGGCGCAGGTCCAGCGGCTGCAGCAGCGTCAGCACCGGCTGCCATCCGCCTTCGACGCCCCAGCGACGATTGACCCGCTCCGCCGCCCTTTCCACTTCCCCCTTCAGGCGCGCATAGTCCGGCACCGAGCCCCGGCTGGGGGCCACCACCTGCAGGAGCATGACCTGGCCGCGGCGGTGCGGGTGGCGCTGGAAAAACAAGTCCAAAGCCTCCAGGCGCGGCAGGATGCCCTTGGAATAGTCCAGGCGATCCACCGCCACCCCCAGAATGCGGTGGTCGCGCTCCAGCCGCCGCCGAATGGCCCGCGCCAGCCGCGCGGCGGACGTCTCCTCGGCGGCGGCCTCCACCAGCGACGTGTCGATGCTGATGGGAAAGCACTCGACCCGCACCTCCCGCCCCTGGTACTGAACGATGCCGGTGGCGTCGTCGGCCGGGATGTCAAGAAACTGTCGCACACAGTCGGTGAAGCGACGGCAGTCGTCGTCGGTTTGAAATCCCAGCACGTCGGCGCCCAACAGGCCCGTCAGGAGGTCGAGCCGGTTGGGGCACAGCCGCAGCAGCGTGGCGGGGGGCCAGGGAATGTGCCAAAAGTGCGCGATGCGCTGCGTGGGACGGCGGTCGCGCAGGAGGCCCGGCACCAGCGCCAAATGATAATCGTGGCTCCACACCGTGTCCTCGGGGCGGGAGCCATCCAGGATGGCCTCCACGAAGCGCCGGTTGACGCGCCGATACGCCGTCCACGCGTGGCGATAAAACCGGACGCGCTCCACCGCCAGGTGGCACAGCGGCCACAGGCCGCGGTTGGCGTACTCCACGTAGTAGCCTTCCACCTCTTCGGGACTCAGGCGAATGCGTTGCAGCATGTAGTCCGGGTCGCGCGGGGGGATGCCCAGCTGACCGGAGGGCGCTTCCTCCCAGTCCCGCTCCCCACTGCCCCACGCGATCCACGTGCCCCCCCTGAGCCGCAGCACCGGGTCGAGCGCGGTGACCACGCCGCCGGGGGTGCGGCGCAGCACGGTGTGGCCCGCCTTGGTCGCGCGATGCAGGTAAGGCTCGCGGTTGGTGACCACCACCAACCGCGAGCCTTCGGCTGCATCCACCTGCGCGGCCACCGTGCCACCCCCCGCCGTCGCGCCTGTGGCTCTAGGATACACCTTTGGCGCCGCCGGTGGGGTGCGGCGGATGCGCTGGGCGAGCGGTCAGCGCTCACCAAAAGGCAACGATGGCATAGTCTGGGAACTACGACAGAAGGGGGCCCGGGGCGCGATGAGCGAAGTGTACGGCATCGACGTGTCGCAGTTTCAGGGGACGCCCAACTGGGCGCAGGTGCGGTCCGCGCGTATTTCCGGGGCACCGGTGTCGCTGGTTTACGTGCGCAGTACCTATGGGCCGTCGGTCGAGGATACCGCGTTTGCCGCCAACTGGACCGGAACCGCCGAGGCCGGGCTGGTGCATGGCGCGTATCACTTTGCCCTGCCGTCCGGGAACCGCCCGAGTGCGCTGTCCGCCTCGGCCCAGCGGCAGGCGGCCTTCTTTTTGGAGAGCGTGAACCGAGAGGGCGGGATTACCGGAGCCGACGCCCCGGCGGTCCTGGACCTCGAGGTGACCGGCGCCCCTGGCGGACCGGCCCTGGATGGGGCGGCGCTGACGACCTGGGCCACGGCCTGGCTCGACGACGTCAATGCGGCCGTGGGCCACTCCGCCGTCCCCGCCCTGCTGTACACCAACATAAATTTTTGGCAGACCTATCTAACCGGTTTGAGCGGCCAAGTCCAGCTGTGGGTGGCCGATTACGGCGCGTCGCCGACCGTCCCGCACGTGGGCCACCAGTACACCAACAGGCTGTCGGTGGCCGGCATCACGGGGGCGGTGGACGGGGATCGGTTTGACGCGGGGCTCGTACCGGTGCCGACGCCGCCATTGGTTCCGGTGGTGCACTGGACCATGTCACCGACGCGGCTGACGTGGCAGTTCACCCCGCCGTCCGCCCCTCGGTACGCGGGCTGGGCCCAGTCCGTGAACCACCCGGCCCCCGCCCCCGCGTTCCACACGGCTGGCGGTTATTTCGCGAAGGCGTGGGGCCCGGGCACCGGAGCCACGCTCTACCTGACCTTTTTCTTTGGGCCAACCACCCGAACCGTGACGCATGCGCTGGACTGGGCCTCTCCCGGCCCACCCGCCCCCAGCCCTGTCACCCATCCCACGGGGTCCGGTTCGGCGCCCAACCATCACTGCGTCCTGAGTCTCGGAGCCGGTCGCAGCACGGTGTGGACATCTGAAAGGAGCGTGTCCGGATGAACTGGCCGGCTGTCGAGTTGGATGCCCTGCGTGGGGTGCTCCCGCTGTTGGCGGCGGCGGCGACGGCGCTTGTCGGCCAGGCGGCCCAATACGGCCTGCACGCGGTGGCCGGCTTGAGGAACCAGCAGGCGCGGGACGCTCTGGATTGGGCGCTGTCGCGCGCGGAGACGGTGGCCCAGGACGTGGTGGTGGCCTTAAACGCGACCGAGGTCAATACCTTGAAGGCGAGCCACAGTTGGAATGCGACGACGGCCGCCCGCGTGAAGGTCCACGCCCTGGACACGCTGTCCACCAGCCTGCCGGCGGCCGTCCGTCAGGTGCTGGGGGCCCAGCAGCCAGACCTGGCCGGCTGGCTCGGCGTGCTCATCGAAAACGCGGTCGCCTCCGCGCCGAACCATGTGCGGGGCTGACGCCCACCCAGAAACTCCAGGATCGACGGTATACTAGCAGGCAATACGGAGCAGGGGCGAACGGCTCGGGCGTCCTTCTGCTCGCCTTTTGGTATGCAGGGAGAGGGTGAAGGGTGGGACAGGGGTTCGCAGCCGTGGTGGATCAGTTCGCGGGGCTGGCGCCGTGGGAGGAGCTGGTCGAGGCCGTCGTGAACGGTCGCTCGGCTCAGGTGGCGGGTTTGGCCGGCGGCTTGCCGGGGATGGTCGTGGCCGCGCTGGCGCGCGCGCCGCATCCCCTCTTAGTGGTGAGTCCCGGTTGGCGCGAAGCCCAAGCGCTCGCGGCCGAGGTCGCGGAGTGGATGGACCCCACCCGTCTCGCCCTGTTGCCGCCGCGCCCGCAGGTCGCGGGCGAGGTGCGCGCCGAGGGCCACGAATGGGATCGGCTGCGGATGGCGGCGTTTCGCCTGGTGGATCGGGAGCCCGTGGGTGCGGTCGTGGTGGCGCCCGTCGAGGCCGTCCGCCAGCTGCTGCCACCCAAGCGTCCCGACGCGCTCACGCTGTCGCGGGGCGGTCGCGTGGATCGCGACGCCCTCATCGCGGCGCTGGTGCAGATGGGCTACGAGCGGCTGCCGCTGGTGGAGCAGGCTGGCCAATTTGCGGTCCGCGGTCCTATCGTCGATGTGTACCCCCCGGGGGGGTCCGCGGTCCGCTTGGAGCTGTTTGACGACGAGGTGGACCTGTTGGCCGAGCTGGACCCCGCCACCCAGCGCAACGGCCGCCCCCTGGCCGAGGTGGTGGTGGGCCCCAGCCGGGAGTTGCTGTGGTCGGCGCCGGAACGCGACCGGGCGGTGGCGCGCATCACGCGGGAACTGGATGAGGCGGTGATGGGGCTCCACAGCACGGACCACCACGATGAGGCGGACGCGCTCGCGGCGCGCTGGGGCGAGCGCCTCGCTCATCTGATGGATGGCCAGGGCTGGCCGGGTATGGACCGGGCGGCCGCCGCGTTTGGTCCGCCGGTGCCGGTGACGGCTTGGTTCCCTCGGGCCCCGGTGGTGGTGCTGGACGACCGGGAGCGTGTCTTGGAGGCGGCGCGCGGACGGGCGCTGGAAGAGGCCGGCGAGCGGCAGCGGCGGCTGGAACGGGGCGACCTGCTGCCCCTGGAGTGCGAAATGTCGCTGCCGGCGGACGCCCTGCCCGGATCCCTGCGTGCGCGCGCCGTCGTGGACCTGTCGCTGCTGCCCCACCACCACGCGGGGGGCCACGCCTCCGTGTCGCTGGCGGGCCGACCCGCGCCCCGCGCGCACGGCCAGTGGGACCTGTTGGTCACCGAGCTGACGCGCCTGGTCAAGGCGCGCCACCGCGTGCTGGTGAGCGTGAAGAGTGATGAGGCGGCCGCGCACCTGGTGTCGCGGCTCGTGGAGGCCGGCATCGCGGTGCACCGCGGTGTGCCGAAGGTGGCCTCTGTGGGGGTGGCGGTGGGACGGCTCACCCGGGGCTTTGTGCTGCCCGAGCTGTTGCTGGCCGTCCTGTCGGAAGCCGAGCTCACGGGGCGCGAGGTGCATCCGGAGCCCGTGGGCCGCCGCGCGGTCGCAGGCCATGCCCTGTTGCGGCTCGCCGAGCTTTCCGCGGGCGACTACGTTGTGCACATCACGCACGGGATCGGGCGTTTTCTGGGGGTGCGCACCCTGGAGGCGGGCGGCGTCACCGGAGACTATCTCCACATCGCGTACGCGGGCGAGGACACGCTCTACGTGCCCGTCGACCAGTTGGACGTCGTGCAGCGCTACGCCGGCGGCGGCGAGGCGCCGCCGCGCCTGTCGCGGCTGGGCGGCAGCGACTGGGGCCGAGTCAAGGACCGGGTCAAGGCGTCGGTGCGGGACATGGCCGAACAGCTGCTGGGCCTGTACGCGGCGCGCGAGTCGCGCCCGGGATTTGCCTTCGGCCCCGACACCCCGTGGCAGCAGGATTTTGAGGACGCATTTCCGTACGAGGAGACGCCGGACCAGCTCCGCGCCACCGAAGAAATCAAGCGGGACATGGAGCGGCCCCGCCCGATGGACCGGCTGCTTTTGGGGGACGTCGGCTACGGCAAAACCGAGGTGGCACTCCGCGCGGCGTTCAAAGCCATCATGGCGGGCAAGCAGGCCGCCATCCTGGTGCCCACCACCCTGTTGGCCGAGCAGCACTACAGCACGGCGCGCTCTCGCATGGCGGGATTTCCCATCAACGTCGCGGTACTCTCGCGGTTTCAGACGCCTGCCGAACAGCGCGCCACCCTCGAGGCGGTGGCCGATGGCCGGGCCGACCTGCTGGTGGGGACGCACCGGCTGCTGAGCCAGGATGTCCGGTTCAAGGACCTCGGCCTCTTGGTGGTGGACGAGGAGCATCGCTTTGGGGTGGCCCACAAAGAGCGCATCAAGGCGCTCAACGAAACGGTGGATGTGCTGACCCTGTCCGCCACCCCGATTCCCCGCACGTTAAACATGGCCATGATTGGCGTGCGCGACTGGTCGGTGCTGGAGACGCCTCCCGATGAGCGCTTCCCGGTGGAAACGGTCGTGGCGGAATATGACGAGGGGTTGATCCGCGAAGCGATTCGCCGGGAGCTGGAGCGCGAGGGCCAGGTGTACTACGTGCAGAACCGCATCCGGGCGATGGACATGACGCTGGCGCGTCTTAGGCGCATGGTGCCCGATGCACGCATTGCGGTGGCCCACGGGCAGATGGACGAAACCCGACTCGAAGACGTCATGGCGCGCTTTCTGGCGGGGGAGTACGACGTGCTGATGGCCACCAGCATCATCGAGTCGGGGCTCGACATTGCGAACGTCAACACGCTGGTCGTGGAAGACGCCGAACGCTTGGGCCTGGCGCAGTTGTACCAGCTTCGGGGGCGCGTGGGTCGGTCGTTCCGCCTGGCGTATGCGTACCTGACCGTGCGGCGGGACACCGTGCTGACCATCGAGGCCGAGCGGCGGCTGGCCGCCATTCGCGACTTCACGGAGCTGGGCGCCGGGTATCAGATTGCGCTCCGCGACCTGGAAATCCGGGGGGCCGGCAACCTCCTGGGCGCTGAGCAGCACGGCTTTGTGGCGATGGTGGGCTTGGAGCTGTACACCCAGCTCCTGGCCGACGCGGTGGCCGAGCTGAAGGGCCAGCCCGTGGCCAAGCCGGTCGACACCACGCTGGAATTTGGCGTCGAAGCCTACTTGCCCGGCGACTACATCGACGATGAGCGGCAGAAAATTGCCCTGTACAAACGCCTGGTGTCGGCGGCGAGCCATGACGAGGTGGACCAGTTGGCCGAGGAGATGGAAGAGCGGTTCGGCGCGCCGCCCGTGCCGGCGGTGGCGCTCATGAAGTTGGCCCGCATCCGCGTGGCCGCCCGGCGACTGGGGCTCTCGCAGGTGATGCGGCGCGGCGATCGGGTGGTGTTTCGGCTGAGCGAGGCTGGCCACGTGGCCGGCGAGGCGCTGGCCGACCTGGGCCGCCGATACCCGGGGCGCCTCGTGCAGATGCCCAGTCGCGTGCCCGAGTTGGGGTTTCGCCTCGATCCCCGAGGGCGCGAAGACGTCCTGGAGGTTGCCGAAATGGTGCTGAGCACGCTCAGTGGATCGTCGTCCGCGTCCGCGTAGTCAGCGCGTCTGCATAACCTCGTCCGGCGGGGGCCACGCTAGATTGGAAAATCCGACACTCGCCGCCTCGGTTCGCCATTTCCTGCGGAATGGCGCAGTCGATGGACGAACCGACGAGAGGACGGGGCAGCGGTGGACGTCCCAGCCTAGCCCGCGCACAGGGACGCTGTGCACTGGGAAGAAATGCATAGGTCTTACGGGCGGTCCATATGCTACCTCAGGACTCGCGGGGCGCGAGGGCAAGGGGAGGCGCAAGTTTGAAGGCGACAGGCATCGTGCGGCGCATCGATGACCTTGGGCGGGTGGTGATTCCCAAGGAGATTCGACGAACGCTCCGCATCCGCGAGGGCGATCCGCTGGAGATTTTCGTGGATCGCGACGGCGAGGTGATCCTGAAGAAGTACTCGCCGATCGGGGAGCTGGGGGACTTCGCGAAAGAGTACGCGGATTCGCTGTACGAGGCGGTGGGCCACATTGCGCTCATCGCGGACCGCGACGTGATTATTGCGGTCTCGGGGGCGGCCAAAAAAGAGTTTCTCAACAAGCCCATTGGCGTGCTCATAGAGAAGTCCATGGAAGACCGGAAAACGCTCATGTACAACCGGGGCGACCACAAGCCGAAGGGCAGTGCGGTGGGCGACGACGATGATGACAAGTTCATCGCCGAGGTCATCAGCCCCATCATTGCGGAAGGCGACCCCATTGGCGCCGTGATTCTCTGTACCCGCGAAGCGGATGGCCGCATGACGGAAATGGAGCTGAAGCTGGCGGAAACGGCGGCCGGGTTTCTGGCCAAACAGATGGAGCAGTAGGGAGACAGCGTCCCCGCGGCCGTCCGGATCAGCGTAAGCTGAACCGGCTCGGCCTGGGCCATCCCGTTCACCCTCCCAAGGGGTTGTGCCCGTCGGACGTGAAGTAATCGGGGTACAGCGAGGGTGCGAGGCGGGAGCCTGCGCCCGGCAGCGCGGGGAGATACGCGAGGCCGGTCACCCGAAACGAACCCGGATGCACCTCCCGCACATACAGGGTCACCAAATCCCGAGCGGTTTGGGGGACCGGTGCGCCGCTGGCGCCCAGGGAAAACCAGCGCCGGTCCACCACGCGAAACTCCACGTAGCCCCCCGTCCCGGTCCACGCGGTTTTGGCCACCGACAGCGCCACGAGGCGGCTCGACAACAGCGTGACGCCGGAAGCCCCCTTCGCCCGCGCCGTGAGATATTGGGCAAACCGGGCCGCTTGAGTTCCGTCCTGCACCAATCCGGGCGCCAGGGCCGAGTGGCCGGCCACCCCTAACTGCGCCTGCCACTCCACGCCGCGGTGCGCCACCGCCAACAGGGCGCTGGGCGGCGCGACGGGCCGAAACGCCTCCCACGCCACGCGGGCCCCCACGGCCAGCAAGCAGAGGGCCACGACGGCTGCGGCGAGGGCAGCGGCGCGCCCGCCGATCGTGCGCCAGCCGGAAAAACTTGCCCCCACCCCACACCTCCCCCGCGGATCGGCTACCATCACACTAAGTCGGCCGAGCGTACCCCACCGGCCACCGCCCGCGCCGACTCAGCGTACAGCAGGGCCAGACAAAAACCAGAGTAGCACCAGCGTCTGCGATCCGAGAGAGAGCGAGGCGAGCGGCCGTGACCCAGCGTGAAACCAAAGCCTGGCTTGGCACCACTCACTGGTGGCATCGGGCCCAGCAGGTGATGCCCGGGGGGGTGAATTCTCCCTCGCGGTCGTTTTACGGCGTGGGGGGTGGCGTGCCCCCCATCATGGTGCGGGGGGAGGGTAGCTGGATCGAGGATGCCGATGGTCGCCGCTATGTGGACTACCAGGCGGCGTACGGGCCCCTGGTGCTGGGCCACGCCCACCCCGCGGTCGTGGCGGCGGTGGCGCGGCAGGCGGCCCAGGGGACGGTGCTGGGGGCCACTCATCCGTTGGAGGTCGAGTGGGCCGAACGCATTCAAGCCGCGATCCCGGGGATGCGGTGGGTGCGGATGGTGTCCACGGGTACGGAGGCGGTCATGTCGGCGCTCCGGCTGGCGCGGGCGGTGACCGGACGTCCGGTCGTCGTCAAGTTTGCGGGGCTGTATCACGGACACAGCGACGGCATGCTGGTCAAGGCGGGATCCGGGGCCGCCACGGTGGGCGCGGGAACCAGCGACGGGGTGACCCAGGCCGTGCAGGACGAGGTGGTGGTGCTGCCCTACAACGACCCGAGCACGGTGGCGCGCTGCCTGGACCAGCGGGGGAGCCAAGTGGCGGCGATTCTCGTGGAGCCGGTGGTGGGCAACAGCGGCACGCTGCTGCCCCATCCCGGTTACTTGGCCGAGCTGCGCCGGCTGGCTGACCGCGTGGGCGCGCTCTTGATTTTTGACGAGGTGATCACCGCCTTTCGGTTTCGGTGGGGCGCGGTCGAACAGGAGGCCGGGGTCACGCCGGATCTCTATTGCCTTGGCAAAATCATTGGGGGGGGCTTGGCGGCCGGAGCATATGGCGGTCGTGCTGACTTAAGGGCTCTGGTGGCTCCGGATGGGCGGGTGTATCAGGCGGGCACCCATGCCGGCAACCCGCTGGCCGCGGCGGCGGGCCTGGCGACCCTGTCCGTACTGGAGGAGACCGACCCCTATCCGCGCATGGCGGAGCTCGCGGGCGTGCTGGAGGCGGGTTTGCGGGATCAGGCCCGGCGCCACGGGGTACGGGTGACCATCAACCGCAAGGGCGGCATGTTCACCCTGTTTTTCACCGAAGGGCCCGTTCATGATGCCGACGGCGCCTCGGCAGCCAGTGCGCCGCAGTTCCATGCGTTTTACCACCACCTCCTGGCTCACGGGATTTATCTCGCCCCCAGCGCGCTGGAGTGCTGGTTTGTGTCGGCCGTGCACAGCGTCCAGGACATCGAGGCAACCCTGGAGGCCACCGCGGGAGCGCTGGCCGCTGCGGCCACCCTGGCGGTCTGACTCAGTCGGACGCGTCCGGTCCCCAGCCGTGCTCGAGGAGCCAGGGCGCGGTGTCCGGTTGCGCGAGCGCCCGCCGCACGTACGCGACCGTGCAGGGCAGGGCCGAGCGAGGGAACCAGGCGAGGTGGTCGCACTTGTGCGGTTCCCGATTGTAAGGTTCTCCTGACCAGCTGCGAGCGCGGAAGAAGAAGTCGATCTGCTCCCGGTCCGACCGGCGGTGCATCACGCCCACCAGCTCGAGGGCATCCGCCGTGGCAGGAACCTGGACCCCACACTCTTCATACGCCTCCCGAGCGGCCGCCTGCCGCACCGACTCATTCCCGTCCAGGTGGCCGGCAGGCAGGCTGTACCAGCCATCGGCCCATCCCGTCTGCCACCGGCGCAGCATGAGAACATCGGCCCCCCGTTCAAAAATCACGTGCACCGTGGCCACCATGAGAAAACGGGACGGGAGCATGCTTGACTCCCCGCTGGCCTTCGCTTCGATGGCACGTTCCCCCCTTCGCGACGTGCGCAGCGCGTCGCACTTCGATGGGTCGTGTCGAGCATATCCACCCGCCACGGGGCTGTCCACGCCAAAGATCCCCACACGCGTCTGCGGGCGAAGGCTGGTCCGGGGCGGACAAGAAAAACCGTCGTGGCGCTCGGCGGTTCTACCTAGGGTACGTGGAGACTAGCGTCGGCTCGACGCCACGCGTCTCTCGGGCTTGCGTACGAGCCATCCCGCCAGGATGTCGTGGAATCGACCCGCTCGCGCCGGATAGGGGGAGTGACCAGTCTCGGCAATCGACGCAAATTCGGCCCGGGGGCCGTCCGTGCGGCCCGGTGGCCGATGCGTGGGATGCGGGGGCGCCTCCTCGCCCACCACCACCGGCACCGGGGCGCGAGCTCCTTCAGACGGTCCCGGTCGGGGGTGCGCTCGTCCGGGGGTTCGGCACCGTGGGACGGTTGGTGATACGTGGAGCTGAGCCGACTCCCGGCGGAATATCAGAAAGGCCGGGTCGCGGTCGTCCAGGGCCGGTGGATGCCCGCGGTCCAGAACGGCCAGTCCACGTGGATGATGCCGTCGCAGGCCTTGGCCCTGGGGCTCGCCGAGCGCGGGACGACTGGCCTCGCGCCCGCCCGCCGCCGCGCAGTACCCAAGCGGCCCGGGCGAAGATCGTAAGCCTGGCGGGCCAGAAACCCAAGGATCTCGGCTGGGCCCCCGAGTGCTGGCCCGCGTCACTCCTCGCGCCCTCCGTGCGTGAACACGCCGCGCCCGCCAACCGGGCAGGAGTTCGGGGAGTGGCTGCCAGCGTGGGACACGACGTAGGAGGCCCCCGTGAGGATCCAGGTGGTGTGAGCCAACCATTCCGCCCACACGTCGAAGGAGACCCGCGGCTACTGGGCCACCACACCGAATCGCCTGGCGTTCGTGTTCACCGGGCTCTATGCCTCCTGGCTGAATCGGATCGAAAGGTTCTTGGCCAAACTGGCCAAGCCGTGCTGGCGGGGGATCTGCGTGGACGGGGCGGCGGAACGGCAAACCCGCCTCCAGCCATACCTCGACGGGGTGAACAAGCCTTGTCCCTTTCCTGGCGGTCCACTGGGGGAATCGGGGGACCCCACCCCGACCGATACGGACGTCAGGTACGAAGGCCTCCACCAGGCACCCGGCAGCAGGAGCTTGGCCAAGAGGCCCAGCATCATCATGGCCATGAGGCCGAGGCTCCACGTCCAGCGGCGATCCAGCGAGTCAAAGCGCCGGTCGGTCGACAAGCGGAGGTCGGCAACCTGCGTGGAGAGGTCAGCCAACCGCTCAAGAATGAGCCAGTGGCTGCCCGCCCGGTCGTCCGCGGGCTTGGGCGGCCCGCCGTTCTCTACGGCCACTCCATCGACCCGCCCGTCTCCGCTCCACCTGGCCACGCTCGTCGCAACGGACGCGTCAACATGCCCTGCAATCTGTTCCAGGTGCCGGTCGTCGCGGGGTCGGAAGACCCCGCGATCCCGGGATGCATCATGGACGCCACGAACGGACGGGGGCAACATAGAGGCGGGGAAGTTGGTCGCCATCCCGTCACCGTGTCAGGAGAGGATTTCGCCCACCAGGTGGCTGGCAAACCCTCGGTCGCGTTTCACACACTATGCACGCGCACCCGTGCACCGTCAAGTGCGATCAACCGTCGATGTTCTCCGTCATTCGACACCACCGACACCACACCAGGACGTGCTGATGCTACGGTCCGGTCTGTCCATCGTCCGTCGGCACCAAGGACCCGCGTCCACAATGTATCACCGGTGGCGGGCATCAGACGTTGATCATGGTGCCCGAAACGCATCGCGAATTACGTCCAAGCCCTCCCACGCCCGCCATCCCGGTCGACGGCTGGCCCAATAGGTGCCCGTCGATGGCCGTGGTCCTAACAGTCCGGACGACTGGCTATCTTCCACGGATCGCCCCAGGCGGCGGGTCTCCCTAGCAAACGGCGGGACCGCGGCCCAGCATCTCCGGCGTGCTCCCGAACGCGCCGTCTGGGTGCCCTGCTCCGGCTGCCGCCGCGTCGTACGCGTTGTCCGCGAGCCATAGGCTCATCGAGACAGGCTTGGGGGGGTCGACGTGGGGCGATCATTCTTGCGCGGGGCGGCCTGGCTCGCGGTGGGGTCGCTGGTGTCCAAATTGTTGGGGGCGGTCTATCGCGTCTTCCTGCCCCGCGTGCTGGGGGACGCGGGCGTGGGCCTCTTTCAAATGGCCTATCCGCTGTACGCGGTCGTGCTCACGCTGTCGGTGACCGGCATTCCTCTGGCGCTGTCCAAGCTCACAGCCGAGTGGCGCACCGTGGGGCGTGACCAGGACGCGGACCAACTGGCCGACTGGGCGCTGGTGGGTCTGGCCCTGCTGGGGATTGGTTTGGCTGCCGGTATGGCGCTCGCCTCCGCATGGCTGGCGCGGGCTGTCTTTCATGAGCCCCGCGCCGCCCTGCCGATGCTCGCGCTGTCCCCGGCCCTTGCGCTGGTGGCGCTGGAGGCCGGCTGGCGCGGGTACTTCCAGGGCCGCCAGCGCATGCGGCCCACGGCCATTTCGCAGATCCTTGAGCAGGGCGTGCGGGTGCTGGTGATGTTTCCGCTGGCGATGGCGCTGTTGTCGCGAGGCCTGTCGGCCGCCGTCGCGGGCGCCGTCGCCGGTGCGCCCATCGGCGCTGCCGTGGGCGTGTGGTACCTGGCGCAGGCCCGGCGGCAGCACGGCCCGCTCTGGCCCGTGCTGCCGGTGCCGTGGCGGGGATTGGGCCGCCTGGCGGTGTTGGCCGCGCCGATGGCCATGACCGCCCTGCTGTTTCCGGTGCTCCTGCTGACCGATGCCGTCGTGGTGCCGGGCCGCCTGTTGTCTATCGGGTACAGCGCGAGCGCGGCCACGGCCGCGTACGGGCGCCTCGCCGGGGAGGCGATGCCGCTCGTCAACCTTACCCTGATTCTGGGGGCGGCCCTGGGGCTCAGTGTCGTGCCCTCCGTGGCGGCGGCCGTCGCCGCGGGAGACGGGCGGCGGGCCGTGGAGCGTGTGGGGGCGGCGCTGGGCGCCATCTGGCTGGTGGGCCTGCCGCTCGCCGGCGGACTCTTCGTGCTGGCGCGCCCGCTCACCACGCTGCTGTATGGCAATCCCGGTGCCGCGCTGGCGCTGGCGGTCCTGTGCGTGGCGGCCGTCGCCCTGGCCGCGCAGCAGCTGCTGGCCAATGCGCTGCAGGCGGCCGGACACGGGTGGATCCCGGTGGTCAACCTGTTGGGGGCGCTGGTCATCAAGGCAGGGCTGGACTGGGTGCTGGTGCCCCGCTCCGGGATTGAGGGCGCCGCCGCCGCCACCGTCGCCGCCGCCCTGCTGGCCGTCGGCCTCAACTGGCGTGCCTGGTGCGGGCGCGTGGGCCGCCCGACGCCCCTGGCCCGCGCCTGGGTCGTCCCGGCAACGGGGACGCTCGTCGTCGTGGCTGCCGTGCGGGTCTACCTGACCCCGGCGCGCGACGTGGCCCAAGGGCTGACGGTGCTGGGTCCGGCGGCCCCCACCGTACCCACCCTATTGGCCATCGTGCTGGGCTTGCTGGCCTATGCGGCGGTGGTGCTCCCGCTGGGCGGCGGGTGGTTTTGGCGTCGCCTATGGCAAGAACGGCCGTAAAACTTTCATCCGCATGACGCCCGTGTTAGGATGCCGCGGGGACACGATCTGGGTGCCATCGTTCGGTTCGTGTGGGCGACGGCAGCGTTGGCCCACGCCGCGTCAGGCTCGGGACCGGGACAAGCCGGAAATTAAGCCGAAAAGGCTTATGGGAACAGGAATCCCGGGTATACTGGCGAATAGTGGCGACCGAGGGGCTGCCGACCAAGCTCCGTGGCGGGGCCGGCCGACTCCGAGGGATGCAAACACGTCCCGGCGCGCATTCCGGACGTTGGACCGTCACGCGTTCGCTCCGAGGCTGGGTTGCGATCCGACGCGCATTAACCGTGAATCGAGGATGAATCGAGGAGGGTTCGGATTGAACAAAGCGGAACTGGTGGCCGAGGTGGCTGAGCGCTCGGGACTCACCAAGCGGGACGCCGAGAAGGCCGTCAATGCCGTGGTTGAGTCGATCGAAGGCGCGTTGACCAAGGGGGACAAGGTATCCCTGGTCGGTTTTGGCACCTTCGAAGTCCGGGAGCGGGCGGCGCGCAGTGGCCGCAACCCGCGCACCGGCGACACCCTGCAGTTGGCGGCCAGCCGCGTGCCCGCCTTCAAAGCGGGCAAGTCGCTGAAGGACAATATCGCGAAATAGGGGCGCGACGCCCAGCTACGAGGCGTTTGCCCCTTCGGAGCCAGGCGGAAGCCTGGCTCCGACCTGATCCGACATAGGGGGAACCTCATGCGTTTGGACAAATTTCTCAAGCTGAGTCGGCTCATTCGCCGGCGCAGCGTGGCCAAGTCGGTGGCGGACGAAGGGCGTTGCCGCGTCAACGGCCGTCCCGCCAAACCCTCGACGTTGGTGGCGGTTGGGGACCGGGTGGAGCTGGACCTGCCGCGCGGCCGGCTCGCGGTCGTGGTCAGGGCCCTACGCGACGTGGTGCCGGCGGCCCAGGCGACGGACCTTTATGACGTGATCTCCATCCCCGCAGGCGAGGACTGAGCATACTGACCGGGCCGCCTTCATAAGGTGCCAAAGCCCGCGGAGCCGATAGCCGCACCGCCGCCGGGTCTGCCGAGATGGGGGGCGCACGCCGGATGCCCGAAGCCAGCCAGCCAGGATCCGCCGGTCCGTCCAGTACCCCGTCGGCCCATGGCGTGGTGCTGGACGCCCGACGGCACCTGGAAATCGCCGGCGTCACCCATGTCGATACCTTCACCGAGGACACGATTGTGCTGTCCACCGAGCTGGGCACGCTCACCATTCGCGGGCATGCGCTGCGCATCCAACACGTGGACCTGAACACCAGCCGCTTCGTCGCCGACGGAGACGTCGACGGGCTCCAATACAGCCGGCGCCGGCCCCGCGCGGCCGACGAGACGCTGTGGCGCCGCCTCTGGCGCTGATGCCACCCGACGCGGCGCTGTGGGCCGCCAACGTCATGGTGCTGACCGGCGTGGGGCTGGGCCTCCTCATCACCCTATACGCGTCCCTCCGCGCCGAATGGCGGTTCCCCCGTCCCCTGTCCGCGGTGGCGGACGGCGTGTTTGTGATGGCCGCCACCCTGCCGGTGGCGGCCGGCCTGCTGATTGCCACCTGGGGCACGGTACGGCTGTGGGCCATTACGGGCCTGGTGCTGGGCCTCCTGCTGTGGTCGTCCCTCGGGGCTCCCGTGGTGGCCGTGCTCACCCGCTGGGTGGCTCGCCGCTTGCGGCGCCTGGGGCGGTCGGCGGGCCGCACGCTGGGATCCTGGTGCTGTGTCTGGCCACGAGGGCGTCTGCCCAAAAGCGCCGCACGGCATTGACACGGGCGGGCCGGCGCCGATACACTCCCCATACGACCCGCGCGTATAAACGTTGTACACAGCTTGTACACAGATTGTGGATATCCGGAGGGAGAACGTGCAGCTCGAGATACGGGGCCTCGAACGCCTGTCGCCGCGGGAGCGGCAGGTGGTGGCGCTAAAGGAGACCGGTCTCGGGAATGACGCCGTGGCCCGGCGGCTCCACCTCAAGCCGGGGACCGTGGCGACGCTGTACAACCGGGCGCGCGCCAAGGGATACCAGGTGGTGCTGGTGATTACTGGCGATCCGCTGGGTGTGTACGGAGACCCCGAGGACGACGGGGACAGCCCCGACGAGGGCAGTGTGGTCAATGGCGGCGAGGAGGGTGATGAGCACGGCGACAATGACTAGGGCACTGGCCGGGGGACGGCGGTGGCGCGTGCGGTGGGGCCGAATCGTGCTGTGGGTGGTGGCCGTGGACATGGGTGCCACCGCCGCCATCTCCGGCGCGCACTACTTGGCGCTGAGGCACCAGGAGGCGGTGTTGGCCCAGCACATCGCGGTGGTGCAGCAGCAGTCCCGCACGCTGCGTCAAGAGGTCCAGGCGCTCAAGAACCCGACCCAGCTCCGGGCGATCCTCACGGGGCGCGAAAAAATCCCGAACCCGCTCTGGCTCAACAACTAGCAATAATTGCCATCCGGTGGTTGACGGGATTTTGGCGCACCCTCTATAATGCGGATGGATGTCGACGTCGCCAGGAAGTTGAAGCGCATTAGAGAGTGGAGGGCACATCGCACACATGTCGTCTATGGCCCCCGATGCAACGGGTGCAACGGTAGAGGTTGGTCAGGTGGTTGAAGGAACCGTCACGGGCATCACCCACTTTGGCGCGTTCGTGGCGCTGCCAAACGGCAAGACGGGGCTGGTGCACATTTCGGAGGTGGCCGACACCTACGTGCGGGACATCAACGATTTTCTGCACGAGCAGGACCCGGTGCGGGTCAAGGTGCTGTCGATGGACGACCGCGGCAAGGTGGCTCTGTCTATACGGCAGGCCAATCCCAATGCGGCGCCCGGCCCACGCGGCAGCGGCGGTGGGGGCGGACGGCGGCCACGCAGCGGCGGCGGCGGCCGGGGCAGCGCGCCCAGCTTCGAA
>JAJYPH010000188.1 GCA_021795575.1 Bacillota bacterium
CCCCGGCACACCAAGACAGAACCAAGACGGAGGGCTAACGGTGGACTTGACAGGTCGCGTGGTGCTGGTCACCGGGGGCGGCACGGGCATTGGACGGGAAACGTGTCTGCACCTGGCCAGATGGGGGGCCGACGTCGCGATTAATTTTTCCCGCTCCCGCGCCGAGGCGCAGAACGTGGCGGCGCTGGTCCAAGATCACGGACGGCGTGCGCTGGCGGTCGAGGCCGACGTGGCCCACGACGCCGACGTCCGCCGCATGGTGGCAGGCATTGGCGCCACGCTGGGGCGGCTTGATGGGGTGGTCAACAATGCGGGCATCACGGAACATCTTGGGCTGGGCGACCTGGAGGCCGTCACCGACGACGTGTGGGATCGCATCATGGACGTGAACCTGCGCGGCATGTTCTATGTGGCGCGGGCGGCGGCCCCGCTCATCCGGCGCGCCGGTGGCGGCGCCATCGTCAACGTGGGCAGTGTGTCCGGCCTGTCGGGTTCCGGCTCATCGCTGCCCTATGCCGTGTCCAAGGCCGCCGTCCATGGCCTCACCCGGTCGCTGGCCCGAGCCCTCGCACCGGACATTCGTGTCAACGCGGTGGCCCCGGGCGCGGTGGCCACCCGCTGGTGGGATGGGCGCGCCGACGACATGGCCCGAATGGAGCCCACCACGCTCTTAGGCCACACCGCCGCGGCCGCCGATGTGGCCGCGGCCATTGTGGGACTCCTGCAACAGGACTCCACGACGGGCCAGGTGCTGACCGTCGATGGCGGCGCCCACGTCTAGCCCGAGGGTGGGGGTTCGCCTTGGCGGCGGCGGGCCCCGATTCCGCTGGCGCGAGCCGCCGGCCGATGGGGTCGTGTACCGTCTCGTTGCTCGGCCGCCTGAGGCGGCACTACCACGGCGCTCAGTCCCAGGCCCGCCGGAACGCCTCCAAGCTTTCAGCGGTGGTGGCTGCGTCGAGGCGGACTCTGCGGTACGAAGTCCGTCGCGTCCGCTAAACGCGCTTAAACGCGCGGGCTTGCGGGGGCAGTCGCGCCGTGGTATAGTGCCGCTCAACTGAATACGCTCCACTCTTATCAAGACAGATCGAGGGAACGGCCCGATGACATCTGGGCAACCGGCGCGTGCGTGCGGTGCCAACTCCGACGGTCCTGTGTGGGCCGGCAGATGAGAGAGGCCCGACATGCTGTGCGGCCCTCTCGGGACGCACATTTTTTGTCAGGAGGGCTTCATGGGCACCGAACTGCTGGCAACCTACGCTATCCCGCGCCGCGGGGACTGGCGGCGCCGGGCCGACGAGATGGCCGTCGGCATGACCGTGGGGTCGTGGACCGACCTGCCCGCCCTCGAACAGGAGCGCCTGGCGCAGTTCCTGGGTCGCGTGCGGCGCTGTGAGCCCATCTCCGAGGACTGGGCGCACGTGGCCATCGCCTACCCCGCCGCGAACCTGCCGCCCCAGCTCTCTTCGGTGCTGACGGTGGCCTTTGGGAAGCTGTCGCTGGACGGAGCCATTCGCCTCGTGGGCCTCTCGCTGCCCGACAGCTGGAGCGAGGCGCTCCCGGGGCCTCGCCATGGCGCCGGGGGCGTGCGCGAACGGCTCGGCATCCCCCAGCGGCCCCTGTTGCTGTCCATCTTCAAGAGCGAGAACGGGCGCACGCTGCCCGAGTTCGTCGAGGCGCTCCGGCAGCAGTGGGCGGGCGGCGCCGACCTGGTGAAAGATGACGAAATTTTCTTCGCCGACCGGGGCGCACCGCTCGGTGACCGTGTTCGGGCCGCCCGGGACCTGGCGGCCTCCCTCGCCGCCCGCTCCGGTCGGCCGGCTCCCCTGTACGCGGCCAACCTCACGGCCTCTGGCGACCGCGTGGTGGACCAGGCGGCCCGAGCGCTGGCGGCCGGGGCCGAGGCGTTTCTGGTGAGCCCCTATGCGGTGGGACTGGACACGCTCACCGCGCTGTCCCGGCTCGAGCCCCACCCCATTCTGCTGGCGCATCCTGCCTTTGCTGGCGCCTTCATCAATGCACCCGGCTACGGGGTGGCGGCGTCCGTGGCGCTGGGCCTCCTAGTACGCGCGGCCGGGGCGGACGTCGGGATTTTTCCCTCGCCCTACGGCAGTGTCGCCCTGCCGCGCGACGACGCGTTGGCCGTGGGCCGGGCGTTGGCCGGGCCGGATGCGCGCCACCCGGCGCTCCCCGCGCCGGCGGCCGGGTTGCACCCTGGGCTGGTGTCCCGACTCGTCGCCGACTTCGGCCTAGACGTGGTCATCAACGCGGGCGGCGCGATTCACGGCCATCCCGGCGGCACCCAGGCCGGAGCCCGCGCCTTTCGAGCGGCCATCGACCGGCTGTCCAACCCGGACGGACCGGTATCGCCGGAGCTGCTGGCCGCGTGGGAAAAGTGGGGGGAGGGATCGAGATGACCAACGGCCCGTGCATGGTTTTTTGCGACTTCAACGGCACGCTTTTGGACGCCGACCTGGTGGGCGGCATGGCCCAAACGTTCGTGCCCGCGACCTCCCGACCGATTTTGGACGCCCTCGTCGCAGGCACCGTGACCGAACGGGAAGGGTTGGCGGCCCTCTACGGGCTCTACCACACCCCCGGCCGCGAGGCTTATCGCCTGTGGGCTCAGTCGACAGGAACGCTCCGCCCCGGTGCGGCCCACGTGCTGGCGGCGCTGGGCCGGGCCGGGGTGCCAGTCCACATTCTGTCGTCCGGCCTGCGCGAATGGGTGGAACCGCGTCTGACGGCGCTCGTGGCGCCGGGACACGTGTGGGCCAATGAGGGAGACTGGACGTTTGACACGTGCCGCGTCACGTTTCCCGTCCCCTGCGATCCGCTGGTGTGCCAGCGGGGCTGTGCCTTGTGCAAGCCCACCGTGATGCAGCGCCTGAGTGCCGGCCGGCGCACCGTGATGATCGGCGACGGGGTGACCGATGTGGCCGCTGCCCTCGCGGCGGACCTGGTGCTGGCCCGCCCGCCCCTCACGACGCTGCTGGACCGTGTCGGGCGGCCCTACTATCGCTTCGACACGTTCGACGACGTTGCGGCGGCCCTCACGGCGGAGGGCGTGCTGGCGCCGGCGGTGCACGCATGAGCCGGCCGTCCTCGTTCCAAGCCGGGGCCGCGGCGGTCACCGCGCTGAAGGCCCGCCTCGCGGCCGCGGGGTGGCTGCGAGCGACGTCGGGCAATGTGTCGGTCCGCCTGGACGACGAATCGCTGGTCATCACGGTGAGCGGCACGGACAAACAGGTGGCACGCGACGACGACCTGCTGTGGCTGGGGCCTACCGGCACGATTCAGTCGGGGACCGGCCGGCCGTCGGCCGAGACGGTCATCCACCAAGCCGTGTATGCCGCCGTGCCCGAGGCCGGGGCCGTGGCTCACGTCCACACGGTGTTCAACAACCTGGTGGGGCAGCACGAGGACTTCGTGACCGTGACGGACCACGAGATGCTGAAGGCGCTGGGCCACGGGGACGAGGGCGTCAGCCTCTCGCTGCCGGTTCTGCCGAATCTGGCCGACCTGAACCGGCTGGCGGGTGTCGTCGCGCGCCGCCTGGACCCCGCGGTCCCCGGCATCCTGCTGCGCCGGCACGGCCTCTACGCCTGGGGCCCCGATGCGGCGGCGGTGCTCCGGCACGTGGAGGCATGGGAGTTCCTGTTCGAGTGGGTCTACTACCGTGACCTGGCGCGCATGCCGTCCTGCGCGGCGCCATAGCGGCCTCGCTGGTCTCGGGCCCGTTTCCCCTCTGTACGCATCCCCAGTCCGAGGTGAGAGTAGGAGGAAGACCATGTCCATTGTTGGAGACCCGGGCGGCCATCGTCATCAGGGGGAGGCCGCCACCCGAATGTTGAACCAGTTGGGTCTGTATCACGACCGGTGGCCCGTCGCCACCGTTCCCGCGGACCTGGTGGCCCCGGGCCCGCTCGCGCCGGCGGTGGCTGACGGCATCCTGGCCCATTTCCAGGGACCGCTCGACGCGCTGTCCCAGGCCCGGGGCTACCGGAGCCGGGATGTGATTCGCCTGGCGCCCGACACGCCGGACATCGAGGCGCTGCTGGCCAACTTTCAGCGGGCCCACCGGCACACGGAGGACGAGGTGCGCTTCGTGGTGGCCGGCGAAGGCATCTTTGTCGTCACCGTGGCCGGAGAGCGCTATGAGGTGCTGGTCACCGCCGGCGATGTGCTGGCCGTGCCGGCGGGCACCCGCCACTGGTTCACCCTCACGGACTCGCGATCCATCACCGCGGTGCGGCTGTTTGGCGATCCGGCGGGCTGGGTGGCCCTGTACGAGGACGACCCCGTCCCCGCCGGGGCTCGTACCTGATGACCTTTCAGCCGGCGGACCGGGTTTCGCGGCTGCCCGCGCAGTTTTTTGCCGCCCTGGTGGCCGAAGCGACGGCCCGCCAGCGCGGGGGGCAGCGCATCATCAACCTGGGGCAGGGCAACCCCGTGGACCCCACGCCGCCGGCGCTCGTCGACGCGCTCGCGGCCGCCGCCGCCGAGCCGCAGCACCAACGCTATGGGTCGTTTCGCGGCCTGGCTGCCTTAAAAGAAGCGGCCAGCCGCTGGTGGCACCGCCGTTTCGGCGTGGTGCTGGACCCCACGCGGGAGCTGGCCGTGGTCATCGGCGTCAAAGTCGCCCTCGCCGAGCTGTCGCTGCTCGCGGCCAACGAGGGGGACGGCGTCCTAGTGCCCGATCCCGGCTATCCCGACTACGACGCGGGCATCGCGCTGGCGGGAGCCCGGCGCCTCGCCTACCCGCTCACCGCCGACACCGCGTACCAGCCAGACTTCGGCCGGCTCCCCGGCGCCCGGCTCATGTTTTTAAACTACCCCCACAACCCCACCGGGGCACTGGCCACCGCCGACACGCTCGCGGCAGCGGTTCACTGGGCCCGGCGGACCGGCGCCCTGCTGGCGCACGACTTGGCCTACGGCGACATCGTGTTTGACGGCGGCCGTGCGCGGTCCCTCTTGGCGGCACCGGGCGCCCGCGAGGTGGGCGTGGAGCTCTTGAGCCTCTCGAAAACCTTTCACATGGCGGGCTGGCGGATTGGGTTGGTGGCCGGCGGATCCGACGTGATCGCCGCGTTCGAGACGCTGCAGGACCACCTGCACTGCAGCCAGTTTGGGGCGATTCAAGCCGCCGCCGCCGTGGCGCTGGACCAGGGGGACGCGTGGGCCGCTGCCACCACCGCGCTCTATGAACGGCGGCGCGACCTGGTGGTGGACGGGCTCCGGGGTGCGGGGATCGTGGTCCCCAAACCGATGGGCGGCATCTTCGTATGGCTGCCCGTGCCCGGCGGGGGAGATGGGACCCGGTTTGCCCGCTTCCTGCTGGACCGCGCCGATGTGCTCGTGGCACCGGGCGTGGGGTTTGGCCCCGAAGGAACGCGATGCGTTCGCCTGTCTCTGACCACCGCCGACACCGAGCTGGCCGAGGCCATAGCCCGAATCGCGAGTGTGGTGGCCGCCTGGGACGGGGGGCGAGACGCCGGCTGAGATCAGGGGCGTGCGCACGAAGGACTGCGGGCCCGGGTTGTCGAATGGCCGTCGAAGGGATCCAGGGCCAGTGGCGGGCTTGATCAAGGTGATGACGGACGCAAGGTTTTCGGGGAAGTCCACTGATCTGGCTGTCTGGCGCTGATCGGGGCCTGGTCGGTCCCGGGGGCTGGTGCCGACGGATTCGCACCGGGGCCGTCAGCGCGAGGTGGACGAGCGGCTCGCCCGGCTGGCTGGACGGTGGAGCATCGTGCCGGTGCCAGACGGCGCGGCTGGGTGGGCTGGTCGACCGCGACGCCCTGGTGGTCGCGGTGGACGAGGCGCCATTTCGCGATCGGCACCTCGTCGAGAGTGCCGACGCGGGCGGCGACCAGCCGACCGCGACCAGCCGTTTGGGACATGGGTGAGCTGAGGGGCATCGCCACCGACGGCGCCCACGGCACGCCGTCGGCACGGTGGCGGCAGACGGATGCCTCCATCGCTCGCCGTCTGGCGGCCGAATCGGCCCCGGTCGGCGCACACCACTACACGGCGCTCTGCGGTGACGGCTATCGGGCGGAGGGCGCTGCGAGCGTCGCGGCCGGGATCGGATACACTCGGAGCATGCCCTGACAAAAAACGGGGAGGTGGCGCATGTCACAACACAGCTGGCAAGGGCATTTTGGGCCGGACGTGGTGTCACGCACCTGGCCGGAGTTTCGGG
>JAJYPH010000189.1 GCA_021795575.1 Bacillota bacterium
CGGCCTGCAGAGCTCCAACACGCGGCACGCGGTCGTGGACCACCTGGCGATCGCCCAGTGTGGCGCGGTGACGGCCATGATTCACCGCCCCTACCCCGATCCCGAGGTGGCCAGACTCGCACGCCTGGCCGGGGCCTGCTTCGTGCTTCGCGACGGGCAGGTACACGGCACGCCGGCCCCGGCCTCTGGCGCGGCAGCGGCCCCGCCCGCCCCGGAGGACCCGCTCGCGGTGTTTTTCACCTCGGGCACGGAGGGACCCGTGCCCAAGGCGTGCCTCCACTCCCACGCCGGCCTGCTGGGCAACGCCCTGGCGGTTGCCCAGGATATGCACCTCGAGCCAACCGATTCCCTCTGCACCGCTAGCGCGTTCACGCATCTGTTCGGCTACCTCGCGCTCCACCTGTCCCTGGTGTCTGGCGCACCGCAGGTGCTCATGGCCCGATTCTCCCCCGACCACCTCGTGCAGGCGACAGCCCGCGCGTCTAGGCCCGTGGTGTTCGCGGTGCCGGCCCACCTGTATGACCTGATGGGGGCGCCCCGCGCTGTGTCGGCGATGGCCGGCCGGCTCAAGGAAATCCGCAGTGCGGGGGCCCATCTCCCGCCCACGCTGGTGGACCGGGTGGCTGAGCGCCTGGACGCCCCGGTGGTGGCGCACTGGGGCATGTCGGAGATTGGGGCCGGGCTGCACACCCACCGCGGCGACCCGCCAGAGGCGGCGCGCGAGACGGTGGGGCGGCCGGTCGGTGAGAGCCGCGTCCTCATCGTCGACCAAGGCCGGGTGATTCGGGAGCCGGGCCGCACCGGCGAGCTCCTGTTCCGGGGGCCGTCGCTGTTTTGGGGCTACTACGGGGATCCGGAGGCGACCGATGCCGCGTATGCAGTCGCCGAGGGCCTGCCATGGCTCCGGACCGGGGACTTGGCGGCATGGTCGCCGGAGGGACGGGTCCAGTTCCGCGGGCGCGTCAAGGACATTGTGAACCGCGGCGGGATGAAGGTGGGCGCCCAGGAAGTGGAGGCCGCCGCCGCCACCCTGCCGGCCGTGCGGCACGCGGCGCTTTTGGCGGTGCCCGATCCCCGGCTCGGCGAGCGGGGCCTCCTCGTGGTGAGCCTTAAGCCCGGCGGCGCCCTCACGCTCGACGACGTGCGCCGCCATCTGGACCAGCAAGGCCTCGCCAAATTCAAGTGGCCCGAGGCGCTCGACGTGCTGCCCGAACTGCCGCTGACCGCGACCGGCAAAGTCGCTAAGGGGCAGCTGCGGACGGCCATGGCGCTGGCAGGGCGGGACCCGGGCCGCACGCAGGCGGCGGAGTGAGGCACCCGAGACCAACGAGACGACGGAGGGAGGCCGGCCATGCGGCTCTGGGTATTTGACGAGTGGCGGATCGGCGTGTCGGTCGACGATGACCCCGAATGGCTGGTGGACGTAACGGAGATGGTGCCCGGCGCCGGCGGCTGGCCACCGGTGCACCTGAATGCGCTGGTGGCGGACCTTCCCCAAATAGGCCCGGTGCTGGCGCGCCAGGCGCGGGCGGCGGGACCCGACCGGCGGCGCCGCTTGGCAGATCTTCAGCTGTTGCCGCCGGTCCCGTGGCCCAGCAAGATCGTGGCGGCGCCGGTCAATTATGGCCAGCACCGTGACGAGCTGTCCGCGACGGGTGGCGTCTACGCGGGGCAAGACATCAAGACCGTACTGGACTACGGTCTCTTTTTGAAGGCGCCGTCGTCGCTGATTGGGCACGGCGGCACCGTCCAGCTGCCGTTCGGAAACCGCCGCACCGATCACGAGGCGGAGATTGCGGTCGTGATCGGGCGCACCGCCCGCAACGTGCGGCCCCAAGACGCCATGGCCTGCGTGGCCGGGTTCTCCGGCCTCATCGACTTCACGGTGCGCGGCTCGGAGGACCGCCCCTTTCGGAAAAGCTTTGACGGGTTCACGCCCATGGGGCCTTGCCTCGTGACGGCCGACGAGGTGGCGGACCCGGGTCACTGGCGGTTTTCGCTCACCGTGAATGGGGCCGTGCGCCAGGACGGCTCCACCGAGCGGATGATCCTGGACTTTGCCCACCTGGTGAGCCTGGCGTCCTACCACACCACCCTCTATGC
The DNA here is from genome assembly GCA_021795575.1 of Bacillota bacterium. Lineage (GTDB taxonomy): Bacteria > Bacillota > Sulfobacillia > Sulfobacillales > JAIMBI01 > JAJZWV01. The sequence goes on from JAJYPH010000189.1 coordinate 2,104, forward strand.
CGGCGACATCATCGCCAGCGGCACCCCGGAGGGGATTGGGCCGGTGGAGCCGGGCGACCGCGTGGAGCTGGCGGTGCCAGGTGTCGGCCGACTCGCCGTGAGGGTGGAAGCGGCGCCGGCGTCTCCCACCGAGGTAATGGGCGACTGGGCCGCTCCTTTTCAGAATCGTTAGTCCACGCAGGCCTACATAATATATAATATAGGGGAGGCGCCCGCCGCCTGCGTGTGCCTCGATCAACCCAGGGAGGCGTGTGATCGCACATGGAGCGGACCGAAGCGAGGGGCCCCACCACTCCGGGCCTGGTCCTGGCACGGTTGGACCGGCTGACCGTCTGGTCGTTGCCTTACCTATTCATCGGCGTCATCGGGCTGGGGTTCCTGTTCACCTTCTACGACATCTTCGACATCAACGTATCGTTCATTCAGACCTGTGCCACGATTCAGCCCCACTGTACGCCCGTAAACGCCAGCAGCTACCTAGGCCTCCCCGTCCTGATGAACCTGGTCGGGTACGTGGTCGGGACCCTGGTGCTGTCGCCGCTCTCCGACCGGTTCGGGCGGCGCGACATGCTGCTGGTCACCCTCGTCATCACCGGGCTGGGGTCGCTGGCCACCGCCGCGGTGAGCAACATGGCGGGGTTTGTGCTGGCGCGGGCGGTGACCGGCATCGGCATCGGCGCCGACCTGGCCATCGTCAACACCTACATCAATGAGATGGCGCCGCGCGCGGGGCGCGCCCGCTACACGTCGCTCATCTTCATCATGTCCGCGCTCGGCGCCTTCGTGGGCATCTGGCTGGGGCTCCTGCTCACGACCCCGGCCTCGCCGTTCCCCCTCGGGTTGCCCTTCGCCCAAGCCGGTCCGCACTTCGCGAACGGCTGGCAGGTGATGTACATCATCGGCGGGGCGCTGGCGCTGGTGGGCGTGCTGCTGCGCGTGCAGCTGCCGGAGTCCCCCCGATGGCTCATCAACCGAGGGCGCGTCGCCGACGCGGACCGGGTGGTGACCCAGATGGAGGCGATGGCGTCCCGCCGGATGAAGCTGGCGGACGTGGACGCGCCGGCCCCGGTCGAACCCGCGCCGGCCGCAATTCCCTACACCACCATCTTCCGCAGCCCAACCTACCTCAAGCGGACGCTGCTGCTGCTGGCCATGTGGTTCGTTAGCTACGTGACGGTATACGCCTTCGCGTCCGGCTTCACCACGATCCTGTCCGGGCTGCACTATCCACCGCCGGAGGCGGGCCTCATCGCCGCGTTCGGCACGATTGGCTTCATCCTCTGCGCGATGGTGGCGTACCAGTGGGGAGAGCGGCTGGAGCGCAAGCGCTGGCTGCCGATTTCCGCGGTGCTCACGCTCTTGGGCGGGGTCATCGTGGCGGTGGCCGGGCAGACCTTCTGGCTCGCAGTGGTGGGCTCGATGGTCGTGTTCTTCGGATTCAACCTGTGGGTGCCCATCGCCTATAGCTGGTCGACCGAGAACTACCCGACCCGCGCCCGCACCACGGGCTTTGCACTGGTGGACGGCATTGGCCATCTGGGCGGCGGGGTCGGCATCGTGGTGATTGCGCCCCTCATCCCGTACATGAACGTGCTCGAGGCGTTTTTATTCATCGGCCTCTTCCTGGTGGCAGGAGCCGTCATCGCGCAGTTTGGCCTCAACACGCGCGGGCGCCTGCTCGAGGAGCTGTCGCCCTAGGCGCAGGGCGGGCGATGGGGCGGGCCGCCGCGCGAACGGCTGCCCGCCCCTTCCCCCTTGCATCCCGTCTACCACGAAAGGAGGCGCTTGGCCGTGGCCCCCACCCGCATCGGCCTGATCGTTCCCAGTTCCAATGTGACCATGGAGGCGGAGCTGCCGCAAATTTTTGGCCGTGAGTCCGGCACCTACAGCTTCCACGCGAGCCGCGTGCGCCTGCGCACGGTGCGGCGCGACGAGCTCCAGGCGATGAACGCGCAGATGGACCGCGCGGTGGAGGAGCTGGCCGACGCGGGCGTCGATGCGCTGGCCTACGCGTGTCTCATCGCCCTGGCGGTTGAAGGGCCGGGAGCCCACGAGCGCGCAGAGCGACGGCTTCAAGAGAGGGCACGGGCGCGTGGGCTTTCGGGACCGGTCGTGTCCAGCTTGGGTGCCCTGTTGGCCGAGCTCGATCGCCTCTCGGCTCGGCGGGTGGCGCTAGTGGCGCCATACCTGCCCGAGCTGACGGGGGCCGTCATCTTCTATTTGAACAGCTGCGGCGTGGAGGTGGTCGACGCGGTCAGCCTCTCGGTGGCGGACAATCTTGAGGTGGCGGCCTTGGATCCGGCACGGCTTCCCGACCACGCCCGGCGACTCAACCTCGCCCGGGCCGACGCCGTGGTGCTGTCGGCGTGCGTGCAGATGCCTTCGCTGACTGCGATCTCAGAGGTGGAGCGGGCCACCGGCCTTCCGGTAGTTACGGCGGCAAGCGCCACCGCGCTCCAACTGCTGCGCGCCCTCGGCCACGAGCCACACGCGCCCTCCACGCTGCCGCCGCGGAATCCTACACCCTAGCGGCCTGATGCCAGATCCCCTCCCTGCAGCGGGGCGCCCCCACTCCCCCAGACGCCAGGCCCCGGAGGCAGCACGCCTGGCTCATGGCTCTGGAGGCCGTGGGCTGCTGGAGCGTCTCACGCTGGTTGACCGCCCGGGTCCTACGCTCACTCCCATCGGCGACGGGTCTCGGGCGCACGCGGGTCACCGCCCCCGCGGTGGCCCCCTCCTCCCGGCCCGGTGCTGAGGCGTCGGGAGATCCCGTGCAGCCAGCTCATGCGGTTTGCATTCGGGGAGGGTAGGCCAGTCCACACCCACCTGCTGGAGCCGGTGGGTCACAGAGGTCTCCGCCGCTGGCGAATCGCCTCCACCCAGTACCAGCAGGTGGCGCCTCTCGGTACGCCCGCACAAAATCAGCGCCACCGCGGCCGCGCTATCGAGGGGGTAGTTTCGGATGAAGCGGAGGTCCGGCAGCAGCCGGGGCGCCTCGTCCAACGCCAGCATCGGCTGGAGGGGGCATAGCTACTTGTCGCAAACGTCCAGGCCGACTCCCATGCCATGCCACGCCATGCTATCATTCCTATCTAAGTCGCAGCCTCTGGGAGGGGGTGGAGCATGTCCTTCGACGTCACCGACTTTCGGGATTTCCTGCAGGTTCTCGACAGCCACCCCGAGTGGCAGCGGGACCTGCGCCGGGTCGTGCTCACCGAGGATTTACTCGCCGTCCCCGAATCCATACGACGCCTGGAGCGCCTGCACGTCGAACGCATGGCGGAGTTGGACCAGCGGCTCCTCGACCTGGCTGCTGCGCAGGATCGCAATACCGCGCACTTGGTCGAACTCGACCGCCACATGGCGGAGCTGGACCTGAACGTCGCTAAGCTGACGGCGGCCCTGGCCCACACCGACACCAGGGCTAACAAGCTAGTCGGCCAGGTGCTCGAAGACCGCTTCGTGCGTCGTGCCGGCTCGTATCTCGGCCAATACGGGTATCGCAGGGTGCGAGTCCTGTCGCCGGATGACTGGCTGGATGGCGTGGACGACGCGGTGGAACACGACCGGCTCAGCCGCGCCGACCGTGACGGCCTCTTGCGGGCCGATGCCATCCTGCGGGGCCGAGAAGCCGACCGCTCGGTCCACTTCGTGGTGGAGGTGTCGAGTTTGGTAGACCGTCGCGATGTCGAGCGGGCCCAGGACCGCGCGCGGGCCCTGGCGATCGGGTTGGGTCTGGACGCGGTGCGCCCGTGTGTGGCGGGGCATGCATTTACCCAAACGGCGGAAGCTCTGGTGGCGCAGTCCGAAACCTTGATGATCCCGATACCCGAGTAGCTTGCCGAGCGCCTCCCGACCGTCGCGAGCTGTCCTGCCGGCGGCACCGCCACCCTACGCCTGGACGCCGCGCGGCGACAGCCACGCCCAGCGGGTATCAGGGGCGCCGGGCCAAAGTTCTTCCGTCCAACGGGGAGCCCACCTCCGGGGGGACGGCGCAGGCGTTCGACACGGAGGGTCCCCGCGTCATCCCCTAAGGCCAGACGCGGACCTGGGGGGCATCCCAACATACTTGGCGCGGGCCGCGGGGGCACCAC
>JAJYPH010000190.1 GCA_021795575.1 Bacillota bacterium
GGCGCGTCGCGGGTGGCCGAGCGCGTGCGCGAGGTGCTGGAAAGGCGTCGGGTGCATGCGGGGGCTTAAGCACTGGTTCCCGCACGACGTCAACTTGGCGCAGTGGCAGCTGATAGGGATTCTGGGGGCCGCCGAGTTTGCGCGGACGGCGCTGGTGGTCGTCTTGTTGCCGGCGTTTGCCACCGGGCCGTTGGGCTTGTCGATCACCGTGGTGGGTCTCATGATCTCGGCGCATTACGCCATGGACACCCTGTTTCGCAGTCCCGCGGGCTGGCTGGTGGACCGTGTGGGCCCGAAGCCGGTACTGCTGGGCGGCATCATGATTGAGGTACTCTCAATCTTTGGAGCCATGCACGCCCACGCCGCCATCACGCTCTTCATCTTCATGGGGCTGTTGGGCGTTGGCACGGCGAGCCACTGGCCGGCGGTGGTGACCGGCACCAACCGCCTGACTCACGCGGATCAGCGGGGCACGATGATGGGAGCCGTCTTTGCCGGATGGATTGCGGGGTCCGGCATTGGGCCGGTCGTCGTGAACTTCGTCATTGGCAACCTCGGCAGCGACGAGCTGGCTTTTATCGTTCTGATTGCGGCGGACCTGGTGGCGCTGGGACTGGCCCTTCTGGTGCGGGACCATCGTCTGGTGCGGGGTGCCGCAGGGGGGGAGCGGCACCCCAGCCTCCTGTCCGGTCTGAAAGTCATCTGGCCGCTAAAGTCTGTGCTGCCCGGCATGTTTGTGCAAACGATGGTGCTGGGACTCCTGTTGCCGCTGCTGCAGCCGCTGACCCACCGGGTGCTGCATCTGGACCAAGTCCAATACGCTGTGCTGCTGCTGGGCTCCGGAGCCCTTACGGTGCTGCTGCTGGTGCCCATGGGCCGGGTGGCGGACCGGATGGGGATCAAGGGTCCTCTCATTGGCGGGTTCTGGCTGGCGGCGCTGGCGCTGCTGGCCCTTTCGGCCGTGCGGGACTTTTGGCTCCTGGTGGCGGTGGGCGTGACGCTGGGCTTGGCGTACGCACTGATCCTACCGTCCTGGAACGCTTTTCTCGCTCGGCTGATTCCGTCGGCCCAGGAAGGGCTCCTGTGGGGCGTGTTCATGACCGTGGAGGGGCTCGGCATGACCGTCGGCCCCGCGGTGGGCGCGCGCCTGTTTCAGTTGTCGATCTATGCGCCCTTTATCTTGGCGGCGGCCATCCTGACGCTCATGAGCGTGTTCTATTGGCTCTATCCCCTGCCGGGGCGCCGGGCGTAGCCATGGGGTGGCTTTGGGCGGCGCTGGTCGTCGTGGTCGGGTACTGGCTGGTGCCGGAACTCATCGGACACCACGGACAGGCGGGGGCATGGGCCGGGAGCGGGGCCGAGAACCGGCTGGCCCTCACCTTCGACGACGGCCCCGGGCCCGACACGCCGGCCGTGCTGGACGTGCTGCGCCAGCACGGGGTCTCCGCGACGTTCTTTGTCGTCGCCGAGGAGGCGGCCCGGTACCCGACGGTCGTGGAGCGCATGGTGTCGGAGGGCCACGAGGTGGCCTTGCACGGCTGGCACCACCGGTCCGCTCTCACCATGGCACCGTGGACGGCCTGGCGTGAAGTGGCCCACGGCCGGGCACTGGTGGCGGCCGTGGCCGGTCGGCCGCCGCGCTTCTATCGGCCCCCGTGGGGCCACCACAACCTCGTCACCTGGCTGGTCCCGGGGCTCCTGGGGCTTCGCCGGGTGCTGTGGTCCATCGCCCCCGACGACTGGCGGTCCGACCGCCCGCCCGACGCCATCGCCCGGCACGTGGTGCGGTACGCGCTGCCCGGGGCCGTCGTGGTGCTCCACGATGGCGGGGGCGACCGCACCCGTACGGTGTCCGCGCTGCCCCCCATGATTCTCGGGCTCCGCCGCCTGGGCTTGGACCTCGTGCCGCTCGGCGCACTCGGCGAAGAACGCGCCTGGGTTCGTAAGATATGGGCGTGGCGCGAGGGAGCCTTCACGCGCCGCTATCGCGTGGAGACGGTGGCGGCGCCCGACGGGGGCCCGCCGGTGCTGAGGGTGGGCCGCGCGGCGTACCGCGGCCCCGTCCTTCCGGGGGCGGCGGCGGAGGACCCGCCGATTCGCGGCGGGGCCCCGATGGCGGAAATCCACTTTCAGAACTACACGCTGGGTCAAGCGAGCGGTGATGCCGCCGGCGGACTGCGCGCCTGGGTGCGCGTGGGTCGGAGCATGCCCGAGCTGGGCCGGTGGGTGGCCCAGGACGCTGCCCTGGCCGACGTGGCGCTGGTGGGGGGCGTGACCGTGCTGGACGTGGGCCGGGCCGTGGAGCGCCTGGGCTTTCATCGGCGGGAGCTGGGGGGCCTCGCCATGCTGCCGATGCGTCTCTATCTAATATTCCTGATGGTGGTGTTTCACCGCCAGGGGCTCCGTGTGCTCCGGCGCCTCGCGCGGCTGAAACCCGTCCTGATCTACATGACGCGCCAAGAATTTTTGGCGCGCTACGGGCCCGATGCATCGTAGCGCGGTAGACCGGGGTGGCAGGGGGCCGGGCGCTGGGTCTGCTACTCTTACGGTAGCGCGAGTGCGGATCCGCTCGCCGAAAGGGGTCGACGACACCGATGCAATTGAAGAATCAGGTGACGATGGCCGCTCCGCCCGATGTGGTGTACCAGGCGCTGACGACGCCCGAGAGCCTGGTGGAAACCATGCCCGGCTTGAAGCAACTGACGCCCGTGGGACCGGGCAAGTACGACGCGGTGCTGGAGCTGGGCATCTCGGCGGTCCGCGGACGATACGCCGGGACCATGGAGATCCGGGACCCCGATCCTCCGAAGGGGTATCGGCTGGAGATGGACGGCAAGGGCCCGGGCGCGTTCGTGCACGTAGGGCTCACGGTGGCGATTGCGCCGTCTGACGCGGGCAGCCTGGTCCAGTATGAAGGAGAGGCGCAGGTCGGCGGCACGCTGGCGGGCATCGGGCAGCGGGTCATGGGGGGCGTCTCGCAGATGCTTCTCACGCAGTTCTTTCAAGCGGTGGGTCGCGCGGCCGAACGTCGGGCCCAGGAATAGCCGCATGACCGGACTGACAGAAGCCCAGCGGATATGGGACGCGGTCCTGGCGGCCGAGGCACGCGGCCAGCAGGCGCTCCTGGCGGAGATTGTGGCGGTCGTGGGTTCGGCGTACCGGCGTCCCGGAGCCCTCATGATGATGGCTTCCGATGGCCGCATGGAGGGCACCGTGAGCGGGGGGTGCCTCGAGGGCGACCTGTACGTGCGGGCCGAGCCGCTCTTTTTGGACGCGCGGCCCTTCGTTGTGGACTACGACCTGGCGGAGGACGAGATGTGGTCGCTGGGCATCGGGTGCAAGGGCCACATCCGGGTGTGGGTGCGACGTACGCCGGATGGGGCCGACCGCGCCCGGTGGGTCCAGGCGCTGGCGACGGGTGGCGTCCTGTACGCCCAGCTGCCGCTCGGGGCCGACCGGGTGTGGCTGCCGGGCGAGGCGTACCCGGCTGCCCAGCTGGGCCAGGCGGTCGCCGCCGCGTGGGCGGGGGCCGAGCCCCGCGTGGTCGAGCCGGACTCCTGGTTTGTCCGCGCCTGGCGGCCCGCGCCGCGGCTGGTGCTGGTGGGGGCCGGGCATGACGCGGAACCGGTGGCGCAGCTGGCGCAGCGCATGGGATTTCAGGTGGTCGTGGCGGACCCGCGCGAGGCGTTTAACGACGAGCGGCGGTTCGCCGGCGCGCAGCACCTGGTGGTGGAGGCCAGCACCCTCACGGCCGAGCGATACCCCGAACTGCTTGACGCCCACTGGGTGGTGATGAACCACCACAAGGAGCGTGACGGGGCGGCGCTGCGCGCCGCCCTGGCGATGCGTCCGCGGTTTGTCGGCGCGCTCGGCCCGTGGTCGCGCACGGCCGAGCTGCTGGAGGGGGTGCCTGGCCTCGACCGGGTGCATGGGCCCCTGGGGCTGGACGTGGGGGCGGAAACCCCCGACGAGGTGGCCCTCTCGATCGTGGCCGAGTTGATGGCCGCCGACCGGGGCAAGAATGGCCGGACGCTGAACCGCAGAGACCGGGTGCATGCCGCCCGCTGAGTGGCTGCCGGTGGTGCTGGCGGCTGGGCTCTCGCGGCGGATGGGGGCGCCGAAGCTGGCACTGGCGCACGACGGCGTGTCGGTACTGGCGGCCAGCGTGGACGCGGTGCGCCGCGCGACGGGCCGCCTGCCGCTGGTGGTCGCGCCGGCGGGCGGCCCGGTTTTTGCCCTCGCCTGCCAGCTGGGGGTGGTGGTGGCGCAGAATGCGGCACCCGAGCGCGGGCTCTCCGCCTCGCTCGCCATCGCGGCCCAAGCGGCGGGACGGCGCGGTCTGCTGGTGTTTTTGGGCGACGAACCCAAGGTGTCCGGGGCGGCCGTGGCTGCGGTGGCGGCGGCAGTCGCGCGGTGGCCGGCGGCTCAGCTGGTGGTGCCCCGGTTTCGGGGCGACGTGCCGGGCCACCCCGTGTATGTGGCGCGGAGCCTGTTGGCGGGGGTGGACCGGCTCAGCGGGGATCGGGGAGCCCGGGCGCTGGCGGCCGGCCTGCCACCGGAACGGGTGCGCGCGGTGGTGGTCGACGAGGTGCCGCCAGGAGATCTGGACACGCCGGAAGATTGGGAGCGGTTTCAGCAGCAGCGCTCGGCGGCCGAGAGAAACCCTTCGAGGCCCGGGCCGAATTAATCGGGGAGGCGAATCGCGTGGCAGACGAGAGCCCCATCACGGCGGCCGGACGGGCACACGAATTGGACCCGGCGTTCCATCCGGAGGTAGGTCCGGAGTTGAATCAGTTGTTTTCGGGGCGCCTGGCGTGGCGGCCGGACCCCAAGATGGTGCGGCAGGCCAACCTTACGCGCTTTCTGGCCACGTGGGAGCTGGCGGACCTGGATGCCTTAAGGCGTCGGGCGGCGGCGCATCCCGAGTGGTTTTGGGACGCCGTGGTGAAAGACATCGGGTGGCACTTTGCGAAACCGTACGACGAGGTGCTGGATCTATCGCAGGGAGCGCACTGGCCACGCTGGTTCACCGGGGGCACCACCAACCTGGCCAGCACCTGCCTCGACCGCCACGCCACGGGGCCGCTGCGCAACCGCCTGGCGGTGATCTGGGAGGGGGAAGAAGGCCTCGTCGTCAAGCTGACCTACCGGGAGCTGTACCAGGAGGCCAACCGCTTGGCCAACGCGATGGCGGCGCACGGGGTCGGTCCCGGCACGGTGGTGGGGCTCTATCTGCCCATGATCCCCGAGGCCGTCGTGGCCACCTACGCGGTGGCCAAGCTGGGAGCCGCCTACGTGCCCCTGTTTTCCGGGTACGGGGCCGAGGCGCTGGCCACACGTCTGCAGGATTCGGGTGCCCGCTGGCTCATCTGCGCCGATGGCTTCCACCGCCGCGGACGGCGGGTGGACATGAAAGGCGTGGCCGACCAGGCTGTAGCGGCGTGCCCCGGGGTAGAGCGTGTGCTGGTCGTGAACCGCACGGGAACAGCCACCCCGATGACCACCGGCCGCGACCACTGGTGGCACGAGCTGGTGGCCGACGCGGACACCAGGCCACTGACCGAGGCCGTCGACAGCGAGCATCCCTTCATGGTGATTTACACCTCGGGAACCTCCGGCCGTCCCAAGGGGGCCGTGCATGTCCATCCCGGATTTCCTCTAAAGGCGGCACAGGACCTTTTGCACTGCTTTGACCTGAAATCCAGCGACACGCTGTTTTGGTTCACCGACATGGGCTGGATGATGGGGCCGTGGGAAGTTTTGGGCGGGATGGCGCTAGGCGCCACCGTGCTGCTTTACGATGGCAGCCCCGACTACCCCGGCCCGGACCGGCTGTGGTCGTTGGTGGAGCGGCACGGCGTCACGGTGCTGGGGATTTCTCCCACGGCGATTCGCGGCCTGATGGCCGCCGGCACGGCCCCCGTGCAGCAGCACGACCGGACCAGCCTGCGCATTTTGGGATCCACCGGCGAGCCCTGGACGCCCGAGGCGTGGGAGTGGTTTTTCCAAGAGGTGGGCGGCGCGCGCTGTCCCATTATCAATTACTCGGGCGGCACCGAGATTTCCGGCGGCATCTTGTCCGGCTTCCCCACCGAGCCATCGAAGCCGTGCGCGTTTGGCGGCCCGGTGCGGGGGATGGCC
>JAJYPH010000191.1 GCA_021795575.1 Bacillota bacterium
GGCAGAACCAACGATGCGCCAGGTCGGAGTCAACTTCGCGCCACCTGCTACTATCATAAAGCAAGCATTTCACAAGGAAAGACGATGCTTCCATCCGCGCCCACGATGAGCTGGGAAATATTCTCTCACGAGGCCGACATCGGTGTGCGCGGCCGCGGCGCTACGCTGGCCGAGGCTTTCGCCGGGGCGGCGATGGCGATGACGGCGGCGATTTGCGATCCGGCGCGGGTAGAAGCGCGCGAGTCAGTGAGCATCGAATGCGCGGCGCCGGATCAGGAGTTGCTGCTGGCGGATTGGCTCAACGCGCTGGTCTACGAGATGGCTACGCGCCGCATGCTGTTCTCGCGCTTCGAAGTGAGCATCGAAAACCGGCATTTGCGGGCAAACGCCTGGGGCGAGACGGTGGATGTGGCGCGCCACCGGCCTGCGGCCGAGGTCAAGGGCGCCTCGTTTTGCGAACTGGCGGTGCGGCGCGAGCCGGACGGCTCGGGGTGGTGGCAGCTGGTGGCGCGGGTGCCGCCATCGGGGGCCCTCCGGCCGCCTCGGCTCTTGCCGCGCGTGCCGGGGACGGCCGCGTCCCTGCTGGGCGCGACGCTCCGCACGACCCGCTTTGTCCCGCGCCCCGAACGGTGGCGGGACCAGGTGGCGGTGGTGGTGCGTGCCCTCGACCGTGGCCGCGTGGGCAAGGTGGTGCTGGCGCGGGCCGTGGACCTGGGGTTGGCCGAGCCCGTGGACCTGGACGCCCTGTGGGTCGCCCTCACAGAGGATGCTGGGGCCAGTGTGTTTCTGGTGCGCCAGGCGGGTGGCGTCTTTCTGGGGGCCACGCCGGAACTTTTGGCGAGGGTGCAGGGCCGGCGGGTGTTCACGCAGGCGGTGGCGGGGACCGAGCGCGCGGATGCGAACCCCGACGTGCTGTTGGGCCGCCCCAAGGACCGTCGCGAGCACCGGGTGGTGGTGGAGGCGATTGCGCGCCGCCTGGGGCGGCTGGCCGACGACGTGGTGGCGGACCCCATCCGGACAGTGCGTGCCGGGCCCGTCTGCCACTTGGTGACGCCCGTCGCGGGCTGGCTCAGACCGGAGCAGGGCCTCTACGACGTCTTGGCGGCGCTCCACCCTACGCCGGCCGTCGGGGGCGAACCCCCCGGGGCTGCGCTGGCCTGGCAGCGCCGCCTGGAAGCGACGGCGCGTGGCTGGTATGCCGGGCCCGTCGGCTTGGCCGAGATCGGAGGCGCGTCGGGGGCCTTTTACGTCGGCCTCCGATCGGCCTGGGTGCGTGGGCGGCGAGTGCGGCTGTTTGCGGGATGCGGGTTGGTGCGGGGGTCCAACCCGGATCAGGAGCTTTCGGAATCGAGTCAGAAGCTGGGCGTCATGGTGCAGGCGCTGGCAGGGGGGGAGGCACCCTCGTGAACGGCGACCCGCTGGGGGACGCGGCGGCGGGGCTGGTGGAGGGGCTCGCGGCGGGCGGCGTCAGGGCGGCGGTCGTGTGCCCCGGTTCGCGCTCCACTCCGTTCGCCCTGGCGCTGGACCGTCATCCGGCCATCCGCGTCTGGATGCACGTGGACGAACGGTCAGCGGCCTACTTTGCGCTGGGGCTGGCCCGCGGACAGGGACGCCCCGTCGTCGTCCTCACAACCTCAGGCACCGCGGTGGGCAACCTCCTGCCGGCCGTCATGGAGGCGCGCTACGGCGGAGGGGCCCTGGTGGTGCTGTCCGCCGACCGCCCGCCCGAGCTTCGCCAGGTGGGCGCGCCGCAGACGGTGGATCAGGTGAAGCTGTTTGGGCCGACGGTCAAAGCGAGCTGGGATCTGCCGGTGCCCGATCGGGCGGTGCCGACGTCTCACTGGGTCATGGCGGGGGTGCGGGCGGCCGCGGCCGCCCACGGTGCCCCCGCCGGTCCCGTGCACGTGAACGTGCCGGTGCGCGAGCCCCTCGTGCCACACTGGCCCCCTGACGAGGGCCCGCGGCCCCCCGTGGCCGTCGCGCGAGCCGCCCACGTGACGGACTGGGATGCGCTGGACGCATTTGGGGCCGGGGAACCCCGGGGCGTCATCGTGGCTGGCGCCGACAGCCTGCTGGGCGCGCGCCGTACCGTGGCGAGGCTGGCCGACCGGTGGGGCTGGGCGGTGTGGGCCGACCCGCTGTCCAATCTGCGGGGGCGCATCCCGACGGTGGCGACCGCCGACTGGCTGGCCCGCTCTCTGCCTGAGGGGCATTGGCCGGCCAAAATTCTCCGGGTCGGGCCGGCCCCCACGTCGAAGGCGGCCAATCGGCTCATGGCCCAGGTGCCCACGGCGGTGGTGGACGCCGCAGGGTCCTGGCGGGACCCCGGGGGATCGGCGGTGGCGTGGTTTCCCACGGATCTGGAGACGTGGGATGACGAACCGTGGCCGTGGCCGCCGGGAGCATCGTGCGACACGCCTTGGCGACAGGGGTGGAAGCACCTGGACGCCCAGGCCGCGGGCTGGCTGGCCCGCCGCCTGGCCGACGCGCCGGTGGGTCTGTCCAGCCACTGGGCGCACGATCTCGCGTCGGTGGTGCCGGCGGCCGCGCTGGTCATGGTGGGCAACAGCCTACCGGTGCGGGACCTCGATCAGTGGTTTGCCGGATCCGACCGCTTTACCCTGTTTGGCAATCGCGGTGTGAGCGGAATCGATGGGGTGGCGTCCACCGGGCTGGGGCTGGCGGCAGCCCGGGACCAGCGGCTCCTGCTGGTGGTGGGGGACTTGTCGTTTGTTCATGACCTGAACGGCTGGCTGCCGGTCCGGCTCGAGGGCCTCGGGGCGACGGTGCTGGTGGTCAACAACGACGGGGGGGGCATCTTCAACACGCTTCCGCAGGGGGAGCTGCCCCCCGAGTCGTTTGAACGGTTGTTCGGCACGCCGCACGAGCTGAATTTCGCTGGGGCGGCCACCCTGTACGGCGGTCGGTACGATAAAACGTCCAGCTGGGCGGAGACGGCGGCTGTCCTGAGCGCTGGCCAGCGCGGGGACGGCCTCGAGATTGTGGACTGGCACACGACGCCGCGGGCCGCGTACGCCGCCTGGCTGGCGGAGACCCAGGCCCTGTTGGCCCATGACCTGTCGGACGCGTGGCATGCCCTGGTTTGAGGCGCCGGGCACCCAGCGCCCGCAGGCACTCTGGTACACGGCGGCCGGCGCGCCGGACGCTCCACCACTTTTGATGCTGCACGGGTTTTTGGGCACGCATGCCACCTGGGAACCGCTGGTGCGCGGGCTCCGTCGAACGCATCGGGTGGTGCGGCCCGATTTGTACGGCCACGGTCGCTCGGGGATCCCCGCCCACGGCGGGCACCTGGACCCGGACGGCCTGGCCCACGATCTGCTGGCCCTGATGGCGGCCGCGTCACCCGCGCCGTGTGCCTTGGTGGGCTACTCCATGGGGGGCCGCATCGCGCTCCGCATGGCGGCGGCGGCGCCCGCACGCGTGGCGCGGCTGGTGCTGGTCAGCGCGTCGGCGGGCATCCCCGACGCCGAAGCGCGGCGGGCGCGGCGGCGGGCGGATGGGCTGCTGGCGGCCCAGATCGAGGCGGGCGGGCTGGACGCCTTCCTGGCCCGGTGGGATGACAACCCGGTGCTGGCCAGTGGACGGCCGCTGACGGAGGCCGAGCGGCGCCGTCTCGCCCATGACCGGGCCCGGCACCGGCCGGAGGGCATTGCCGCCAGCCTCCGCCATACCGGGGCGGGCGCTCAGCGGGACAGCGGGCCTCTGCTGCCCGCATGGCCCGTGCCCACGCTCCTGGTGGCCGGCCGCCGTGACGGCAAGTATGTCGCATCAATGCAGCAGATGGCCGCCATTATCCCGGGGGCGCAGCTGGCGATTGTGGAGGATGTCGGACACCGGGTGCCGCTGGAGGCGCCCGGGGAGCTGGCCAGCCTCGTTAGTCGGTTCCTGACAGGACCGCAGGTTCCGACGGTTCCAGGACCCCCTGGGCATTCAGGCGATTGACCGCGTAGTAGCTGTACCGCTCATCACGGGCCGGGGGAGCCAGCCGAATGGACACCGGGAAGGCGCCGGACACTTTGACCACGGCGGGCGGCAGCACGCGCACCCACACCGACGGGTCGCCGGCGGGAATCCAGAGCGAGTCCGATTCCAGCAGCACATCATCGAGGAACACCGGCATCATGTAGGGCAATCCCCCCGGGGGAACGCCCTGCAGGTGGGCGGACGTCAGCGCCGACACCTCCGTTGACGTGGCGGGGCGCACCTCATACCCAAACCACCGCACGAAGATGCGGTAGTCGATGCGCACGTCGGCCGTCGACAGAATCAAAATGGGCCGGGTGCCGCACCAGCACACGGTGGTGGTCACCACCTGGTTTAGACGGCAGGGCAGCACTTCCGACACTTCGTAGGCACCCCGCGTCAGGTGATGCAACCGTCGACGGCCAAGAATTTCAATCTCGCGCGTCCGCATGATGTCCCAAAACGGTACCCAATACTGCTGCATGGACCCTGAAACCTCCCGCCCGCCCCGCGTTCGCGGCAGTCTGCACGCCTATGCTGGTGCAGGGAGCGGGGCGGGTCAACCTTGTGTCGCCATTTGCCGAGCAGCGCCCACCCGACCCGGGTCGGGGGTTGTGACATACTGGGCACAGGGGACCGACCATCGGTCGCAGGTGGCGCCGCCGATGACGCCCCTCGGGGAGGCTTCGGATTTTGCGGCTGACGATTGTGCATCTCTATCCCCGCGATATGAACCTGTACGGGGATCGGGGCAACGTGCTGGCGCTGGCGCGCCGGGCCGAGTGGCGCGGCTGGGAGGCGTGCGTGCTGGACGTGGAGCCAGGGGACCCCGTGTCGTGGACGGCGGCGGACATTGTCTTTCTCGGGGGAGGCGAGGATCGCCACCAGGCGTGGATTGCCGACGACCTGGTGACCCGGGGGGCCGGCCTTTCGGCGGCGCTGGCCGATGGGCTGCCCCTGCTGGCGGTGTGCGGCGGCTTTCAGTTGCTGGGGCGCGAGTACCAGGCCCAGGACGGGCGGGTGCTGCCGGGGGTGGGCTGGTTCGAGGCCACCACCCGTGCCGGCCAGCGTGGTCGGCACGTGGGCAACGTCGTCGCGGTGGCCACGCTGCCGCTGGAGCCCACGACGCTGGTGGGCTTCGAGAACCACGCCGGGGAAACTCGGCTCCACGTGGGCCAGGCTCCGCTGGCGCGGGTCACCGTCGGGGCCGGCAACAACGGGCGCGACCGAACCGAGGGCGCGGTGCGGGTCCACGCCGTGGGCACGTATCTTCACGGATCGCTGCTGCCCAAAAACCCGCATCTGGCCGACTGGCTCCTGTCGCGGGCGCAGGCTCGGCGCACGGGGACGGGGGATCTGCCGCCGCTCGCCGACGACTGGGAGTGGGCCGCGCATCGGGAGCGGCTCGCCCATCCGCGCGCTTGACGGGCATGCGGCAGTGTGCGTGCGGTATACTGAATTGTCGGGTCGTGGCCTCGGGTCATAAGAGAGAAGGTGGCCAGGATGGGCGATTTATTGTCGCCGGTGCACATTGTCCTGTTGCTGATCGTGGCACTGCTGGTTTTCGGACCGAAGCGGCTGCCGGAGATTGGGTCGGGACTCGGGCGGGCCATTCGTGAATTTCGGGGGGCGATGTCGGGCGTGATGGATGAGCCCGGCAAGCCGCCCACGTATCCCATGTCCTACGATGCGACCGGCGCACCGAACGGGACCCAGGCGGAGAGTCCGAACCGTCCGCCGGACCACACGGAGGAGAACCGCTAGACGAGGCAGCGGCGTCTTGGAATCTCAGCACGGCCGGGGGGCGAGTGCGGTGCCTTGGCTGAGTGTGGGGATCGTGGCCTTTGTGGCGGCGGTGGTGTGGATGGCATGGCGTCGGCCGCGGCAGCTTGCGCGGGTGGCGCCGTTTGTGTCTCCCCGGCTTAGGGCCGGCCGCAACCTTCCGCGGGAGCGGCCGCACCGGGATCCGAGGGATCGTCGCGGGGGCCGTGCTTGACGAGCTGAACCCGGTGGGGCGATAGCGCCCCGCGGCGGCCAGCACGATGCTCGCATGTCGGGCCGAGTCAGTATTCGAAACCGGGGGGGGGGATCCCAT
>JAJYPH010000192.1 GCA_021795575.1 Bacillota bacterium
TGATCCCCTGGTGGCGAAGCCACTGGGCCAGGCTGCCGACGCGCAGGGACAGGCCTTCGTAGGAAAGGGACGTCCAGCCGTCCGTGGTGCGCACCCACTGGGCGGGGTCCGCCGGGTGAGCCATCCCGTATCGCAGCACATTGCTTGCAAAATTCGCCATGCCGTCCACCTCGGCGGGGACTTCGCCGTCGCGGCCTAAGAATCCTGTTCGTTTTCTGACAGGGTCTCTGAATCTGGCTGGGGTTAACTGGGACGGTGACCAGGAAACCGCCCGTCTGCGTACGCGTGCGGCGCGAGACGCCACCCTTCGACGCGCGCCTGGTCGGGATCGTGGCTGAAGAAGGGGACGAGGCCGTGCTGGCGGCAGAGTGTCTGGATCTTTTCGACGGACCGGGCACTGGCGTCGCGGTCCACGGCGGCTCCCACATGGTCGGGGTCATAGTGCGACCGGGTATACACGGCGTCGCTGGTGACGAACACGCCGCCACCTCCGGGAAACTGCACCATGAGCGACTGATGGCCGGGCGTATGCCCGGGCGTGGCCACCAGCGTGACGCCGGGGGCCACCGAGACATCGCCGTCCAAGAGACGCACACGGGCACCGGGCGGCGGTTGGCACCCCGCGTCGGGATAGTGGCGGGGGGTGGCCGTCACGGCCTCCCACTCGGCGCGCTGAACCCAAAACTCCGCGCCAGACCACGCGGGGTCCCGGTTGGCACCGGCATGGTCAAAGTGCATGTGCGACGTGGCGACGATGTCAATGCGGGCAGGGGCGATGCCCAGCGCGTCCAGACGCGCCGTGATGTAGTCGCGTTCCGGATGCATCACCGGCGTGAGCGACGCCACGCCCGACCCCAAGATGCTGTGCGGGTCCGTCATGAGGGCGCGCGAGCAACCGGTGTCAAACAAGAGCCAGCGCTCCCCCATGTCCACCAGATACGCGTAGACCGGGCAGTCGGTGCGCTGGCCGGAGCGGTCCTGCGGCGAGAGCGTGGCGACGTCGGCATCGAAGGCGCCGACGGGCAGGATCCACAGCCTCATGATGACGCCCCCGCTTCCCGAGTTAATGTCTGCCTCAGACGGGGGCCACCAGCCAGGCGTCGCCGTACGCGCGGAGCGCCTCGACCACGGGCAGCAGCGCGCGTCCCTTGTCTGTGAGCGTATACTCCACGCGCGGGGGAATTTCCGCAAACATGTGCCGCACGACCAGGCCGTCCTGCTCCATGCGTCGGAGGCGGGCCGTCAACGTGCGCGGGTTGACGCTGACCGAGTCGGACAGCGAACCAAAGCGCAGGGTGCCGTTGGCCAGGTCGCGCAGGATCATCAGGATGTACGGGTCGCCAATGAGCCGCGCCGTCAGGGCCACGGGACAGTGCTCGTTGTCCAATGCCGCCTCCGCCGCGCGAAGCGGCTTGTCCTCCTGTGCCATCGCGATGCCTCCTAGTTGGGCGTCCCCCGAGACCCCCTTCATCATATCACCAGCGCATGGCGATTGCACGACGCGCATCAGTAGTGCATCGATAGGAAGGAGCACGCAAAGATCGGGTGCCCGGCCACGGGGTATAATGAATCCGGCGCGGCTAGCGAACCAGCCGCCAGCGGGAGGGATACTATGGCCAACCTGGTCGAAACCGACATCAAGGTGACGGGGATGACGTGCCACCACTGCGTGATGAACGTGAGCGAGGCGCTGGAAGAGGTGCCCGGGGTCAAGACGGTCGCGGTGTCGCTCGAAGAAGAGCGGGCGCACGTGGCCTACGACGCGGCCGCGGCGACCCCGGAGGCGCTGGTGCGGGCCATCGAGGACGCCGGCTACCACGTCGCCTAAAAACCTGGCGCCGCGCGCCCGGCTCGTATGTTTTCGCCAAAGCGGTGCAGTCTAGCCGCGTGCGACTACGAAGCGGAAGGCGGCGAGATGATGACCAGACCCCGGACGATGGCGACGACGGACGCAACCCTGACGGAGGATGCCGGGCACTGTTGCTGCACCAACTGCCGTGGCGACCAGTGCGACCACGATTGCAGCTGCGGCAGCACGTGCAGTTGCGCCCACTGCGAATGCAGGGACAACAGCACGGCCCCTTAGTCCACGAACGCGGGCACGGTGGCGAATGGACGGCACGAAAGACGGCGGAGCGCGCTCCGCCGTCTTGGCGTCCGCGGACGGGTAGAATCGCCGCCGAGAGGGGGTGCGGCATGCCGGGCCGGATTGGATGCGAGTGGGAAGCCTCCGGCATCGCGGCCGTGGTCGCGAATGAGGCCCCGGTGGTCGTGGTCGTGTGTGACGTGCTGATTTTTTCGATCGCCGTGGTGGCGGCCCTGGACGCCGGGGTGTGGGTACATCCGCATGCCTGGGGGGACGGCGCAGCGGCGGCGGCGTATGCCGCCACGCGCGGGGCCATGGTGGCGGGACGCCGCGGAGAGGCCGAACCCAACCTTTCGCCCGGATCGCTGGCGCGGCTGCCCGCGCCACGCACGTGGTGGTGCCGTCCCCCAATGGGGCCACCTGTGCACTGGCCGCCCATAGCGCGGGCGTGCCGGTGGTGTTGGGGGCGCTGGTGAATGCTGAGGCCGTGGCGGACTTCGTGCGGGCGGTTGACGGGGTGGCGCTGGTGGTCCCTGCGGGGGAGCGGTGGCCCGACGGGAGTCTCCGCCCGGCACTGGAGGATTGGCTGGGTGCGGGAGCGGTGGCCGCCGCACTGCCGTGGGGCATCTTGAGCGAGGAAGCGCGCGCTGCGCGTGTCGCTTATGAAAGCTGCCGCACCCACCTTGCCCACGTGCTGGCCGCGACGCGTTCGGGCCAGGAGCTCATCGCGCGCGGTTACCGGGGGGCGTGGAGCGGGCCGGCGCGGTGGGCCGGTCCGGTGCGGTTCCCCGCTTGGGAGGGGACGGATGCTTTGGGGACGCGTCGAGCCACCAACGCTGAGCGCATCCTCGGCGCATCACGTCGCGGGGGCTGGCACCCAGGCGGAGCTGGTGGGGAGGGGGTGACGGCCGCACGGGCACCCTTACACGCTGCCCCGACGCTCGATGACCAGAATCCGTGCCCACGGCACCGGGACCGCCCGATGCTCATCGCCGGGTTCGCAGAAACAGATGCGGCCCGGCCGCAGCCGTGCGACGTGTTCCTGGCCCTCTTCGCGGTAGTGCATGTCGATCACGCCCTCCAGCACGACAAAAACCTCGGGCCCGTCGTTCACATGCCATGGATAAGCGCGGTCCGTCCAGTGCAGACGAACGGTGGCGCCATCGATGGCGGCTACGTCCAGCGCGCCCCATGGGCGGTCGGGCGTGAACTCGTGGGCGTCAATGACCTTCACGTCCCGGACCTCCGCATCAGCAGTATGGGTGGGTGCGTCAGAAGCCGGCTCTGGGTGACCCAGAAGCCGGCTCCACACGGCATGCGAGTCGACCATAAGCCGAGTTCTGTCGTGGACGACCATCTATCTAGGGCGCCAGTTGCCCGACGCCTCGAGCGACCAACCCGGGAAGTCGGCGGGCCGCGTCATCCTCCCCCTATTTGGTCTTGCTGCGGGTGGGGTTTGCCAAGCAAGCTTGTCACCAAGCTTCTGGTGCGCTCTTGCCGCACCGTTTCATCCTTACCCGCGGCCTGGCCGCAGGCGGTTTGTTTTCTGTGGCACTTTCCTTAAGGTTGCCCCCACTGGACGTTATCCAGCACCCTGCCCTGTGCAGCTCGGACTTTCCTCCCCGCCGGGCGCGCCGTCAAACGGCCTCGGCGCGGCGGCCGTCGTGTCCACTCGCGTGCATAGAGCAGTGTAGCCGGCGTCGCGTTCCCATTCAAGGCCAACGTTCGCCAAGACTGGCCGCGCCTACCGCGCTCAGCCCAGCGCATGGGCCAACAGCGCCATGCGCATCGGCACACCGTTGGCGGCCTGTTGAAAATAAATGGCACGCGGATCGTCGTCCACCAGCGTCGGGAGCTCATTCTTGCGCGGCAGCGGATGCAAAATCACGCTGGAGGCGGGCAGCGCGTCCAGCACCGCCCGATCCACCTGCAGCGCGCCGGGCGGCGTGTCACCGGCCGGCAGGCGTTCGTGCTGAATGCGGGTCATGTACAGCACGTCGGTGGTGGCGGCCGCCTCGACCAGCGAGGGGAGGCGGGTCACGGGCGCGCCACCGAGTGAACGCGTGAGGTCGCTGGGCGCGTCCAAGCCCTCGGGCGCCACCAGCTGTACGGCGGTGAGCGCATAGGAACCGAACAGCGCCGCCAGCGAATGCACCGTGCGCCCGTAGCGCAAGTCCCCGACGAACGTCACCGTGAGGCCGTCCAGCCGACCAAAATGCTGATGCAGCGTGTACGCATCGGTCAGTGCCTGCGTGGGATGTTCGCCCGCGCCGTCCCCGCCGTTGATCAGCGGGGTGCGGCCCCGGAGGGCCACCGAGGCTTCCTGGGCTGCGCCCTCCTGAGGATGGCGCAGGACAATGGCGTCCGCGTACCCGGACACGATGCGGACGGTGTCCGCCAGCGTTTCGCCCTTGGCCACCGACGACGTCGCGGCGTCGGCGACGGAAATCACCTGGGCCCCCAGCCGGAGGGCCGCCGACTCAAACGACAGGCGGGTGCGCGTGCTCACCTCGTAAAACAGCGTGGCCACTATGCGGCCAGCCAGCGGGGCGATGGCGGGGGCTCGCGCGCCCGCCATCGCCCCCGCGACGGTGATGAGTCGGTCGATGTCCTGGCGATCCAAATCGGCGATGCGGGTGAGCGAGGTGTGCGGCAGCCATTTCATCCGGAGTTCCACCTTTCCTGCCCCTGGCCACCACCCGATCAGCGGGCGCGGCGGTCGTGCTCGTCGATGCCCTGGTTGGCCAGCCGGTCAGCGTCGCGGTTCTGCTCGCGCGGCACATGCGTGGCCGTCCACCCGGCGGTGCGGGCCAGCATGGCCATCGCGTCGCGGTAGAGGGGAACCAGGCGGGGATGCTTCACCTGGTAGCGTCCCTCCAATTGGCGCACCATGAGCTGGCTGTCGGCGCGTATCGCCACGCGTCCGCCGCCGTGCGCCAACACGTGGCGGAGCCCCGCCAGAAGCCCCTCGTACTCCGCGACGTTGTTGGTGGTCACGCCCAGAAAGCCCGAAAGCTCCACCACCTGGCCAGAACTCTGGTCGACGAGGTAGCTGCCATAGCCCGCCGGTCCGGGGTTGCCCCGCGAGGCCCCGTCGGAATACAGGATCCAGTTGGGGGTGTTGTCCCGCGTCATGCGCTGCCGCCGCGTGGAGCCACCTCAGCCAGAATGCTGGCGAGGCCAGGCACCGTCCAGGTGCCCAGCGGCACCAACCCCACCTGGATGCCGCGCTCGGCCATTTCCAGCCGGCTGTCGCCGTGGGTGCGCTCCGCCTCAATGCGCTCCACCCCCGTGTTGACGGCCCAGGACGCCAGCTCCTCGGTGACGAGCGCCGTGCGCACGGTGCCGTCGTCACCGAGATAGGCCTGCGGCACGGTCAGCCGATTGGCCAGCGGAATCAGGTCAAACGCGGCGTCCTCGTAAGGGTGGCTGGCTTTCATCGCGGCCAGCACCTCGTCCTCAATCCACGTGGGCAGGATGACAGCGAGGGCCGATTCGTCCACATATTCGATGCGCCCCTCGCGGCCGCCGCGTGCGTTGGCCGCCCTGGCGCGAAAGCTCCCCGCGCCGGCCGCGGCAAACGTCATGTGGGTGTATGCCCCGACGCTGCCGGCGCCCGCCGCCACCAGCGCGTCGCGCACCCGGTCCACGGCCGTGCGGGGCACGAACACTACCAGCTTGAGAAAGGGTCGAAAGGTCAGCAGCGGGCCCACCGCCCGCCCGCCCAGGATCCGGCCCACCGCCTTGCTGCGGGCGAAGGGGCCCGCCACCACCCCCGTGGACGCCAGCGCGCGTGGGCCGTCCCAGCCCGCCAACGTGACCCGCGCGTCCGAACCCGCCACGGGCACCACGTCCGTGATTTCCCGAAACTCCGGCCAGGTGCGTGACACCACGTCCGGCCCAAAATGCCCTTGCCAGCTGTGTTGTGACATGCGCCACCTC
>JAJYPH010000193.1 GCA_021795575.1 Bacillota bacterium
CGGTCGGCGCCGAGCCCGTGCTGGCGGACGCCGACCGGGCCCGCTGGGCCGCGGCCCTGCAGGACGCCGTCGCCGCCCAGATCACCGACCGCCTGACGCGCGCCTGGCAGGTGGCGCCCGTTGGCCACGTGTATGCAGCGGGCGGCGTCGTGGCGAACCGGGCGCTGCGCGCCCGGCTGGACGCGTGGGCCGGGGAGCGCGGCGTGGCGCTGCACGTGCCCCCGGTGGCCCTCTGTACGGATAATGCGGTGATGGTGGCGGCGGCAGCGGCGGCCCACGGAGCCCGGGCGCGCATCGGACTGGAGGCGTCTCCCCGCATACCCTGGGAGTTGGCGTCCGGTCCGGCGGGCCCGGATCGGTAACGTGCTGGCCGACCAAGGCGTTTTGGCGGATCGAACCGACTCAAGGAGGCGGCATAGCATGTTGTTGCCCTATCGCGGACGGGAGCCGGTGCTGGAGGGGCCCTGTTTTTTGGCACCGGGTGCGTTTGTCATTGGAGATGTGGTGTTGGCGCGGGACGTGTCGATTTGGTTCAATGCCGTGCTGCGGGGCGACGAGGCGCCCGTGCGGGTGGGGGCGGGCTCGAACCTGCAGGATGGGGTGCTGGTGCATACCGACGTGGGCATCCCCGCCCAGGTGGGGGAGCATGTCACGGTGGGACACGGGGCGATTTTGCATGGCGCCGTGTTGGAGGACGGCTGCCTCGTCGGCATGGGGGCCATTGTGTTGAATGGGGCACGCATCGGCCGCGAAAGTTTGGTGGCGGCCGGCACGCTCATTCCCGAGGGGCGGGTGATTCCGCCCTTCAGCATGGTGATGGGTTCGCCCGGCCGCGTGGTGCGCACCCTGAGGGAGGAAGAACTGCAGCGTTTGCGGGAGTCGGCCCCGCACTACGTGTCGTTGTGGAAAGAGAGTGGCTGGCGTCTGTAGGCACCGTCTGATGGCGGCCAGATTTGGGACGGAAGCGAGTGACAACGTGGCAAGCAGAAAGGCCAGCGATGGCCGAGACGGCAACGACGCCCCGCTGAGCCGGGAGCGGGAGGGACTCCGGCCGTCGCCGCCTGGCGGGCCGTTGCAGCGCGTGCACTTCATCGGGGTCGGTGGGGTGTCCATGAGCGCTTTGGCGGTGGCCGCGCAGGCGCGGGGATTGGTGGTGACAGGCTCGGACGCGCGGCGCTCCGCGCGGTCCGAACGCCTGTCGGCCCATGGCATCGCCGTGCAGATCGGGCACCGCGTGGACAATGTCGGGGCGGCGGACACCGTCGTGTACAGCACCGATGTGCCGGCGGACAACCCGGAGCGCCGGGTGGCGGCGGCGCGCGGGCTCCGGCTCTGGCACCGTGCGGAGATGCTGGCCTGGCTGATGGCCGGGCGGCGCGCGCTGCTGGTGACCGGCACGCACGGCAAAACCACCACGACGGCCATGGTGGCCGCCATCTGGAAGGCGGCGCACGAGAGCCCGACCGTGCTGGTGGGGGGCGACGTGCCCACACTCACCGGCGGCAACGTGGAGCTGGGAGATGGCGCGTTTCTGGTCGCGGAAGCTGATGAAAGCGACGGGTCGTTTCGCCACTACCAGCCGGAATCCCTGGTGCTAACGAATTTGGAGCCGGAGCACTTGGAGCACTACGCGGGGTCGTTTGACAACGTCCAAGCGTCGGTGGCCGACTTTGCCGGCCGCGTCGCGGCCGACGGGCCGGGCGTGGTGGTGTGGGGCGCGGACGACCCCGTGCTGGCCCGCATGATGCCGACGGTGCCCGCGGCGCAGTTGTCGTTTGGCTGGGCCCAGCCGGGTCGGCGGCTGGACTTTGCGGCTGACGACATTGAGTTGGCCGCGATGGAATCGCGTTTCAGCGTCATCCGCGGCGGAGAGCGCTTGGCCACCGTGGCTTTGCGGGTGCCTGGACGGCACAATGTTCTGAACGCCCTGGCCGCCTTCGCGCTCGCGCAGCACTACGGCGTCGCGCCCACTACGGCGGCGGAGGCGCTGGCCAAGTTCTCTGGGGTGCGGCGCCGCTTTGACGTCCGCTCCCAGGCCCGCGGGATTTTGCTGGTGGACGACTACGCGGTGCATCCCACCGAGGTGGCGGCGGTTCTGACCACCGCCCGCCACTCAGTGCCAGGACGCGTGCTGGCCATCCTCCAGCCGCACCGCTATGCGCGCACGGCACTGCTGTGGCCGGAGATGCTGAAGGCGCTGGGTCATGCCGACGGCGTCGCCATTTTGCCGGTCTATGCGCCGCCGGGTGAACCGCCGCGCCCCGAATTCACGGGGGAGCGTCTCGCAGCGGCCGCGGCGGCGGCGCACCCCGAGCGTCGCATCAGCTACGTGGAGACGCTCGAGGCGGCCGTGGCGTGGGCGGTGGAATGCGCCCGACCGGGCGATGTGGTGGCGACCCTGGGGGCGGGCGATGTGTGGCAGGTGGCCAGCCGGCTGGCGGCGGCGTGGGCGGACGATGGCTCCACGCAACCGGCCGCGGGCGAGAGCCGCTGAAGCAATCCCGCCCCACGTCGTGGGGCACCTGCCGTAATTTGTAGATTCCCGCCGTGTGGCCCCGCCCGATTGGTATGATACTGTAGATCAAATTGCCCGAGGCGGTGCGCTGGCGGCCTGGGGGGCCGACCACAGCGGCCCCCTTTTCAAATAGAAGGAGGTTGCCGTGAGTGACAGGTGAAGACAAGTTTGGCACCCAGGGCCTGACGTTTGATGACGTGCTGTTGACCCCGGGCCACTCGCACCGCCTGCCACGCGATGTGAGCGTGGCCACGCGCTTTACGCGGACCATCCAGCTGAACGCTCCCATTGTGTCGTCCCCGATGGATACCGTGACCGAGGCCCGCATGGCGATTGCCGTGGCCCGCGAGGGGGGCATCGGGGTGATCCACAAAAATTTGCCTCCCGCCCGCCAGGCGGCCGAAGTGGACAAGGTGAAGCGGTCTGAGCACGGCGTGATTGTCGATCCGTTCTTTCTGCAGCCGGAGTCGTCGGTGCGCGAGGCGTTGGACATGATGGCGCACTATCGGATCTCGGGCGTCCCCATCGTGTCCGAGGGCGGCTATTTGGTAGGCATCCTGACGAACCGGGACCTTCGCTTTGAAACGCGCTACGACCGCCCCATCGCCGACGTCATGACCAAAGAGCACCTGGTCACGGCGCCGGTGGGCACCACGCTGGAGCAGGCGAAAGCCATCTTGGGCCAGCATAAAATCGAAAAGCTTCCCCTCGTCGATGATCACGGGCGGCTGTCCGGACTCATCACCATCAAGGACATCGAAAAGG
The DNA here is from genome assembly GCA_021795575.1 of Bacillota bacterium. Lineage (GTDB taxonomy): Bacteria > Bacillota > Sulfobacillia > Sulfobacillales > JAIMBI01 > JAJZWV01. The sequence continues at coordinate 3,281 of JAJYPH010000193.1, forward strand.
CGCGCAAGTTTCCGCAGGCGAGCAAGGACGCTGGGGGGCGCCTCTTGGTGGCGGCGGCGGTGGGCGTGGGGCCGGCGCATGTCGAGCGTGCGGAGGCGCTGGCGGCCGCCCGGGTGGATGTGCTGGTGGTCGACACCGCGCACGGCCATTCGGATGGGGTGCTGCGCCAGGTCCGGCACCTGAAAAATCAGTTTCCGGATGTCTCGATCGTCGGCGGCAACGTTGCCACCTATAACGGGGCGCTGGCGTTGATCGAGGCGGGGGTCGACGCGGTCAAAGTGGGGGTGGGACCCGGTTCGATCTGCACCACGCGCGTGGTGGCCGGGGTGGGTGTGCCCCAGATCACGGCGGTGTGGGAAGCGTACCGGGCGGCGAGGCCGCATGACGTGCCGGTGATTGCGGACGGGGGCATCCGCTTTTCCGGGGACGTGGCGAAGGCGCTGGCGGCGGGCGCATCCACCGTGATGATTGGGTCGCTGTTTGCCGGGTGCGAGGAAAGTCCCGGGGAGATGGAGATTTTCAAGGGACGCAGCTTCAAGGTTTATCGCGGCATGGGGTCGCTTGGCGCGATGAAAGAGGGGTCGCGCGACCGATATTTTCAGGACGAGGTGGACGCCGACAAGCTGGTGCCGGAGGGCATTGAGGGCCGGGTGCCGTATCGGGGGACCCTGTCCGACACCTACTATCAGCTGTTGGGGGGGCTCCGGGCGGGGATGGGCTACTGCGGGGCCGAAACGGTGGCGGATCTGGCGGAGCGGGCGCGCTTTGTGCGCATCACGCATGCCGGGGTGGTGGAAAGCCATCCGCACGACGTGCAGATCACGAAGGAGGCGCCGAATTACAGCTGGGACGCGTAGCGGGCGGCGGGCGGAGGCATGGTGCGTGAGAGGCGACGCGTGGAAGAGGGGCCGACGTGGGAAAATTATTTATTGAAGGGCGCGTGCCGCTGTCTGGGACGGTGGCCGCCAGTGGATCCAAAAACAGTGGACTAGCCATTATCACGGCCGCCATTCTGGCCAGTGATGGCCGGGTCGTGTTGGAGAACGTGAACGCAGGCAGTGACCTGCAGGACTTGTGCGAAATTATCTCGGCCCTCGGGGCCGACGTCCGATGGCTGGATGACACGACGCTGGAGATTGCGGCCGGGGCGCTCAGCAGTTCTAAGGCACCGTATGAGCTGGCGCGCAAGCTGCGCGGGTCCACGTATATTGTCGGGGCGCTGCTGGCACGCGTGGGGGAGGCGGACGTGGCGTTCCCCGGCGGGTGCCAGATTGGGTCGCGCCCCGTCGACTTTCACATTCGGGGCTTTCAGGCGCTGGGGGCCGACGTGGTGTTGGAGCACGGGTCCATTCGGGCGCGCGCCCGCGGGCTCACCGGCTCGCGGATCTATGTGGAGCGGGCGTCGGTGGGGACGACCGTCAACCTCATGATCGCGGGCTCGCTGGCGAACGGCACCACGATTTTGGAGAACGCGGCGATGGAGCCGGAGATTGTGGACTTGGCGAATTTCTTAAACGCCATGGGAGGCCGAGTCCGGGGGGCGGGCACCAACTTTGTGCGCATTGAGGGAGTCCCCGCCCTGCACGGCGTGCGGCATGAAATCATTCCCGACCGGATTGAGGCATGCACCTATCTCATCGGGGGCGCCATCACCTGTGGCGAGGTGCAGGTGACCCGCGTGATTCCGGAACACTTTCGCACGGTGCTGCTGAAACTGGAACAGACGGGGGCGGAAATCACCGAGACGGATGACAGCGTGACGCTCCGCGCGCCGCGCCGTCCGGTGTCCGTCGACATCGAGACGATGCCGCACCCGGGCTTTCCGACCGACCTGCACCCCCCGATGGTGGCCCTCATGACGGTGGCCGACGGGGTGTCGGTGGTGCAGGAGACCGTGTTTGACAATCGGTTTGCCTACACGCACGACCTGGCGCGGATGGGTGCCAGCGTGAAAGTCGACCGCGACACCGCGATTGTCCGGGGCACCGATGCCCTCACCGGCGCGCCGGTGGAAGCCCAGGACCTCAGAGGCGGCATGGCGCTGGTGCTGGCGGGGCTGGCCGCCGAGGGCACGACGGAACTTGGGGGGCTGGAGCACGTGGAGCGGGGGTACGTGGGGCTGGGGGACAAGCTCCGCGGGCTGGGCGCCCACGTGCGGGGCGGCGAGCGCCTGCCCGTACTCACCTAACAGGAGGCATATAATGTCAGTTGGGCAAGATGCCGCGACGGACACCGTGGTGGTGGCGTACAGCCGCACCCCGTTTGGCACGTTTGGCGGCGGACTCAAAACCATCCCTGCCACCGAATTGGGCGCCCATGCGATTCGCCATGCGCTGGACCGGTCGCGGGTGGCACCGGGCGACGTGGACTACGTGTACATGGGCCAGGTGGTGCAGGCGGGCGCCGGGCAGATTCCCTCGCGTCAGGCCACGATGGCCGCCGGTCTGCCCAACACGGTACCCTCGGATACGATTAACAAAGTGTGTGCATCGAGCCTGCGCGCCGTCAACCTGGCGGACATGGCGATTCGGCTGGGCGAGTACGCGGTGGTGGTGGCTGGTGGCATGGAAAGCATGTCCCAAGCCCCCTACCTGCTGCCGGGCGCGCGGTGGGGACTGCGGATGGGGGACGCTCCGCTGGTGGACGCCGTGGTGCACGATGGGCTGTGGTGCAGCTTCGGCAACTGCCACATGGGCGTCTACGGCAGCCAGGTAGCGGCGGAGTACGGCATCGGCCGGGAGGC
>JAJYPH010000028.1 GCA_021795575.1 Bacillota bacterium
GGCGCCGCTGGCGCCGGTGGTGGCGGCGGCCGCCATTCGGGCGGCCGTGGCGGCTGAGGACTGGGCCGCGGCGGACGGCCTGGCCCGTGCGGGGGTGGCCTCGCATCCGTCCTACACCGACCTCTATTGGCTCCGGGGGCTGGTGCTGCTGCATCGGGACCGCCTCGACGCCGCCCGGACCTGCTTCGAACGCTGTCTCGCGCTGGGACCGCCGCGCGGGTATCTGCAGTCGGAGCTGGGGGTGGGTACGTATCTTCCCAAAACCGCCCTGGCCGAAGTGGCCCAGAAGGCCGGACACGGCGACCAGGCGTTGGCCTGGCTGCTGTCGGCGCTGCGAGATCAGCCGGGCCGGCTCGCCACCTGGATGATGGTGGACGTGCTCACCGCCGGCACGCCGCCAGACGTGCTGGCGCAGCACGTGAGCCTGGTGCTGTCCGCTGCCGTTCGACAGCAAATCGTGTCGGATCTGGCCGGCTTGCCGCCCCGCTGCCGGGCTGCGCTTGAAATATCTGTGGTCTGATGTAAATTCGTGTCGCACCGAAGCAGGAATTAACTCCGAGTCCAAGAATTCCCCCGGTATCACGTTGGGGGGTGCTCGCGCATGGCCACCAAGACCCTGGCATTTTTTGATGATTGTACTGTGGAACTGCCGAACCCGATTTTTGTCGGCCCCAAGGTTGGGCGTCGGGGACGGCGGCCCGATCGCGAACTGTATTTTCCCAATGGCGTGCGGCGGCCGGGGCGCGACGAGCTGATCCAGTTCATCGTGGACCACGTCCTGTACCAGATTGATCCGGGCTCCGACGGGCCGCTCTTTTGCAAGCACGTCATCGAACACGGCAATCGGGAGCGGAACAAGCAGAGCATGTACCACGTGGTGCTGGGTCCGCCCGCGCTGTCGGGGGTGTGGGAGATTGTCGGCAATCGCCGGATGTTTGACGTGCGCCCGGTCTTTCTGCCGCGCGAGAGCACGTGGATTCCGCAAATCGTCCTGTCGCCGGGCAACTACATCGGGGTCGGGAACTTAAACGGCGTGGAACTGTCGCCGACCGCCCTGGCCCGCGAGATGCTGCGCCGCAGCTTCGTGAGCCCCGAGGAGTTGGACCAGTTTTACGGGGCGCCCCGCGCCAAGCGAGAGGGGGCGATTCGCTTCGCCAGCCGCGGCATCTGGATGTAGCGGGCCGTGCGTCGGCAAACATCCTGAGTGGGCAGAAGGTTGGTGGTGGCGTTGCGAATCGATATGCCGGCGCTGGGCGGCATCCTATTTGGCGTGGTGGCGCTGGTTGGTGGCTTTGTCCTGGAGGGTGGCAAAGCCAGCGCCCTGTTGCAGGGCACGGCGGCTCTGATTGTGTTTGGCGGCACCATCGGGGCCACCGTGATCTCGTACTCTATGGAAGAAATTCGCCAGGTGCCCCGGCTGGTGCGCATGGCGATGACCCGCCGGGCGTTCGACCCCGTCGTGCTGATTCGGGACCTGGCCCGCTATGCCGACATCGCGCGGCGGCAGCAGCCGCTCGCGCTGGAACCCGAGATTGACCGGACGGACGACCCCTTTCTCAAGCGCGGGCTCCAGATGATCGTCGACAACACGGACCCGAACCTGATGCGGCAAATTCTCGAGGCCGACATGTACGCCCTGCTGACCCAGCAGAAGACCGGCGCCAGCATCTTCGACCAGGCGGGGGGCTACGCGCCCACGATGGGCATCATCGGGACGGTCATGGGCCTGGTCCACGTCCTCGGCAATCTGTCCGGCAACGCCACCGCCCTGGCGCAGGCGATTGGGCTCGCATTCATCGCGACGCTGTATGGCGTGTTTTCCGCCAATCTGCTGTGGCTGCCGATGGCCAGCAACCTCAAAAACAAGGCTAAGGCCGACCTGTTGGAGCGGGAAATCGCGCTTGAAGGGTTTCTGTCCATCCAGCAGGGGATGGCGCCGTCCATGCTCACCGACAAGCTGATGAGCTTCATCCGCCCGGCCGGCAGTCCCGAACCGCCCCCGGCGCCTCCGCCGCCGGCCGAGGCGCCCGGGATGAAGGAGGCCGTGTCGTGAGCTTCGGACGACTGCCCACCACCCGCCACGGCGACAGCGACGAAGGTGGCGGCGAGGGGGGCATGATGCGTTGGCTCATCACCTACGCCGACCTCATTACGTTGTTGTTGGCGTTCTTCATCGTCCTGTACGCGATTTCTCGGACGCAGCAGTATCGCTTCAGCCTGATTGCGAAGGCGCTGGCCCAGGAGTTCAGCAGCCAGGGTTCCATCGTGGGATCGTCGCCTGGGCCCAGCTTCGTGTCGGGGCAGAGCGGGGCCAACACCGCTGCGCGGGGGGTGGGCAACCTGGGGCCCAGCGCCGCCGAGATGCGGCAGCTGAATCAGGTGGAGCAGGCGGTCCAGCAGGCCGTCAACCAGGCGGGCCTCGCGAGCCAGGTGAGCGTGACCGAAAACTCGGTGGGCGTGGTGATGAGCTTTTCCGACGCGCTGCTGTTTCCCAACGCGTCGGCCCAGCTGTCGCCCCGGGCGTTGGCCCTGCTGCAGCGGGTGGGGTTGGCCCTGGAGCGCGTGCCCAACCAGGTGATGGTCTCGGGCTACACCGACAACAAGCCCATTCGCACGGCCCAGTATCCGTCCAACTGGCAGTTGTCGGCGATGCGGGCCGCCAACGTGGTCCAGGCGCTGGCCACGGTGCCCGGTGCCCACGCGAGCCATTTCCTGCTGGCGGGCTTTGGCCGCTACCGGCCCGTGGCCACCAATAGCACGGCCGCCGGCCGTGCGCAGAACCGCCGGGTCAACATCGTCGTGCTGCGCAGCGTGGTGTCCCAGGTGGTGCTGCCGGCGACGGGGGCTCCGTGAGGAGACGTCGGCGCCCGGCCGCGCCGGCGGTCTCAGGCCCTCGAGGAGGATGGGTGTCTCGATGAGAAGGGAGGAGTCCAGTGTCCAATTCGGTTTTTGGTCTCCTGGCGGCGTCGCTCAATTTGTCGCAGCGCGCGGAGTCCCTGACCACCAACAACCTGGCTAATTTGCAGACGCCTGGCTACCAGGCCCAGCGCCTGTCGTTTCGCCGGGCGCTGGCGCAGGCCTGGCAGGCGGGCACGCCCCTGTCCGCCGTGACGGGCACGGTGTCCACCGTGTCCGGGGCGGTGTCGGCCAGCGGCAACGGTGTGTCGATGACCGGCGAGATGTCCCAGCTGATGCAGGACCAACTGCTGTACAGCACGGCTGCTCAGGCATGGACCGACGAAATGACGCAGATCAACACGGTTGCAGGAGGGCAGGTGCCATAATGTTCGACGCGCTGAAGATTGCCGCGACCGGGCTCACCGCCTCGTCGGTGCAGCTGGGCGTGGTGGCCAGCAACCTGGCCAACATCGACACCACCGTCACCCCGGGCGGGGGGCCCTACCGTCGCGAGATGGTGTTGCTCCAGAGCCTGCCCGCCTACGCTTCGGGCTTGGACCGTGGCGTGGGCCAGGGGGTGGCGGTGGCGGCCATCGTGGGCGATCCCTCGCCGTTCCCGCTGGTTTACGACCCCACGAATCCCGCGGCCAACGCCAAGGGCTACGTGGCGTATCCCAACGTGCATCTGGCTACCGAGATGGTTGACATGATTGCCGCCAGCCGGTCGTATCAAGCGGACGCCACCGCGTTTCAAGCAGCGCAGAGCCTGGATGTCAAGGCTCTGACGCTGTCGGCTTAGGCGGTGAGCGCCGTGGCCGGAGTGAGCCCGGTCAGCGTCAACCCTGTTCAGCTGGGGGGCTCCACCCGCGCGTCCGCTGCCGGCGGGGGCTTTGGGACCCTCTTGGCCAACGCCGTGCAACAGCTCAGCCAAAGCCAGGCGGCGGCCAACCAAGCGATTGCCCAAGCCATGACCGGCCAGGGATCCGTCACCCAGGTGATGGTGGCGCTGTCGCAGGCGGAGATGACCTTGAACGTGGGCGTCGGCATCCGCAACGGCGTGGTGCAGGCGTACCAGAGCATCATGAACATGCCGCTCAGCTGATTCCGGCAGCGGCGCGACCGTCACGGCGGGAAACCAGTTTAACCAAGGATGGGTGATCATGGGCAATCAGGCGGGCCTGCCGTTTCAGGCGTGGTGGGATAAGATTCTCCAATGGTGGCGCGCCAGCAACCCGACCCAGCGGCTCCGGCTCGGCGCCGGGGCGGCCGTGGCGCTGGTGGTGGTGGTGGTGCTGGCCAACCTGGTCTTTTCGCCCAACTGGCAGCCGCTGTACACGAACCTGTCCGCCGCGCAGGCGGGTCAAATCACCAACCAGCTGGCCCAGATGAAGGTGCCCTACCAGCTGTCGCAGGGCGGGCGTACGGTCCTGGTGCCGAGTGCGCAGGTGGACCAGACGCGCGTCGCGCTCGCGGATCAAAACATTCCGAGTTCTGGTACCGTGGGGTTTGGCAACCTGACGCAGTTTTCGCTGGGGGAGACCGACCAGGAACTGCTGCTGACGGAACAGGTGGCGCTCCAGGACGAGCTGGGGAGCACCATCGGGAGCATCGGGGCGCTGTCGGGTGCCAAAGTGTTTCTGAACGAGCCCTCGCCCACCTTGTTTGGTGAGAGCCAAAATCCCACGACCGCCTCGGTCTATGTCACGGTGAAGCCGTATCACACGGTGTCCACGGGCCAGGTGCGGGGCATCATGCAGCTGGTCGCGCACGCCGTGCCGGGCCTGTCCATGAAGCACGTGAGCGTCGTGGACCAGAACGGCACGCTCTTGTCCGCCGGGGTGCTGACGGCGGCCAGCCCGCTGTCGGGGCAGGCCACCACCGAGCTCCAGGCCCAACAGGCGGTGGACTCCACGGTGCAGCAGGCCGTTCAAACCATGCTGGCCCAGGTTCTGGGACCGGGCCAGGCGGTGGTGCGCGTGTCCAGCACGCTCGACTTTTCCAAGCAGCAGGTGAAGCAGCAGACGACCGGCAAGGCCGTGCTGTCCCAGGTGGAAACCCAGACGTCGTCGTCGACGGGTGGGACGGCGGCGCCCGGCGCCGGCACCACGGCGAACACCCCCGGCTACGTGGCCGGGGCGACCACGGGAGGCACCGGGAAAAGCTCGACCGTCATCAACCGATACACTGTGCCGGTCACCACCACCCAAACCACCGTCCCGCCCGGCGCGATACAGCGCCTCACGGTAGCGGTGGCGGTGTCCAAGCACCTGACGCCCGCGCTGCAGGCCAGCCTGTCGAAGCTGGTAGAAGAGGCCGCGGGCATGAACCTGGCCCGCGGAGACACCCTGTCGCTGGTGGGCATCCCCTTTAACACCAGCGCCGCCGCGGCCAACGCCCAGGCGCTGGCCGCGGCCCAGCGCACCGCCCAATACGAGCACTGGGCCGAAGAACTGCTGCTGGTGGTTTTCGGGGTGCTGATCCTGCGCGCCCTCTGGCAGGCCTGGAAGCGCTGGCAGGCGGTGCCCCGCCCGCAGCTGGCGGCGGCGGGAGCGGCCCCGGCGCTCGGGGAGGACGTCACCCAATCGGTCGCGGGCTTGCTGCGGCAGCTGAATGCCAAGCCCCAGGCGACGCCCGGCGACGCGGCGCTGCGCCAGCTGACCGGCATGATCCAGGACGACCCCGACGGGGTGGCCCGCCTGATCCGCAGCTGGATGGCGGAGGAGGAAGGATAGATGCCTCTAGTCAACGGCACCAGAAAGGCGGCCATCCTGCTGCTGTCCATGGGGGCGGATGAGGCGGCGGAAGTGCTGCGTCATCTTCGCCGCGACGAGGTGGACGCGCTGACGCTGGAGGTGGCCAACCTAAAGCGGGTGGAGCGTGACCTGCGCGACGAGGTGGTGGGTGAGTTTGTGAAGATGGTGGAAACCGAAAGCTTTCTGCAAGAGGGCGGCATCGACTATGCCCGCACGATGCTGGAGACCGCGTTTGACCCCGGCCGAGCGTCGGAGATCATCCACCGGCTTACGAACTTCCTGCACCGGCGCCCCTTTGAAATCCTGCGGCGCGCCGACGCCAGCCAGGTCTTAAGCTTTCTGGTCAACGAGCATCCCCAGACCATCGCGGTGGCCCTGGCCCACATGGACCCGGCCCAGGCCTCGGCCGTGATGGCCGGTCTGGACCCGGCGGTGCAGGGCCAGGTGGCGCGGCGCATTGCCACGCTGGGCAAGATTGCCCCCGACGTGGTGCGGGAGGTGGAGCAGATCTTGGAGCGCCGGTTCTCGACGCTGGCGGCGGACGAGGTGAGCACGCTGGGGGGCATCAACGCCATCGTGCCCATCTTGAACAACTCCGACCGCACCACCGAGCGCAAGATCTTAGACGAGCTGGAGGCGCTGGACCCCGAACTGGCGGATGAGATTCGCAACCGCATGTTCGTGTTTGAGAACCTGGTGCAGCTGGACGATCGAGCGGTCCAAAAAGTGCTGCGGCACGTGGACAGCCGCACGCTGGCGCTGGCCTTGAAGGGGACGTCGGGGGACGTCAGCCAGAAAGTGTTTGCGAACTTGTCTCAAAAGGCGGCGGAGCTGTTAAAAGACGACATCGCCGTGCTGGGCCCGGTGCGCATCCGCGACGTGGAACAGGCCCAGCGCGAAATCGTCAACGTCATTCGCCAGCTGGAGGACCAGGGGGACATTGTGGTATCCCGAGGGGAGCGTGACGAGTTTGTCGTCTAGGGTGCTAAAGCCTCCGCTGGCCATCGAGGCACGCCCCATTCGGGTGGGAGGCGCCCCGATGGGCGCGGCGGGGGCGGCCGCCCCCCGCGACGTCGCCCAAGGCGCGCCCTGGCTCGCGGCGGAGCTGGACCAGGTGCTGGACCGCGCCCGGGACGAAGCCCGGGCCATCTTGGAGCAGGCCGACACGGAGGCGGCCGCGGTGCGGACGCTGGCTGAGCGGCAGGGGTATATGGCGGGGGTCGAGGCGGGCCGAGCCGACTGGCAGCGGGCCGTCGACCGGCTCCAGGAGGAGTTCGAGGCGCCGCGGATCCGGCTCGCCGCGCTGTCAGATACCACGCGCCTCCTGGAGGACCAGGTGGTGTTGGCCACCGCGGCGGCCCTGGCGGAACAGGTCGTGGGGGAGTCGCTCAGTGACCAAGCCCGGCTGTGGGCCCGCGCTCGGGCGCTCGCGGCGGCCGTGGCGGGCGAGCGGGTGGCCGTCTACTGCGCCCCCGAGGTGTTTGAGCAGCTGGCGGACAGCCTCGCCAAGCTGGACGACGGCTCGCGGGTCCTCACGCTGGCGCGGGACGCTGCGCTGGGCCCCGCAGATCTTTGGGTGGAGGCGGAGAGCGGCGGCGGCGTGGACGGCCGGGTGCTCGCCAGCCTCCGACACATGCTCGAGGAGGTGCACGAGGGTCATGGCCACGTCCCCGATCCCGCCTAGGGCTGCGGCGGCCAGCCCGTGGGCGGCCGCCATCGGCGCGAGCCACCCCTATGCCCGCACCGGGCGCGTCATCGAGGTGGTGGGCGCGACTGTGCGGTCCGATGGCCCCTACGCGCCCGTGGGGGCGTTGTGCGAAATTGAGACGGAAGACGGGGCGGTGTGGGCGGAAGTGGTGGGCTTCCACCATCAGCAGGCGTGGCTCATGGCGCTGGGCCCGCTCACGGGACTCGCGCCCGGCGCCCGCGTGCGCGTGATGGGCCGGGGACAGACGGTACCGTTCGCACCGGCCGCTCTGGGTCGGTTGCTGGATGGGATCGGGCGGCCGCGCGATGGGCGCCCGGCCCTGCCGCGCACCGGGCGGCTGTTGGCCGGTCGCCCGCGCTCCCCGTTGGATCGCCGCGCCATTGTGGAGCCGCTGTGGACCGGCGTGCGCCTGTTGGATGCCTGCCTGACGCTGGGGCACGGCCAGCGCATCGGCATTTTTTCCGGCTCGGGCGTCGGCAAAAGCACGCTGCTGAAAATGCTCGCCGCCGGGGTCGCGGCTGACGCCGTGGTGGTGGCGCTGGTGGGCGAACGGGGTCGGGAGGTGGCCGAGTTTTGGGAAGCCCTGTCGCCGGCCGATCGGGGCCGCACCGTGCTGGTCGCGTCGACGTCGGACGAACCCGCGCTGTTGCGCGTGCGGGCGGCTGAAACCGCGACCGGGTTGGCGGAGGCGCTGGCGGCCGAAGGCCAGAGCGTCCTGTTGGTGGTGGACTCGCTGACGCGGGTGGCGATGGCGGCGCGGGAGGTGGGCATCGCGGCCGGCGAACCGCCCACGGCCCGTGGATACACCCCGTCGGTGTTTGCCCTCTTGCCCCGCCTGCTGGAGCGTGCCGGGCGCTTTGATCGCGGCGCCATCACCGGCTGCTACACGGTGCTCGTGGACGGGGACGACCTGGAGGCGGACCCGGTGGCGGATGCGGTGCGCGGAGTGTTGGATGGCCACGTCGTCCTCGCCCGGGAACGCGCCGAGGCGGGCTACTATCCCGCCGTGGACCTGCCGCGGAGCCTGTCCCGCACGATGGACCAGGTGGTCGGGGCGGAGCATCGGCGGCACGCCGCCCGGGCGCGCGACTGGACCGCCCGGGCGGCGCGCGCCCGCGACCTGGTGGAGCTGGGGGCGTACCAGCCGGGCCACGATGCCGCGACCGATGAGGCGCTCGCGATGGCACCTCGGCTGCTGGCCTGGGCGGTCCAGGCCCCGGGCGAGCGCGCGGACGCGTCCGCGTCCGTCGCCGCCCTGGCGGGGCTGGTGGCGGAGGTGGGGGCGTGAGCGCGATCCAGCGACTCTACCAGGCCTGGGTGGACGCGGCGGAAGCGGCGTTGGGAGAGCGCGCGGCGGCGCTGGCCGCCGCCGAGGCCGAGCGCGACGGGATCGCGGCCGCCAGCGTGCCGGGGGCCGGGGTGCTGGGCACCGTGGTCAGCATTGAGGACCTGTGGGGCCCGGCGCGTTTCGAGGAGGCCAACCAGCGGCGGCGCCTCGCCGCGCGCGCGCGGGTGGCGGAACGGGAAGCGGACGTGGCCGCGGCGCGCCAGCGGGTCGAAGGAGCCCGGCGCCGTTTGGCCATGGCGAAGCGCCTCGCGGCACGGGCTCAGGCGGCGCAGCAGCGCCTCACCGCCCGGCGGGAGTCGCTCCAACTGGAAGATGACTGGCGTATGGTGCGCGCCGGGCGCCGTCGTCCAGGCGAGCGCGAGGGGTGAGCAGCATGGGGCTGGACCGATTGGAAGCCAACGCGCCGGTCATTGTATGGGTGGGCCGCCGGTCCTTTCGGACGCGGGTCATCCGCCGCCTCGGCGCGGAGGTATACCTGGACGCGCTCCGGGAGGGGGATGCGCCGTTTTCCCCTGAACCCGGCCAAACCCTGGAACTGCGCTACGGTGACGAGGTGCGGTTCTGGACCCAGACCGTGCGTGTCCGGGATGTGCTGGACCCGATTCCCATCATGGTGGTCACGCTGGTCGCTGAGCCGCGCCGGCTGGAGCAGCGCCACGCCATGCGCGCCAACCTGCTGGTGCCGCTCGAGTATGCGCTGGTGCGGAGCGACGCTGAGGTGTATGCCACCACGACGCTGGACCTGTCGACGATCGGGTTGCGCTTTCCGTGCGTGTTTCGCCCGTGGACGGGGCTGGACCTGCGCATGCGGCTCACGCTGAACCGCACGGCGGTGCCCCTTATTGGCCGGGTGGCCCGCGTGGCCCGCGCGTCCGCGTTGATCCGCGGGCACCTCGCGTGGGAAACCTCGGTCCAGTTTCAAATCCCCACGCCCGCGGCGCGACGCCGGATTGGGGAGGCCGTGGCGCGGGCGCTGGAACAGCCCGCCGCCCAGCAAAGGGGGTGAAGCCGCGCATCCACGGACCGCAAAGCATGCACCAGGACCCTGAAGGGAGGTGAACACATGATCACGATGAATACGGGTCCCGCCAAACCCGGGACCGGATCCGATGCGCCGACGGGGCCGGGACCCCACCCGGCGCACCGGGGTGCGGCCAACCGGCCGGGGCGGGGCGTGGTTCCAGGGCCCGGGGGTCGGCACACCGTGCCGTTCGCCCTGCTGGCCCGCCAGGTGCGGGTGCGGAGCCGGACTGCGGCCAAACGATCCGCCGCATCGGCGGCGGGCAGCGCAGCGGTCCCAGCGGCCGTCACGGTCGACGTCCAGCATGGCGCCCCCGCGCCCAGGCGCGGGCCGGGCGGCACCAGCCACGACGCGCCGCCGGTTCACACCGGTCCGGTGGCCGTCCGGCGCCAGGCGCCGGGGCCGGCGAGTCTGCGGCCGGGGATCGGGGCCCCGCGGGCAGCCCGCGCCAAGGCGGGCACGGCAGCCAACCTCGGGTCTGGCCGTGTCTCGGCCGACGCCGGCCAGAACCACCCTGGTGGGGAGGCGGCGCAGCCACCCACGGGCCCACCGGGGCGTGCCGCAGCGGCCACGACCGCGTCCCATGGGCGCACCGCGCAGGGGCGAACGTTCGTGGCGAAGGGCTCCGCGCTGACGGTGGCCGTGCGCGGCGGCATCCCAAGACGCACCGGGTCGGTTCTGCCGCGGGCTGGGTCCGCATCGGGCCCGACCGAAGGGGTGGTCCAGCCGGGCACGAGCACTGCGGCTCAGGTGGACGCGATGGTGAGCCCAAGCCCCTCGGCCACTGGACGGATACTGGCGCCTGTGCGGGGAGCGGCCTCGGTCGCCCGGGGGGCAACCGTCGCGGAACTGCCGCCGTTGGCCGCGGGGGGCTGGCGGATCTCGGGCCTCACGCTGCGTCCGCCGGCGTGGGGCGTCGGGGTGCAGTTCCGCCTGAATCCGCCCAGTGCGCGCCTGGGAGCCATTCTCGTGCGGATGGCCGCGTCGGGCACGCGGGCGCACGTGGTGCTGTCGGTCCGCAACAGCGCCTGGCTGAAAGTGCTCGCGGCGGATCGGGCCGGCCTCGGGTCGCAACTGGAGCCGTCCCTGGGCCGCACCGCAGTGGAGGTGACGGCGGGAGCGGGCTTTGGGTTTGGGTCGTCCGCCTCCGACCAGGCGAATAGGCCCCCGCCCCTCCCGGGCGTCTACGGGGAAGGACCGGAGGCCGCCGACCAGCCGACGGGGGGAACGACCACCGGCCTGGACCTGAGAGCCTGACGAAGCGACTTAAGGTGAACGACAGGGGACGGACCTTGTCAACGCGAAGGGAGGTGAAGCATGACGGCAGCGATTGGAGGGATCGGAGGGATCGGCCCGGCGGCGGTGAACGGGGGGTCGGCCAGCAGTGCCAGCGGCACAGCGACGGTGTCGGGCCAGGCCGTGACGGAACAGGACTTTCTGACCCTGTTGGCGGCGGAACTGAAGTACCAGAACCCGACGCAGCCCGTGCAGGGCACGCAGTTCGTGGCGCAGCTGGCGCAGTTCGCGACGCTGGGGGGCATCACCAGCATGGAGCAAAGTCTCAGCACGCTGGCGAGTGGCCTGGGGGGAGGCAATCCCCTGCTGGCGGCCGCGCCGCTCATCGGCAAAACCGTCGGAGTGGCCAGCGCATCGGGCGTGTCGTCGGGTTCGGTTACAGGCGTGAGCTTGGTGCAGGGCCAGCTGACGCTCGGGGTGTCGGGCCTGGGCGAGGTGCCGCTCTCGCAGGTGGTGAGTGTCAGTGGCGCCTGATGGCGTAGGACCGATCGGGCCGCCTCGGGCGCCGACGCCGCCGGCGGCCAGCGCTGGGGCGTTTAAGGCGGCGCTGTCGGACGCGTTGCAGTGGTCCAAGCATGCGGATCGGCGCGTCGCGGAGCGGGCGGTGGCGCTCGGGCCGGACGAGGTGCAGCGCGTGGCCGGGGCGGTCCGTGACGCGCGCCAACGCGGCGTGCGATCGCTGGTGGTGGTGTTGCCGGAATCAGTGATGCTGGTGGCCCCGGCCACCAACACGGTCGTCACGGCCATGCCGCGCGGCGAAGCCGAACGACGGCTCTTTACCAACGTGGACGCGGTGGTGCTGTTGGGGCGGTCTTAACGGAACCCCACCCTTTCGGAACGACGGAGGAAAGGGGCTGCCGCGTTCGGGACGCGAACGCTGTGACGGGACGCAAGGGCGCGACAAGGAGGAGTCGACGTGGCAGGATTGTCCGCAGCCATCTCAGGGCTGTCGGCGGATCAGCAGTGGCTGAACGTCATTTCCCAGAACATCGCCAACATCAACACGGTGGCGTACAAGTCGAGCCGGGTAACGTTTTCGCAGGCACTGTTGGCCACGCTGCGCGGAGCATCCACGCCCACGCCCACACTCGGCGGCATCAACCCCGAGCAGATGGGGTCAGGGGGCGCGGTCAATCTGGGCACCGTGGACGTGAACATGGGACAGGGGAGCCTCCACAGCACGGGCATCAACACGGACCTGGCGCTGCAGGGTCAGGGGTTTTTCATCGTCCAGGGGCCGTCGGGCGTGTCATACACGCGGGCCGGCAACTTCTATCTGGATGCCAACGGCAACCTGGTGAATGCCCAGGGGGACTTCGTCCAGGGCTGGGTGCCCAACAGCGCAGGACAAATCACCACCGGGCCCACCAACCTGACGAACCTGCAGATTCTCCCGGGCGAGGCGCTGGCGCCCCAGGCCACCACGGCGATTGACTTTGCCGGGAACCTCAACGCGGCGGACGCGAGCGGCACCGTGCTCACGATTCCGGTGACCACCTACAACTCGATCGGGGCGCCGGTGCCGGTGGACGTGCTCATGACGGATCAGGGCGGCAACACGTGGTCGGTGTCCGCCGAGGCGTCGGGATCCACCTCGGCAACGACGCTGGGCACGCTGACGTTCAACAGCGCGGGACAGATGACGGCCGATACGGTGACGACCTACACGCCGCCGGCGACCGGCGGGGGCGCGTCGCCGGCCATCACGCTGACCGGGTTCACCATCAGTCCCGACGGGAGCATCACCGGGTCGTTCTCCCATGGCCAGACCAAGACCCTGGGTCAGGTGGCGGTGGCGGGCTTCACCAATCCGGGGGGCTCTTGAACCTCGGCAACAATCTGTGGGGCGCCACCAACAACTCCGGGGTGGCCCAGGTGGGGCCGTCCGGGACCGGCGGGCGCGGCACCATCCAGGCGGGGTCGCTGGAACAATCCAACGTCAACCTGTCGCAGCAGCTGGTGGACATGATTGAGGCGCAGCAGGGCTACACGGCCAACGCCAAGGTCATCTCGGTCGCCCAGGTGCTGATGCAGACGGCCACCGGGATGGTCCAACCCTAACGCTCGCATGGGAGGCGATGGCGCCTCCAAACCAGCGCCCGACGCCTCGGCGTCGGGCGCCTGGCGTCGGTACGGCACGTCTTTTGCGGACCGCCACGCCCATGGCATCGCCGGCTGGCATGGCCACGGAAAGGACCCCGTCCTGGACGTCCCCCCGCTTGGGCAGGGAGAACCCGCCTCCGCGGCCAGGGCCGACCTCCTGCCGCCCAGTCCTCATTCCGGGACTGGCTAGACTAGGGATGGCGTCCCGGCGCCACCGCGCGATGGCCCTCCCGCAGGCCTCGCCTCACCCGACAGATGCGTGCGAGCACCTGATCCAACGACACGCAGACGTGTGCTACACTTATGCTTGTGGAGGTGGCAAGCGTCGTAGATGCGGAATGTGACGCTGCGGTTGCCCGACGATCTCTTGCGGCAGGCCAAGATCGTGGGCGTTAATCGAGAAAGCTCGCTGTCAGAGCTGATGCGCCAGGCGCTGGAAGACCTAATTCGACGGAGCGATGGTTACGAAGTGGCCAGGCGGTTCGCGCTGGCGGCCATGGCGACCGGGTTCGACTCCGGGGTGGAGACCGCCCGGTATCCCTGGCCGCGCGACGAAGTCCACGACCGTGACTGAGCGCGTGTTTGTGGACGCCAACATCCTTCTGTACGCGTACGACGGCAGCCCGGCGGCAGTCGCCAAGCACGCAGCCGCCGAGCGGCTGCTGACGGACCTTTGGGCCTGTCGGACCGGGTGCGTGTCCATTCAAGTCCTGCAGGAGTTTTTTTCTGTCTGCACTCGGAAGTGGGCCCATCCGATGGACACGGAGTCCGCTCGAGCCGTGGTGAACGCTTACGTGCCGTGGCCCGTGCATTCACCGACCGCGGTCGACGTGCTGGCCGCCATCGACATCCACCGCACGAACCGCATCAGCATTTGGGATGCGCTGATTGTGCGGAGTGCTGCCGCCCTGGGGTGCGGCCGAATTTGGACCGAAGCCTTGAGCGCCGGCCAGGTCATCGGGGGCGTGCAGATTGCCAACCCGTTTGCCGATGGGTGAGAGGGAGGCCGGCAGACTGGAGTACCCTGCGGCCGCCCCATGTCCGCTTGAGCCACTTGAGGTGAGCACGACCTGGTGGCGCATTCCACTGGGCCGGACCCGAGCGGCAGGTCGCAGGCTCGACCGTTCTCGGATGATCAAAGCGGCAGCCGCGTCGCTCGGCACGCCAGCGGGGCCGGGCTCTCCTGGAGAAGGGCCAGCCGCCGGTGCGTCCACCAGGCCGGCATCCCAGTGGCTCGCCCCAAGTCGGGATCGAAGGGGATCCTGAGGGATGACTGGGACCCCCCACCACTTACGCCGCCCCGTGGCGAAGAGCTGATGGCGGCCGTGGCCCAGTGGGGCGCCCCGAAGCGGGTGTACGGCGACCCCGGCCCCATGTACGGCGGCCCGCTGCTTGGCACTGGCGGGAACCCGGCCGCCGCCGTCCATTGCGAAACGTGCGGCAGCGCGACGCTGGCCTCTCGGGTTACAGGACGTGACCATTCGCTTCAGGTCAGCCCCGCAAGGGCGCTCCACGGGGGTTCCGGACGGGCTAGCCGTACCGGGTAAGGCCTGTGAAGGCCTGATTCTTCAGCGGGTCGCGCCGTCAGGGGCCGTAGCGGTCTCATACGGATCTTGTCCATTTCGACCACTGCGTAATGGCCGGACCAGTCCGCGCGACTTTCGAGCACGGCGCGTAGAACGACGGCCTCGGCTGCGGGGGCCGTCTGGGGGAGGCGCACCCACACGACGGCCGAGCTGGCGGGCAAGCCGACGCGACAGGCCAGTTCGCCAAAATCCTTGTCGCAGGTGAGCAACAGGCGCCCCTCGATTTGGGCATAGGTCAGCACCTCGATATCCGTCGCGCCGCGCATGCTCTCCCCGACGGCGGTCACCTCGTGTCCGGCCTCACGGAGCAGGGCGACGACCGACCGGCTGACGTTCTCATCGGCCAGGATCCGCATCACGGCGAGCGAGGCACCGGATAAACGCGCTCGGCACGCAGGGTGTGCCCCGCGTACGCCAGGCATGCCCGAATGTCATCCGCCGTGAGTTGCGGGTACTGCTCCAGCACGTGCTCGGCAGACCACCCCCGACCGAGCAACTCGATGACGAACTCGACAGACAGGCGGGTACCCCGGACGACGGGCTTGCCGCCGAGCACCTCCGGAATGATCGCGATATGCGTGTGCCAGTCCGCGACGGGCGCCTCCTCCGTATGAGTATACGCCCCCCGGCGGACGTTCGTGGCCTGTCAGGCGGGGTGAGGGTCCAGCGGGGGGTGACGTGATCTGGGTCACCCGCGTGGCGCCGGCAATCACGGGGCACGCGACGTCTCCCGCCCTGGGCCGGGACGGAGGGCGGCGACGCCATGCGGGTGGCCCTGTTGCGCCCGTGACCAGGAGCGGTCGCACGATGTTGGGCCGGGCATCGCGTCCGTCGGCGCGCGATGCCCTCCGACACCAGGCGGGCCGTGGCAGCATCGGCCGCGGCCCCCGGGCGCGCCCCGCTCGCGAGGGCACCCCGGTTGGCGCTGGGGGCCGCGGCTCAACTGAGTCGGACGCGCGCCAATCGCAGGGAGTTGGACACTACCGAAACCGACGAGAGCGCCATGGCGAGCGCGGCCCACACCGGGTTCAGGATGCCGAAGGCCGCCAGCGGAACCAGCACGACGTTGTACACGGCGGCCCAGCCAAGGTTCTGGCGAATCACGCGCATTGTGGCCCGCGACAGCGCCAGCGCCTCCGGCACCAGCGACAGGTCGCTGCCCAAAAGGGTGATGTCCGCGGCGGCCCGGGCCACTTCGGTGCCGGTGCCCATGGCGATGCCCACGTCAGCACGCGCCAGGGCCGGTCCGTCATTGATGCCGTCGCCCACCATGGCCACGGGCCCCTCCTGCGCCAGCGCCGCCACCTGCTCGGTCTTGCCCGCCGGCGTGAGACCCGCATACACCGAGTGAATGGGCAGGCCGGCGGCGACCGCGCGCGCCGTGGCTTCTCGGTCGCCCGTCATCATGTGCAGCGTGAGACCGCGCCGCGCCAGCCGCTCCAGTGCCGGGGCCGCGTCCGCCTTCAGCCGGTCCGTGAGCAATGCGGCGCCAATAAAGCGCCCGCCGCGGCCGGCATAAATGACGGTGCCGTCGCCGGTCGGCAGGGCCGGCGGCACCTCGATGCCATGCTGCTGCAGCCACGCCACCGTGCCCACCACCACCACGCCGCCCTCGACCGTGCCGGATACGCCCAGGCCGACACCTGCGTGAAAATCCTCAGGCGTGGGTGAGAGGGCAATGTCATCGGCCGCCGCCGCGTCCACCAGGGCGCGGCCCAACGGATGCTCGCTGCCTTGCTCCAGCACGGCGACCCAGCGGATCCAGGTATTGCGGTCCACGTCGTCCGGCTGCCCCACGATGCGATCGAGGCTGGGGTGGCCGTCCGTGAGCGTGCCGGTTTTGTCAAACACCACTTGCCGCAGCGTGGCCACCCGCTCCAGGGTGCCCGCGCCCTTCAGCAGAATGCCATGGCGGGCGCCGCGACCCGTGCCCACCATGATGGCGGTGGGCGTGGCCAGGCCCAGCGCACAGGGGCAGGCCACCACCAGCACCGCCACCGCCGCCAGCATAGCGGCGAGCCACGAGTGGCCGGTGGCGCCCCACAGGAGGAACGTCACCGCAGCCACCCCCATGATCACCGGCACGAACACGCCGGCGACGCGGTCGGCCAGCGCCTGAATGGGCGCCTTTTCCGTCTGCGCCCGCTCCACCAGCCGCACGATGCCCGCGAGCATCGTGTCGGCGCCGACGCGGGTGGCTTCCATCTCGACGTGGCCGCTCCCATTGATGGTGGCGCCCACCAGTGGGTCGCCCACGCCCTTGGCGACCGGGCGCGATTCACCGGTCATCATGGACTCGTCGACGTCGGTGGCGCCGCTCACCACCTGGCCGTCCGTGGGCACCCGCTCCCCCGGGCGCACGGACAAGCGGTCGCCCACCACCACCTGGCCGGTGGGCAGGTCGCGCCAGGTGCCGGCCCTCAGCACGTGGGCCGTGGGCACCGCCAGCCGTGACAGTGCGCGCACCGCATCGGCGGCCTGGCCCCGCGTGCGCGCCTCCAAGTACTTGCCGATGGATATAAACGTGAGAATCAGGGCGGCCGTGTCGAAATACACCGGCCGCCCCGGCAGAAAAGCCATCGCCAGCACGCTGTAGCCGTACGCTACGGTGGCCCCCAGCGACACCAGCGTGTCCATGTTGGTGGTGCCGTGCTTGAGGCTGTTCCAGGCGCCCCGGTGAAACGTCCGCCCGGTGTAGAGAAAGACCGGCAGGGCGGCCAGCGCCAAAAGGAGGTCGTGCAGGCGCACCGTGGGCCACAGCGCCACCGCCGGAACCCACATGAGTGCCAGGACCACGGCGCTCCCGATAGCCCCCACCACCAGCGCGCGCACGCGCTCGATCATTTCGTCGCGGTGGGGATCCGCCGCGTGGGCCTGGGTCGGATCGGGATCGGCATATACGTCCGCCTGGTACCCGGCCCGTTCCACGGCGTCCAGCAGTGCGGCGGGTTTGACCGCTTGGGGGTCAAACGTGACCGACGCGCGCTCCAGCGCCAGGTTGACCACGGCCGACTCCACCCCCGGCACCTTCTTTAGGTAGCGCTCGACGCGGCTCACACACGACGCGCAGGTCATGCCGCCCACCGCCAGCTGGAGCGATCGGGGCTCCGGTGCCGCCACCGCGGGGATGACGCGGGCCTGATAGCCGGCCCGCTCCACGGCGGCCGTCAGTGCGTCCGGCTCTACGCCAGACGACGCCGGGAACGACACGGTGGCCCGCTCCAGGGCCAAGTTGACCACTGCCGCGTCAACCCCGGGCACCTTCTTCAGGTAGCGCTCGACGCGGTTCACGCAGGACGCACAGGTCATGCCGTCTACAGCCAGCTCGACGGTGGTGGGCTCCGGCTCACGGGGTGACGGCATCATGGGGCACACCTCCCGGGGGGTTCTGGCAAATCGGGTCCGGTCCGCTCGGGGGCCAGATGCCCTGTGAATATTTGAGTGCGGTCAACAGCTCTTCAATCAGGGGGGCGCCGTTGCCCGCGCGAATGGCGTCGCTCACGCAGGTGGACAGGTGGTTCTTGAGCATCACCTGCTGGACCTGCGTGAGGCTGGCCTGCACTGCGGCCAGCTGCTTCATCACGTCCACGCAGTAGCGTTCCTCATCCACCATGCGCTGAACCGACTTCAAGTGGCCGGCTGCCACCTTGAGACGCTGCGAGGCATCCTGCTGATACTGGGGAATCATTGGCCATTCTCCTTCCCTCCCACCCGGGGTGGGTATAAGTCAGTATACCACAGGACGAGGGTCCTGGAGACCGAACCGCCCAGTGGCCACCCACGAGCGCCCGACATGAAGCCTGGTCTGCCTGCCGGCGTGCCGTGCGCGGCGTACCCCCGCGGCGTCGCACGGTTCGATGGCGTGGCAGTCGGTTTTTCTGCGATGCTGAATGTACGGGAAGGGGCGCGTGCGCGGGTACCGAGGGCCGTACCGTCAGAGCGGCAGGCCCGGCAGGTCCAGCTGGCGAAGCGTCTCCGGGTCCGCCCAGGCGCACCATGGCGTCACGGACGGTGTCCCAGGACCAAGAGGCCAGCATTTCCGGCATGGGCGTCGCCTCGGCTTCGGTGAACACGTTGAGGCTGCGCAGCCCATGCACCCGATGGAGGCCCGGCGCGTAGTCAACGGCTCGCGGGCTTCACATCCCGTCCAGCGGGTGGTGGTCCGGCTCCCAGCCTGGATGCGGCGTGCCCAAGCGTGAGAACGAGGTGTCGATCACTCCGGGTTGGGATGAGGGCTCCGCAATGCGGTCAGGCGGACGGCTTCATCCAGGAAGCGCTGCTGCATGGCGGGGAAGTTGATCGGGACGAGCAGATCCACGTCGGCGGGGTTGAGACGGGCCGCGTGCTGCAGAGCCCGAGCAAACCACCCGGGATCAAAGCCAGTGTCTTTGGAGGCCGCCAACGCCAGCAGCTCGCCAAACTGGTAATGCCGTTGCAGCAGTACGTACACGTCAACGAAATCGCGGGTGGTGGCTCGGTCAAACAGAGCCAGGGTCTTATCGGCAGCCAAATCGCGCAGCGAGCGCAGTGGCATGGCGTCTATGGCCGTGGTCGACGGGGCCAGCCGAAATGGGGCATCCACCGCCAGATCAATCGTGATGCCCGAGGCGGTAAGGCGGCGCATGGTCGGGGCCAGGGATTGAATCTGGTCGACCGAATGCCCCGCCCGGCGCAGAGCCTCGATGAACTGGCCGACTGCCTCGACGAAAGAGGCGGGCTCACCTGTGAAAAAGTCCAAATCACGAGACCGGCGGTGGCCCAAATAGCCGGCTGCCAGCGCGGTGCCGCCAGCCAGCTCGAATCCCGATGGTGCCAACGTGACGGCGGCCACGCCCAATACGGCGTGGTGCGCCGGCGTGATGACCTGGTCTCGTTGATCCACACTGCTTGCCTCCTCGCACACTTGGCGCCAGAATGCCGCAGACCACCCCATGAGTGGCACCTCATCCAAAAGGGATGCCAGCGCCACGACGTTCAAGGGCGCCCAATCGTCGGGCGTGCCTTCGCGCAGAACCGTGGCCAAGGCCGTCCGCGCGTCGTCGGGATCGTCCAGCTCGGGCGGTTCTGCCCGGAACCAAAACAGGCCGCGTTGACGGGGCGTGAGGCCGCCCGGGGGCCACACCGCACGCAGACGGGCCGATTGCATGCCACCGCCTCCCTCGCCAGAATCCTCCCAAGGGCAACCAAATGCAAGCCCCTGAGGCGCAAGATAACCTGGACCGCACGGACGGGCGGCAGGTCGGGGTGGGCGAGTTTCCCGTGACGGGGATCCGGGGGCGGCCAAGGAGACGCGAGAGGGCCGCGCCAGCAACCCGTGGGGGCGATGTGTGCCTCCTCGCGCGGGGGGTCTTTACGGCCTCATTCGAGCGCCCCGTTGGGACTCGCGCTTCGGGTAGGTGGACCGGCACCCGTCTATCGAGTCATGCGGGGCACCAAGGTGGTCCCCCGGGCGAGCCGGCTTGTCCGCGCAGAAGCCTGCAGAAAATAGCGGGCTCCTCTCAAGCCCCGTAAACCGGGGCTCCATGTGCGCTTGGCGTAGGTTCGCGTAGGGTAGGTTCGCGGACGACGGATGCCCATACATGGTAACAATGGCGATTTGTCCGGACGGCTCGCGCAGCGTTACGCGACGGCCGCGCCGACCCACTTGCCTCCATCCCCCGCGGTTCCGGGGGGCCACCGCGTCGCGGCCAGACACGCCGGGCCACCCGCGATGCGTGGGAGATCCAAGCGTCGACCGGGCGATCACAGGCGCCAGCAAGGGACGTGACCAGAGCGTGTCTTCGAAGGGCCGTTCTACGCATTCGCGCAAATTGGCCACAGCCGCTTCGAGGGAGCGTCCCGGACTTGTTTACGCCACTTCCAGGCAACCCGCGACGTACCACTCGTCTCCGCGAACCACGGAGGCGCTCAGACCGACCGCGCGGGCAGAGGGCGGTGGGAGTGCAAAAAGGCTCGCACGCCACCCAAGACGCGGGCGGCGATGCGCCCCTGGCTTTCCTGCGTCAGGCCGGCGAGGTGGGGCGTGGACTGCACACGGGCGTGACACCGCAGGGGGTCGTCCGGGGGAGGGGGCTCCACCTGCCGGACGTCCAGGGTGGCGCCGCTCACCTGGCCGCTTTGCAGGGCGGCCAGGAGCGCGCCCTCGTCAATCAGGCTGCCCCGCGCCGTGTTGATCACGTGCGCTCCCCGCGCCAGCCGGCCGAGCCGCCGGGCGTCCAGGAGGGGTGGCTGGCCCGGCACCGCGGGCAGATGGAGCGAGAGCCACTGGGCTTGGGCCAGCGCGTCCTCGAGGCGCGGGATCCGCCGGGCGCCCGTGGCGGCCCAGGCCGGGTGGTCTGGAGCTAAGCGGGGGTCGTAGGCCAGCACCACCAGACCCAGCGCCGACGCGCGAACCGCTACGGCCCGTCCCACGTGACCGAGGCCCACCAGCACCAGGGTTTGGCCGGCCAGCTCCCGCCCGCGGGCGTGCCGCTCCCAGCCGGTCCGGGTGGTGGCGAACGCGGGCACCAGCTCCCGGCTGGCGGCCAGGATGGCGGCCAGCACATACTCGGCGACCGCGACTGCGTTTTCCCCCGGGGCCGCGATGATGGCGATGCCGCGGCGGGACAGCGCGTCCGCGTCCAGGTTGTCCAGCCCACTGCCCAAACGGCCCACCACCTGAAGCGCCGGTGCCTGATCCACCAGGGCGGCCGTGACCGGGGTGCGGTTCCGCACCACCAGCGCCCGGGCGTCCGCCAGGGCGGCCGCCAGGCCGATCGGGTCTTCGGCCCAGGCGGGATGGTACCGGTATGGGAGTGGGTCCAGGTGCCGCGCCAGCAAATGCGGGGGGCACCACTCCGCCACCACCACCACGCGCATCAGCTCCGTTTCGGGAAAATGGCGGCACAGGTTTCAGGTCAGGGGCCGCCCCTGGCTATAATGGCCGCGGTTTGGAGGGGCGTGCGTGTCTGCCACAGCAATCTTGTTCAACTTCATCTGGGCCCTTTTGCTCGTTCTGGCGTTGGCGTACGTGGCCATTCGGGTCATGGGCCGCGTGGGCATTCTGCGGAAAAGCCCGGCCCGCTTTCTGGAACAGGTGGACTACCTGCCGCTGGGCCCCAAGCGCGGCATCGCGCTGATTCAGGTGGTGGACCGGACGTTGGCCGTGGGCATTTCCGAGGCCGGCATCCACGTGCTGACCGAGGTGGACGCCGAGGCGCTGAAAGCCATGGCCCCGCCGACGGCGCCCTCCGGATTCGCGGAGGAACTCCTGAGCCGGCTGAGGCGGGATCGGAGCGAATGAGGCGCGACAGCCGGCGGCGGCTCAGCCCCTGGGCGCTGGGGGGCGCTGTGGGGGGGCTCTTGGTGCTGGCGACCTCCGCCCCCACCTGGGCCGCCGGCACGACGCTGCCGAAAATCACGATCAATCCCGGGACGGCCTCGAGCCCCAGCCAGAGCCTCGAGGTGCTGGCGCTCATCACGTTGCTGTCGTTTCTGCCGGCCATTCTCATCAGCATGACCGCCTTCACCCGCATCGTCACGGTGCTGTCGTTTCTGCGCAGTGCTCTGGGGCTCCAGCAGACGCCGCCCAACCCCGTCCTGATTGGCTTGGCCCTGTTTTTGGCCCTGTATGTGATGCTGCCCACCTGGAATGCCATCGACACGACCGCGATCGTGCCCTATCTGAACGGCCACCTATCGCTGGTGGCGGCGGGCAGCCGCGCCATGACGCCCCTGCGCGCGTTCATGTTTCTGCAGACGCGGTCCACCGACATCGCGCTGTTCATGCACCTGCAGCACCTGCCGCCGCCGAAGACGCACGCGGCGGTCCCGACCACCGTGCTTATTCCGGCCTTTATCATTTCGGAGCTCAGAACGGCGTTTGAAATCGGCGTCTTCATCTACATCCCGTTTGTCATCGTGGACCTCGTGGTGGCCACCGTGCTGATGTCCATGGGGATGATCATGGTGCCGCCGACTCTGGTGTCGCTGCCACTAAAGCTCCTGCTGTTTGTGCTGGCCAACGGCTGGACGCTGGTGGTGGAGTCGCTGGTGCTGAGCTTCCATCGTTAGCAAGTTAGCGAGTTGGCAGGGATTGTTGCGGGTAAGGAGGTGCCCCGTGCCGACGTCCGACATTTTGGATCACGCGGTCACGCTGTCCCAGCAGGCGCTGGTGACCGCCTGGACGGTGCTGCTGCCCATGCTGGCGGCCACGCTCATCGTAGGTCTCTTGGTGGGCGTCTTTCAGGCCACCACGCAGATTCAGGAGCAGACCCTGTCATTTGCGCCCAAGCTTCTGGTGCTGACCGTCATTCTGTTTCTGGCGGGACCGTGGTTTCTCCGGGTATTGACCGACTTTGCCAGTCAGGACCTCGGGGGATTTTGGCAATACATCGTGATTCACTGATTCGCGCCGCATTGGCGCGCTATTTCGTGCCATGGAGTTGGTGGGCTGACGCCGGGTTTGGATAATAACAGGCGGGGGAGGCGACGCCGGTGACCCTCACACTGGCGCTGTCGGCCGAATCGGAGACATTTGTGCTGACGGCGGCCCGGGTGGCGGGCGTGGTGGTGACCGCGCCGATGTTCAGCGCCGCCACCATCCCTGCGCTGGTGCGGGTGGCCGTGGTGGCGGTCCTGGCGGTGGCCATCATGCCGGGGCTGCCGCTCGTGGGCGGCGGGCTGGTGGTCCTGCTGGGGGCTGGCCTCCTGCTGCAGTTTCTCATCGGCCTGCTGCTGGGCAGCGTGGTCACCGTCGTGATGAGCGCGTTTTCGGTGGCGGGGCAGGCCATCACGTATCAGCTGGGCGTGGGCTTGGCCGCCTTCGCGAACCCGGCGGTGGTGGGGGCTTCGTCGGTGCTGGCGGAGTGGTTCACGCTGCTGGCGCTTTTGGTGTACGTCATCCTGCGCGGCCCGGAACTGGTGGTGGTGGCACTGGCCGAGAGCTTCAAAGCGATGCCGCTGTCCGCGACAGCGCTGACCCCGGCGGCTCCCCTCTTTGTGGTGGGGTTGTTTCGGAGCGCCCTGGAGGTGGCGCTCCTGATCGCCGCCCCCATGATGGTGGCGGGCCTGGTGTCTGACCTCACCATCGGCATCGTGTCGCGGGCTTTTCCACAGATCAATGCCTTCTTCATGTCCTTGCCCGTCAAATTTGGCTTGGTGCTGCTGGTGCTGTTGGCGGCCACGCCCCTCTTCTATGCCATCGTGCCCAACGTGCTGACGCGGGCCTACACCGACCTGTCGCACCTGCTGGTGCTGCTGGAGAGACACCCATGACGTGGGCGCCAGAGCCGGTGGGCGTGGGCGCCCTTTGGGCCCAAAGCCCGGGCGAACGCCGCCTGCCGCCCACTGCCCGCCACCGCCAGGAAGCGCGGCGGCGCGGCCAAGTGTGGAAAAGCCCCGACTTCACCGGCGCGCTGGCGGTGCTGTTGGGCATCGTCCTGCTGCGCTTCTATCTGCCGTGGGCGTTTTCGCAGATGGGCAGCGTCATGCAGGGGGTGTACACCGCGTTTGGCGCCCCGGGTCGCTTGGTAAACCTCGGCGCCGTGGGCGCGGTGGCGGTGGAGCGCGCGGGCCTCGCGGTGGCGCCGCTGGTGGGTGCCCTGATGGTGGCTGGGCTCTTGGTGGGCTTTCTGTCGACCGGGTTCCTGTTCAGCACGCAGGCGTTGGCTCCTCAGTGGGACCGGCTGAATCCGTTCATGGGCCTCCAGCGGATGTTTACCATCAACACCGTCTGGGAGCTGGGCAAGGGTCTCTTAAAGCTGGCGGCGGTGGGGGCGCTGGCGGGCCTGACCATCGCCAGCCAGCTGCCGCAGTACGCTGGGCTCATCGCCATGCCGCTCGGGACGGCGCTCGCCACCGCTGGCGGCATGCTGTTTGCCGTCTTGTGGCATGCGGCGGCCGGCTATCTGCTGGTCGGCGTGATTGACATCGGCTTTCAGATTGCGCGGCATCAGCAGACCCTCAAGATGACGCACCAGGAGGTGCGGGACGAAACCCGCCAGACCGAGGGCGATCCGCAGGTGCGTCAGCGCCGCCGGCAGGCGTACCGGCGGCTGTTGCGGTCCGGACTGAACCGCGTGCGGTCGGCCACCGTGGTGGTGACCAATCCGACCCACCTCGCGGTGGCGCTGCAGTGGGATGAACGAGCCATGGCGGCTCCCGAGGTGGTGGCCAAGGGCGAGGACGCCGTGGCGCTGGAGATTCGCCGTGTCGCGCTGGGCCACGGGGTGCCGCTGGTGCAGAACGCACCGCTGGCGCGCGAGCTGTACCCGGTTCCTTTGGGCGAGGCGGTCCCCGCCACCCTGTATCGTGCCGTGGCCGAAGTGCTGGCGTTTGTGATGCGGCATGGCCCGCCGCCAGCCTGACGCCAGAGACCCAGAGAGGCCCGTCGGACCTGATAGACGGAGGGAGGTGACTCGATGACCAGTGCCCCGTCTCGGTCGCGCCGGGTGTTTGTGCAGGATGCCTTTGTGCCCGCCGGGGCCGTGGTGGCGGTGCTCATGCTGGTCATTCCGATTCCCGCCGCCCTGTTGGACGTGTTCCTCATCTTGAATATTGGGCTCGCGATCACGGTGCTGGTGTCCACCATGTTTGTGCGCCAGGTGTTGGAGCTGTCGGTGTTTCCGAGCCTCCTGCTGCTCACCACGCTGTTTCGGTTGGCGCTGGAGGTCACGGCCACCCGCCTCATCCTGTTGGACGGCAATGCCGGCCAGGTGATTCAGACGT
>JAJYPH010000194.1 GCA_021795575.1 Bacillota bacterium
GTGCATTGCATCGCTCCTCGGGCGTTTTCCTAGTACTCCAGTACTTCGCCATCTCCTCCCCTGTTTCCTGCCCTTCACCCCGCTACATGCGAATTAATGGACAGCCTCCTAGCCGTGGATGAAGCGCATCTGTTCCCGCCCCGGCTGCTCCAAAAGCTGCGCTTTCTCTTAAACGAGCAACCGGACGGCACGGCGCCGGTGCGCTCCTCCTCTGTGGGCACATCGCGTTGCGACCCCAGCGGGCGCTGTGCCCGCTCGACGCGAGGCGCGAGCGGGTGACGGCGGCCTACCACCTGGCCTGGCCGACGGCGGCGGAGGCCGGACCCTTCGTCACCCATCAGACCCAGCAGGTGGGGGTGGACCGACCGTGCGCTCCAAACGGGCGGGGAATGGTCGCGCGGCCTGCCGCGGCGGCTCAACACCTGGGCCCGCGCCTGCCTGATGGCGGCCTATGCGGCCCAGCTGACAGTGGTCGACGAGGCGGTGACCACCCCCGCGGCCACCGAACTGCAGTGGGCGGGCACCGTGTAACCCGGCCGCTTCCGGTACCGGAGGGAGCGTGGGACTTGCGTGGCCAAACCGTGTGGGACTCCATAGCAGGATATTCCTCCCTGTCTGTCGAAACGGTGGGCTAGCAGAATTGGAGCTGGACGTCGAGGAGGCGTTTGTCCTGGATTATGAAGTCCGCAACCTGATAGTCGCTGAATATGGGGTTCTCGACCAGCGTGGGTTGGTCTCGCTCAGCGGAATCTTTTCGGCGATCAGGGTAGCCGAGTTTCCGGCGACAGTTACGCCTCGTGTGTTCGCGGAAGTCTTCCCTGCGCCGCAAGAGGCGGGCGCCGTTGAAGTGACGTTCAGCGGTTCCAGTTGCGGAAATCCGCCAGCCCCCGTTC
Source organism: Bacillota bacterium (assembly GCA_021795575.1). GTDB lineage: Bacteria > Bacillota > Sulfobacillia > Sulfobacillales > JAIMBI01 > JAJZWV01. Next base: position 894 of record JAJYPH010000194.1, read on the forward strand.
GGGTCCTCATGGATGCGTCACCGCCAGAGCAGAAGGGTATGGCGGTTTTCGCTCAGACTCCCGTGCAGCTTACCGGACATGGCGATCTTGTCATTACCGTAGCCCTTGATACTGGTGCTCAGGCGACACGAACCATCTTGGTCCAGTTGATTGAGCAGGAGGGGTAATTGTGGCAGGAGTGCGAGCCGCCTTGGCGGAAGGTGTCTTGGGCGTAGGGGAGAAGCTTGGGGTAGTTGTTCCCTCGGGGGCTGTGTTTGAAGGCATCGATGCGTGGTCGGCTCCGCCTATGGGGAAGCTTGAAAGGGCAGTCGACATAACTCCGGGGCGGGTGGCGTATCTTGTCAACGGGGTATGGAGCGTGGAGAGAGGCCACACGGTGGACACCGTGCTGACTATCTACCACAGCGCTTCTGATGACGGAGTGCGCACGTATCTTGTCGACTACCCACACCTGGTGCCCCGGTTGTGGTTTTTCCGAGAGCAAGTAACTGCGCTCTGGGGTGCCAGTGTGGCAAACACCCTACAGTTGAGCGTGGAAACCGATCCTGAATACCTCCATCCGGCTCTGGTAGTGTGGGCCGAGGGTCCGCACATTTTGCCGGACGACGCCGCAGACGGGAAGTTGCAGCTTTTTCGCGGGCAGCGAGAGCGCTTTGGGGCCTGGGATTACGGCATCGGCTTTTCCCTGGTGATTGTCGACGCAATGGAGGACGACTAGCCGATGCCGTTCGAGTGGATCGATTTCCTTCAGTTGGCCGCGACTCTGGAGGCCACGCCGAGTGCCAACGCCGGGGAAGCTCTTTGGCGAACGGTCGCCAGTCGAGCCTACTACGCGTGCTTCCATGCGGGTTTGGCGGTAGCCGCGCGGCACGGCGATTCCGTCGAAAAAATGCCTCTTACACCTTGAAGGAAGCCGATAGGTTTTTTAATGAGGTCCTCGAGAAGCTTCGGCCGTAAAATTCGGATACTTCAAGCTGCTGGCGCACCGCCGGCCCAGGATGTTTCCCACTCGGCGGACGGGGACCGAGCAGGGCCTCGTCCGGATCGACACCCCCACGATTCCGGGGTGGCCGGTCTCGCCCGGGGTCGGGGTCCCGTACGCCCAGCCGGCGGCCCGGCTCACGCGGGGGACGGTGCGACCCCACCGCACGATGGGCCCCCACCGCCGCACCGTTACCGAAGACACCACCCGGGAGGCGGTCTTCCTCCTGACCAGCCGGGCACCGGGAGAAGCAGGCCCGACGCCCGCACGGTGCGCCCCGGGCAGGGGCTTGCCCACATCACCATGCTGATTCGCCGGGCGTGGCCCTCGTCCGGCACTGTCCCGTGTTGCTGAAGGTGCCGGATGCCCAGCGCTATGGGGTGACCCGTCCGCGCGCAGATCGGGTAGGCCCCCTCATCGCCCTGCTCCACCGGCCGGATCCCCCGGGCCCCCCGCGCCGCGTCGCCGACTCGATCCGAGGTCACGACGGCGGTTACCCCGCTGGGCGGCATCCCGACCCATGCCAACCCTGGGCCTCGGTCTAAAGTCGTAGCGGAGCCCGCGATCGTTGGTGTATGATGAGGTCGTTTACCTCATTAACGACCGGCGCCAGCCACGCTGGCGCGGGAGAAGCCGGGGGGCTCTCTACGATGAGCATCCGTCTCGATTACTCGGCCGCGATTTCACCCGACTTGGTGAAGAAGCTGGCTCAAGAGTTTTCCCAGGAGCGCGAGCACAAGATCCTGATGAACGCCGTGAAAAAGAACGGCATCCAATCGGTCGCGATGGACCAGGCGGTGGCCACCACGACGCCGTATACGTTCTCCATCGATCTGCCGTCGGACCCCATCACCAGCCAGAAGGCCAGCGGCCGCTGCTGGCTGTTTGCCGGGCTGAACACCATGAAGGTGGCCATCTGCAAGACCCACAACCTGAAAGAATTTGAGCTGTCGCAGACGTACCAGATGTTCTGGGACAAGTTCGAGAAGGCCAACTACTTCCTGGAGAACATCCTGGACACTCTGGAGGAGCCCACCGACGGTCGGGTGATTGCCTGGCTGTTGCAGGCCCCGGTCAACGACGGTGGCCAGTGGGACATGTTTGTGAACCTCGTGGAGAAGTACGGCGTCGTGCCCAAGACCGTGATGCCCGAAACATTTCACTCCAGCCAGTCGCGGGGGATGAACAGCCTCATCACCGCGAAGCTGCGTGAAGACGCCGTCGCGTTGCGCCGCCTGTATCAGAACGGCGAGCACTCGGTCGACGTGCTGCGGAGCCACAAGGAAGAGATGCTGGCCGGAATCTACCGGCTGTTGGCGCACTTTTTGGGCGAGCCGCCGACCCGCTTCGACTTCGAGTATCGGGACAAGGACAACGCCTTCCACGCCGACCGGGGCCTCACCCCGCAGGAGTTTTACCACCAGCATGTGGGGCTCGCCTTGGACGACTACGTCAGCGTGATCAACGCGCCCACCGCCGACAAGCCGTATGGCCGCACCTACACGGTGCAGTACCTGGGCAACGTCAAGGGCGGCCGGGACGTGCTGTACCTGAATGTGGAGAGCGAAACCCTGCGGCAGCTGGCGCTGGCGCAGCTCCAGGACGGCGAGGTGGTGTGGTTTGGCTGCGACGTCGGCAAAGACTCGGACCGTACGTCCGGCGTGATGGACACGCGCCTGTACGACTACGAGACCGCGCTCGGGGTGCCGTTTCATCTGAGCAAGGCGGAGCGGCTGGACTACGGCGAGAGCCAGATGACCCACGCCATGGTGTTCACCGGCGTGAACGTCGTCGATGGACGCCCGAACCGCTGGAAGGTCGAGAACAGCTGGGGCACCGAGCCGGGCCAGAAAGGCTTCTTCGTGATGAGCGACAGCTGGTTCGACGAGCACATGTACCAAGTGGTGGTGCAGCGGAAGTACCTGTCCACCGCTCTGCAGGATGCCATGAAGGGCGAGCCCATCGTGCTGAAGCCCTGGGACCCCATGGGGTCGCTGGCGTAGCCGGACAGAAGGCGGGCGTCATCCCCCTATCAGGGAGGGCGCCCGACCCTTTCTGATTCGTGCCGGGTTGGCCGTGCCGTCAGATCGGCCGTTTCCGCAACATACACACTGAAGGGGGCGCTGGCATGGGTGTCAGCTTGAAGGAAACCCCGACCCTGTCCGCCGAGTGGGCGGCCAAGCAGGCCGCGGCATTTCGACAGGAGCGGGAGCACCGGACCATCATGAACGCGGTCAAGAGGAACGGCATCCAGGCCGTGGCGATGAACCAAGCGGTGGCCACGACCACCCCGCACACGTTCTCGCTGGAGCTCGCCAGTGAACTTATCACCAACCAAAAGCAAAGCGGCCGGTGCTGGGCGTTTGCGGGGTTCAATCTGCTGAAGGCTGCCATCTGCACGCGCCACCACCTGAAGGAGTTCGAGTTTTCGCAGGCGTACCAGATGTTCTGGGACAAACTGGAGAAGGCCAACTACTTTCTGGAGAACGTGCTGGCCACCGTGGACGAGCCGATGGACAGCGAGCTTTCACGCTGGGTGTTTCGCGGGCCCGCCGGCGACGGCGGTTGGTGGGGCATGTTCGTGGACCTGGTGGAAAAGTACGGGGTGGTGCCCAAGACCGTGATGCCGGAAACGTTTCACTCGAGCCAGTCCCAGGCGATGAACCAGGTGCTGGGTCAGAAGCTGCACGCCCTGGGGCTGGCGCTGCGCCGCGCCCACGCGGCTGGGGCGGGGGCCGAGCGGCTGGCCGCGCTGAAGGCCGACCAGCTGGCCGAGATTTATCGCATGCTGGTGCACTTCCTGGGTGAGCCGCCCGAAACCTTCGCCTTCGAATACCGGGACCGGGACAACGCGTTTCACGCGGTGCCGAATCTGACGCCCCAACGCTTCTTCCAGGAGCATGTGGGGGTCGACTTGGGCGAGTACGTGACCATCATGAGCTCGCCCTTGGATGACACGCCGTACGACCAAAGCTACACCGTGCGGTTTGGTCCCCGCACCCAGGGCGGACGCGAGGTGCGCTACCTGAACGTGGACATCGATGCGTTGCGAGCGCTGACGCTGGCGGAACTGGAGGCGGGCCAGCCCGTGTGGTTCGCCTGTGAGGTGGGCAAGGACTCCGACCGGGAGTCCGGGGTGATGGACACCGCGCTCTACGACTACGAAACGGCGCTGGGCGTGCCCCTGGCCATGAGCAAGGCCGACCGGCTGGTGTCGGGCGAAAGCCGGCCCACCCACGCTATGCTCATCACCGGAGTGAACCTGGTCGAGGGCCGGCCCACCCGCTGGAAGGTGGAAAACAGCTGGGGCACCGAGCGGGGCCACCAGGGCTGGTTCGTGATGAGCGACGCGTGGTTTGCCGAGCACACGTACCACGTGATTGTGCGGAGGCGGCAGCTTTCGGCGCCCCAACAGGCGGCGCTGGCGTCGCCGCCCCGGATGCTGCCGCTGTGGAGTCCCGTGGGCGACGGCATTTAGCGATCCGCCGCATCAACTCAGTCTGCCTGAGGGGCCGCATTGAGACGCGGCCCCTCATCATGTCCCAACCGTGATCCCCACCGTGGCGCTTCGGCGCTCCAGCAGCAGCGTGTCCCGCCAGACGCCGCGGAGCTGGCCGATGCGCTCGCGGCGACCCACCACGCGAAAGCCACACCACTCGTGGAGCCGAAGACTGGCCGCGTTTTCAGGAAAGATGCCCGCCTGCAGGGTCCACACGCCGACCCCTTCGCTGGCGGCCACCAGGTGGCCCAGCAGCTCGCGCCCCAACCCCTGGCCACGGGCACGGGCCGCCACGTAGACGCTCACCTCGGCCACCCCCGCATAGACGCACCGGCTGCTCACCGGCGACAGCGCTGCCCACCCGGCCAGGGTGTCTCCGGAACGGGCCACCAGTCGACAGTACTGGAGGTGGCCGGCGTCCCACGCCGCCCACGTCGGCACCTCGGTCTCAAACGTGGCCTCGCCGGTCTCGAGCCCCTCCGCATAGATGGCCAGCACGCCGTCTGCGTCGGCGGCTGACATGGCACGAATCTCGATGGGCGTCGTCGTGATGGGCCTCCTCCTGCCAGGCTGACTTTAATGAACGCC
>JAJYPH010000029.1 GCA_021795575.1 Bacillota bacterium
GCGCCACCTCCCGCTTGCCCACCACCACGCGGTCCAGCTGGTCCAACACCGCTTCAAACGCCTCGGGTCCCGTGCCGTGGGGGGCTCCCGCCCGACCCGCCTCCAGTGCGTCCATGCCGCTCAGGTCAGTCCCTTCCGATTCCAATTGATCACCTGTCTTGATCAACGCGTCGGCCGGTCCGTCGGTTCAACGCGCGCGCCTCTCCCCGAGGCTACTGGCCGGTGAAGTGCGGTGGGCGCTTGTGCAGGAACGCCTCGGTCCCCTCGCGCGCGTCCGCGGTCGCCGCCACGCGACCAAACAGAGCCGCCTCCCCCGCGAGGCCGGTGGCCAACTCGTGGTCCAGCCCGCAGCGCACCGCCCGCTTGGCGGCTCGGAGCGCCAGGGGCGCCTTGGCCGCGAGCTCCTGGGCCAGCCGGTCGGCCGACGCCAGCAAGTCGGCGTCGGGGACCACCTGGTTGGCCAATCCCAGCCGCCACGCTTCGGCAGCGGGAATCTGCCGGCCAGTCAGCACCAGCTCGAGCGCACGGCCTTCCCCGACCAGCCGGGCCAGCCGCTGGGTGCCGCCAAATCCCGGGATGATGCCGAGCCCAATTTCCGGAAGCCCCACGCGGGCGCTGTCGGCGATGAGCCGCAGGTCGCCCGCCAGCGCCAGCTCGAGCCCACCCCCCAGCGCATATCCATTGATGGCCATGATACTGACCAGGCGGCTCCCCGCCAGGTGGTCAAACACCCCCTGGCCCTGGCGGCTGAACGCTTCGGCAGCGGCCCCGCCGGGCAGCGCGGCAATTTCGGCGATGTCCGCCCCGGCCACGAAGGCGCGACCCGCCCCCGTGACCACCAGTACACGGATGCCCGGATCCTCCTCCAGCGTACCGACGGCCTCCGCCAGCTCCTCCAACACCTGCCGATTCAGCGCGTTCAGCGCCTCAGGGCGCGTGATGGTGAGACGAGCCACCCCTTGGTCCGCTTGGATCTCCACATTCATCGTGGACACGCTTATCCCCCTCCCGTGCCGGCCGACGGCGCGAGCGGCCGGTCAGCCAACAGATAGTCCGCGCAGAGCGCCAGCCCGTCCAGGGTGAGCCGTGGCACCAGATGAACCGGAAAGTCCAGCAGCGGCGCCAGTCGGGCACCCCAGCCGCCGGTCAGCACGACGGGACACTCCACCTCCAACAACCGCCAGGTGCGCCGCACCAGGCGGTCCACACTGCCCACCAGCGTCTGCGCCACGCCCACTTGGATGGCTTCATGGGTCGCGCCGCCCAGCGCCGCTTCGATCAGCGACGGGGGAATCATGGGCAGTTGGGCCGTCCCTTCCGCCAGGGCCTGTGCCATAAAGTGGGGGCCGGGAGCAATCGCGCCTCCCAAAAACCGCCCAACGGCCGACACCGCATCCACCGTGGTGGTGGTGCCCACGTCCACCACCACCACGGCCTGGCGACATAGCGCATAGGCGGCGAGCGCGTTGGCGAATCGATCAGCGCCGAGGCTTTCGGGAGGGTTGTACGACACCTCCATCCCGTACCCCGGCGGCGCCACCTCCAACACCCGACCCTCCGAGAGCGCTTCACCGACCCGGACAAATGCCGGCGTCAGCAGGGGGACGACACTGGCCAGCACCACGTTGTCCACCATGTCGAAACCCGCTTCGGCCAAAAATCCTTTGAGCGGCTGTCGATACTCATCCGCGGTGCGCCGTACATCGGTGGACATGCGCCATTCATGGCTCCACTGGCCATCCTGACGGAGGCCCAGCTTAATGTGGGTATTCCCCACGTCAATGGCCAGCAAGCTGTCCAGCGGTACACCCAGCGCCATTTCCCGCCTCCTGGATCGATATCCTAGCATACGGTCTCGCGGCGTCGGCGCGCGCAGGCTCGCCAGCCGCCGGTCGCCCTCTGCCCCTTGGGGCGACGGTCGAGGGCCCCCAGGCGTGTCGCTGCCTGTCGTCCCGTGGATGGCCGTGACCAGCCACGCACGGCGTGCGCGGGCCGCTCCCTCTCGCTCGGCCAGCAGGCCGGGCGCGGCTGCCCGCGCGGCGCCCGGCCCCACGCCGGCGGCGGCTCCCGCGAGCCCCATCACCTTTAAGGGACGCTTCCCCTGTGGCCACGCGACCATGGATGCCCCTCTGCTCTGGTGTGGACCGCCGGTGGCGCCATCGCAGCGCCGCGAGTGGCTACCGGGATTCCCTACACCCCCGGGCCGCTGGGCGTGGCCTGGGAACCCCCCTGGAGAACACCCGTCGGGGCTGGACGTCGGGCTGACCGCCTCGGGCCCCGGGGGCCCCCAGGCATTCTTTCGGCTCGTAGAAAAGGAAATCGTTTCACCACCCCGAATGCTGGCAGCATCCGGAACTCATCCGGAAAACGGAAAATGGCACGGGTGGTCGCGCCGACCCGGCGCGCCTCCCTCGTCAGAGGGCCAGGGAGAAGGGAACGATCGTCGTGAGATGGTGGGGACGCCGTGGGCAGTCGCTGCTGCTGGTGGCGCTCATGCTGCCCGTGCTGTTGGGCATGGCGGCAGCGGGCCTTACGGTGGGCAGCATCTATTTGGCCAAGACCCAGCTCCAAAACGCCGTGGACGCGGCAGCGCTGGCGGGTGCTCAGTGGGCGGCCACCAACCCTTCCAGCTCTCCCGCCAGCCAGGCGGCCCTCATCACGCAGAACGATCCCCACAGCACCGGGGGGACCGTGGCGGCGGAGTCCAACCAGCCCAGCATGATTCGGGCCACCGCTTACGCGGAGGTTCCGGCCGGCTTCGCCGGCCTGTTTGGGATTTCCGAATTCACGGTGGGGGCCACGGCCGTGGCGTACCACGGCCCGGGCCAGGCTTTTGACTGGGCCATCTTCCAGGGGTCGTCGTCACAGACGCTGTACTTCTATGCCGGCGGCAACACGGTCAACGGCGGTGTGCACTCCAACCAGAACATCGTGTTCGACCGTGAGGGCCAAGTGGTCACCGGCACGCTGTCGGCCACCGGCACCCTCACCCCCGACCCTCCGGAGTCCTCGTCCGTGAGCAACTCCATCGGCAGCTGGGCGGCGGGGACCCCCTACATCCCGATGCCGACCTGGCCGATGCCGACGCTGTTCAACTCGACGAACGCTCAGGTGATTGACGGCAACTACACGATCCCCGGCGGCACCACCATCAACGGGAATCTTCTGGTGAACGGCACCCTCACGGTGGACGGGGACGTGACCGTCAACGGGTCGCTGCAAACGGACCAGGGGTCCATCACGTTTGCGGGCGGTGGCGACGTCATCACCGGCAGCCTCTATGCCGACGGCGGATCCATCAGCCTCTCGGGTGGAGACCAAGTGTATGGCCAAGCGGTCGCCGAGGGGGGCAGCGTGACCTTTTCCGGCGGCGGCGATACCATCGGCAGCAGCGCGCACCCCCTCACCGTGGCGGCGTTTCCCGTCGACGGCGTCGGCGGCAATGTCTCGTTCCCGGGTGGCAACACGTTCACGGGCGTGGTGTTTGCGCCGGGCGGCACCATCACCGTAGCCAAAGGGGGCAACAACTTCACCGGCGCAGTCGTAGCCAACAACCAGGTGTGGGACGGCGGCAGCAACACCGTCACCTGGGACCAGCCTTACGTCGACGCGCTGCCCAATCAGGAGGTGCAGTTGGTGCAGTAGCGGCCTGCCTGCCGGGCGGGTCCTCGGGGTGGGGCTGAACGATGCGCCGGCCGACCTCCTCCCGAAACCGTGCCAACGGGCGGGCGCCTGCGGTTGCGCTGTCAGAGGGCCGCGGCCGTTCCGCCGTCTATTCCTGGAGGTACAGCACCACCCGCTCCCGACGGAGGAGGCTCAACCCTACGAACGCCAGCACCACCGCCACGGCCCCAAACACCACCGCGGCCTGGCTGATCCAGCTGGTCGTCAAGGTCAGCGTGAGCCACCCCAGCGCAAACGGGGCGATGATGACCCCCACCGACAGCATGGTGGCCATGTAGGCGGTGCGCTGTTCGCCGATGCGCAGCGCCACAAACGTGCCCACCACCGCCAGGTACACGCTGAGCCCGGCCGTAATGCCAAAGACCGCCACCCGCCCCATGGGCAGGGCGAGGAACAGCCAACTCCAGCCGCTGTGGCCCACCAGCGCCGTCAGCACCAGCTGCACGGCCAGCGCCAGGAGTGCCGCCGCGTATCCGCTCGCGGCGGCCACCACCAGCTTGGCCCCAAAAATCGCCCCGTCCGGCAGGCGTGTGGTCAGGACATAGTCCAGCGTGTGACCCACGCGCTCATGCAGCACCAGGTCGGGCGCGGTCTGCGCCACCACGATGACAGCGGCCAGCAGCACATAGATGGCCCGGAACAGGGTGAGGTTGCCACCCAGCGCATGCGCGTGGGCGTGAGCCAGCGACAGGACCGGCAGGACGCCCGTGAGGAGGGCCGCTAAGGCGAAGACCGTGAGAAAGCGCCGATGTCCAAACGATTCCAGGATTTCCTTGTGGATCATTGTCCCCCAGTCACGCAGGACCATCGCCCCCCACCAGCTTCAGATAGGTTTCTTCCAGCGAGACCGCTTCCGGGATGACCGCGCGCACCCCGATGCCCGCCTGCACCAGCGCGGCCACCACGGCTTCAATGTCGTCCCCGTGATCCATGGTCACGCGCCACTCCCCCCCCGAGAGGGGGGACAGCGCCGCGCCCGACGGCAGGCGGACGGCCCGGCCGTCGGCCCCCGACAGCGCCAGGCGGGCCGCAGGGAGCCCCTGCTGGCCAATGTGTCCGGGCGCCCCCACCGCCAACAGGCGGCCCGCCTGCAGAATCCCCACGGTGTCGCAGATGCGCTGCGCTTCCGCCAGCAGGTGCGTGCAGAGAAACACCGACAGCGACTCCTCGGCGAGCGACACCAACAGGTCGCGCACCATCACGATGTTGGCCGGGTCCAGCCCGGCCGTCGGCTCATCCAGAATCAGCAGATCCGGCTCCGACATGAGAGCCCGAGCCAGGCCCAGCTTCTGCCGCATGCCCTTGCTGAACCCCGACACGTTGTCGTGGCGGCGGTCCCACAGGTCGACACGGTGCAGGAGCGCGTCCACCCGCTCCCGCGCCGTGCGCGGCGCGAGCCGTGCCACCCGCGCCGCGAACTCCAGGTTCTGCTGCGCCGTCAGCCGGTCGTACACCCCGACCTGATCCAGCATGACGCCACAGCGCGCCCGCACCCGTCCGCCTTCGCCGACCGGATCCATCCCCAGCACTGCCACCGAGCCCGCCGACGGCGCCAACAGCCCCACCAGGAGTCGGACGGTCGTGGTTTTACCCGCGCCGTTCGGTCCCAAAAACCCAAACACGGAACCCCGCGGCACACTCAAGTCCAGCCCCGCCAGGGCCTGGTGGTTCCCAAAGCTGCGTGACAGCCCATGGCACTCCACGACCAGTTCGTCCAATCCGACCCACCTGCCTCCCCGCGCTATGGCTCCGAATCCTCATCCTCATCCTCATCCCGGTCCGGGGGCGCCGTCGGCGGGCGCCGGCTTCGGGGATGGCGTCCGGACCGCCGCAAGGCGTCCGCCAACAGAAACTCAATCTGGCCGTTGACGCTGCGCAGCTCGTCGGCGGCCCACTGCTCCAACAGGTCGTAAACCTGGGGGTCCACCCGCAGCAGGAAGCGCTTCTTCACGCTACCCGTACTGCGTGCCGGCATTCACAATGGGATGCGTGGTCTCTTCGGACACCAGCACCACCATGAGGTTGTTGACCATCGCCGCCTTCTTTTCGTCGTCCAGCTCCACCAGCCCGCTGGCCGTCAACTGGTCCAGCGCCTCATGGACCATGCCCACCGCGCCCGCCACCAGCGTTTGGCGGGCCGCCACCACGGCCGCGGCCTGCTGCCGGCGCAGCATGGTCTGCGCCACTTCGGGCGCGTAGGCCAGGTGTGCCAGCCGCGCTTCCAGCACCTCGACGCCCGCCACCCGCAGTCTCTCCTGCAGATGGCTCACCAGGTTGTCCGCGATGACGTCCTGACTCGCAAGGAGGGAGACCTGGCCATCGGGCGCGTCGTAGGGATGCGCCCCCGCCAGGGAGCGCAACGCCGTCTCGGCCTGCAGACCCACGAAGGCCACGTAGTCGTCCACGTCAAACAGCGCCTGCGCCGCATCGGCCACGCGCCACCACGGCGGCGATTTCCACGGGATTGCCGGCCGCGTCGTTGACCTTCAGCGACTGGCTCGTGAAGTTGCGCACGCGGCGCGAAACCCGCCGCCGCACCGTGAAGGGAACCGTCCAGTGGAGGCCGCTGGGGGCCACCGTCCCGATGTAGCGGCCGAAAAACACGACCGCCAGGCTGTCGTTGGGCTGGACGACAAACAAGCCTGAGGCCACCAGAACAAAGATAGTGCCCAGCGCCCACAGCACCCCCACGGGGTCATGCGCATGCCCTGTCAGAAAGGCCGCCAGCACCAGCGCCTCCACCACGACCGCCACCGGCCCCGGCAGCCGCCAAGCCGGACGGTCCTTCAACGTCGGCATCGCTCGACCTCCTTGCTCCTCACGCGGCTCGCGGGTAGCGATCCGTCAGTCGGAAGAATATCACTATGATATCACCCCGGCAAGCGCTGACGAGTCACTGTCCGTCGGCGTGGGGTTCTTGCCGGAGCCACGGGCCATCTCCAACGCCCTCCCACGCGGGCCACGTAGAGGGCGCCAGGTACGGGGGCCCGTTGGCGTTCAGCGCGCCCAGGACCTCGGGCAGATGGGGTGCCAACGCCTCATGATGCTTGTCGATAAGGCGGCGGTACGAGTCCAACAGACTGCCGGGATTGTCCCCGCGGGCCATGGAGCCCGCCCACAGCCCGTACCGGTACAAGGGCTCAGGAATGACCACGCCGCCAGAGCCTGCCAGCCAGAGCCCGATGCCAGCGTCCCAATCCTCCAGGCCGCGCGCCAGGGCGGGATCGTTCCGTCCCGCCTGGATGAACGCGTCGCGCTGCACCACCATCGCACCGGCCGAAAGCGCATTGTGGTACCGCAGATGCCGCAGCGCCGCGTCCTGTCTTCGCGCGCGGGCCGCCAGGCGTCCGCGACAAGGCCCGCGGGACACGGATCGGGGCAGGACAGCGTCGAGCGGGCCGCGAATCCCTCTCCCAGGGTTGGGGCCCCGCGTTAGGCGACAGGGTGCGTGAGCGTCCCCTGATACCCCCTCACGTTGGAGTTGCGCCAGCGCCTGGCGTAAGACCCGGCGTCGTCCCGGGGGACGAGGGGGCCGGCCCAAGGTCGGCGTAGGGCACCTCGTTGCGCAGCATGCCGTACAGGTTCACGAGGACCGAATGCGCGACGGCGACAATGGCCCGCTTCTTCCCGAGGCGGGGCTGCAGGTGCGCGAACGGCGCCGCCAAGTACGTGGGGTGCTCGCGGACGGCGGCCCACGCCCATTGGACCAAGACGGTGCGGAGATGGGTTGACCCGGGGGGATCCGGGCCGATTGGCGTTTGCCCGCGGTCTCGTGCCACCCGGTGCGAGCCGAGCCCCGGCACTCAGGTGGGCGGCCGACGGGAAGGCGTCCACGGTGGCGCCCACCTCCGCCACCATCACCGCCGCCCCCTGGGGACTACCCCCGGGGGCGGTCCGCAGGAGCGCTGTGGCGGCGACAAGCCGTCGGGCAATCGCCGACGCCAAGGCGGCTGGGCGGGTCTCCGGGCTCTCGATGCCGTCCAGGATCGTCGTGATCATCAGTCGCTGGTGGGGCGTCAGGATCCCCGTTAGGGCGGCCACGAAGGCGCCGGGCGACGCTTTTACCGGCCCGACGCCGTAGGCGAGCAGGGTGGCCGGATCGTGCTCGCCCAGCGCCAGGGCTCGCAGCATCGCCCGACCCATCTGCCGGCGAGGTTCGTCAGCACGCGGCCCAGCTTGATATGGCCGCCTTCCAGGACTTTCGCGAGGCGAGGGACCTCCCGGGCACGGTCTTCGGTTAAGCTCGTCCGATAGCGGGTGAGTTCGCGCAGCTGCCCTTGCGCCCGGTCCGGGACATAGCTCGCCAGGACCAGCCCATGGCGTAGCAGGTCCGCGATCCACTCGGCATCGCGCACATCGCTCTTCCGCCCCGGAATCCCCTGGATGCGCTGCGGATTGACATGCCCTGGTCCGCCAGGATATTCCCCACGAGTGTCCAATAGGAGCCCGTGGCCTCCATCGCCACGGCCTGACCGCCGGCCGTGGGCAGCCCCTCCCGCAAGGCGGTGCCCCGGCGTGGCGGTGGTGCCATAGCTCCGCACGGTCTCTCCTGCCCCGCCAGCCGGCACGCCACCAGACGCCTCTTCCCTCAATCGACGCCGGCGCACCGATCGCATACCCTCTCCCGCGGGGCCTCGCTTCTGCGCCCTGCGTATGGTGCCGGAGTCTTTTCGCACGTGAGGACCGCCCCACGCTCCCCACAACGGGTGGTGGCCTTCATGGGGCGCCGGTCAAACGGTTCCTCGGGCTCCGCCTTTTCATTCCTAGTGGTGGCCTGTGGGGGCCCCGGGGAACTGTTCCGCGTGCTGGGCCCCACGGACCGCGACCAGGCGAGGCACCCACGGCGCTCCGGGTCAAACTGTTGCGCGGCCCCGCAAGACCACGGAGATACCGAGCTTCTCACGGGAGTGCCTCTCCTCCTTCCCCACACAAGTGCCGCAGCCCTGTTTTTCATGGAGCGGGGTGCAGCTCGGCCGCATGGGGAACGGTGTCGTATTTCAGGCTCTCGTTTCCAGACGCCTCGACCACCGTGCCGTCAGCGCCACTCTCGCGGGTGGCGCCCTCCGAGCGCAGAGCTGTCAGACGAGAGGTGAGTGGCATGGCGTCTGCCGATGTGATTCGCCCATACATGCTGGCGCTGGTCTGATGAAAGCCTTCTGACAGCTATGGGACAGCGGGACGCAAGCATCCGGCGCTTTGATGATGGCGGAGGAGGAACGCGCGTGGCGCTGTGCATTGTCCCAGGTTCCCACCGCGACCGGCTCGCCGACGTCGGGGTGCAGGACCACCTCTTGATTCATCGTTCCGAGACCGCAGACGTTTGGGTGAAGTCCGGCTGCGGTACTGTCGACTGGATCGGTACGCCAGAGTCCTTCGTGGCCGTGGAGGGGTGGGTCTGGGTGCGTTCGTCCACGTCGCCTGCGGCCCGCCTCGCGCAACATCTAGCGGACCATGGATTCCGGGGCACGCCCTACATCGCGGGGCGCTACCGGTTCGTGGTCTTGGATCGGCGACGCCACCAAATTTGGCTCGGCACCGATCCCGAGAGACAGTGGACGTGGCATCAATGGCCGCTTTCGGACGGTTCATTTTGGATGGGCTCTGACATCCGGCAAACCCCGGGCAGGAGAGGCATAGAGCTTGCGAAGCCATGGCTCATCCACTACATCCAGTCGGGGGCACTCCCCCCATCGGTGCAGGGAGGCCCACCGTCTGAAGTGACCCCGGCGCTGATGGGATACGATGTCGAGCAGAAATACCCGTTTAGTCCTGAGAACCCGGTCCTGACGCGCCGCGGCACTGAGGCCCTCACCGGCGAAGCGGCGCTGAGCCGGCGGATGAAGGCGCTGGCCCGACTGGGTCCCTTGAACGCCTGTTTCACGGATGGCAGTCCCGTGTCGTTTCTGGCGATCGTCATGGCAGTGCGCCTCGGGTTGGGACAGCCGACCCTCTACTACCCGACCAGCCTATCCGCCGGCTCAATCGCCCGGGTGGCCGAGTTGAGCCGCTTTTTGGCCACCCGGGCAGAGCCGTTGCCGCCCCTGAGCCCACCGTCCCTGAACATCGTGCGCTCCGCGCTCTCGGAGTGGGACTATCCGTGGGCCAGCAGCTGGTCGTGGACTATGGCCCTTACGGGCCGCCCGCTCTTCGGGTGGCGCATCGCCGCCCTCTCCTGTCCACCGCCCACGTACACCCCCCTGCCGAGTGGTGTCCTGGATCCGTTCGGGAACTGGTCCATCCCTCGTGCGGTAGCGGTGGCCTTGCTCGCGCGCTGGCTGCCGTCTTCTCTGTTGCCGACGGGACCCGCCGCTCCACCACCGGCCTGGCCGTCACCGGCGTGGAAGCAAGCGGGGTGGACCGCCGCCGCGGCCCGCAGCGCACAGTGGGCCCGCCGCTTCGATCCCGTGGGCCTTGGCGGCCAGAGGCTGATCCCTTGGATGCAGGACGCGGCCCGGGGGGATGTCGACGCGTCGGACAAGCTGATGCGCTTGGTGGCCGTCGCCGAATGGGCCCAAGTGGCGCCGCGCGAGGACAAGGTCCTCCGGGACTGTTCGCCGATGCGAGTGACGTGATGCAGAGAAGGGTTGAGGGGGACATTGAGATGGCGGATTTTTACACAAGGATTGCCGACTACGATGTGGAGATTGACTATCCGAAGTACTGGCGAGCACGGCGCTACGAACACCTGTCCGAGGCCCTAGCGCTGGGACACTTGTTGGACTCTCACCTGGCCGACTGGACGGTCGACCTTGGGGGTGGATTCGGCCGGTGGTATCCCCTGCTCCGCGAACGCTCCGATCGCGTGATGCTGGTGGACTACTCCTTGAGTCTGCTTCAGGAGGCACGACGGCAATGGGGGGACGACCTGCCCCTCGTCCGCGCCAATCTGTACTGGCTGCCGTTTGCGCGACAGAGCTTTCGGTCGGCGCTGGTGAGCCGTGTGCTGCACCACCTGGCGGCCTACGACCGCGCGTTCGCGGAGATGTCCCGGGTCGTTGCGGCGTCCCTGGTCGTGGATGTACCCAACAAACGCCATGCGTTGGCCCGCTGGCGGGCGCGTCTCAGCTCGGCGGGCCCCGATATCCAGAGTCATGCCCCCATCAATCGGTCTGTCACCGGTGACACACACCTCAACTTTCATCCCGCCGCCGTGATGGCGTCGTTTTCCCGACAGGGGTGGCGTGTGTCCGGCGCGCGCAGTGCGTGCAGCTTCCGCGCGTTGGGCAGGGTCCCCCTTCTGCCCTCAGGCTGGTTGGCGGGGCTGGAGGGGCCGCTGCAGCGGTGGGGCGCCGGCGCAATGCTGGGGCCCAGCATCTTGACCGCGTTCCAACGTCCCCTGGAGCCCACCGCCTGCGCCACCAGCGAGCCGGAAGAGTTGCTGCGCTGCCCGGCATGCCGTGGGCGATTTTTCTCCGAGCCATCCCGGCTGGTGTGCCGGCGATGCGGCGCCCACTTCCCCATCCTCGCCGATCGGTTTTGGGATCTCCGTTGGCCGCGGCCGTAACGCGTCTTTAGTATGCTAGGCCTATGAACGTGTTGCTGGTCGAAGACGACTTGGCCCTCGCGCGGGTGATGGGTCTTGAGTTGCAGCACGCGGGGTTTGCGGTCACCGCAGTGCACGACGCCCGTTCCGCCTTGAATGGACTGGTCAGCGACGAGGGCGTGCGGCCGGACGTGGTACTTCTGGATGTCATCCTACCGGACTTGAGTGGCATCGAGGTGTTCCGCCGCATTCGAGACCGGTTGGACATCCCCGTCATTATGGTCACGGCGCGCGGACAGGTGCCGGACATCGTATCGGCACTGGATATGGGGGCGGACGACTACGTGGTCAAACCGGTCAACTATGAAGAGCTGGGGGCACGGATACGCGCCGCGGTGCGGCGCCGCACTCGGCGAATCGGGCAAGGCCGGGTGATTGATTGTGGCGACCTGGCGCTGTATCGGGACCAGCATCGGCTGGAATGCAGCGGGGTCAGCATGGATCTGACCCCCCTCGAGTATCGCCTGCTCGAGCACCTGCTGCTGCACCGCGACTGGGTTCAGTCGCGGGAGTCCTTGCTGGACGACGTGTGGGGCGCCGAGTACTTCGGTAACACAAACATGGTGGAGGTCACCGTCAGCCGACTGCGCCGACGGTTGCAGGAGCGGGGGAGCGCTGTGCAAATCGAGACCGTGCGTGGGTCTGGCTACGTCATCCGCCCTCCGCGCCCATGAGGCACAGCCTAGCCGCCCGTCTGGTTGCCGCCTACGTGCTGATGACCATCGGTCTCGTGGCGATCCTGGGCGATGCGCTCATGACGGGCATGGCCAATTCCCTCATCCACGGGCAGGAGCAGGTGGCGTGGCGGGTGGCCTCCAGCGTGGCGGCCCTCGCCAGCCGCCACAATGGACAGGGACAGCATCTATCGCTCTCCGACCCGGGCATGCTGGCGCCCGCCAGCAACCCGAACACGTTCCTGCAGGTGGAGCGCGGACGCCACATCATCCAGGCGTCGCGAAACCTGGCATGGATGGCGCTTCCCGTGCAACCGCCTCGACTGTCGCCGGTCCGCTGGGGCATCGTCCCGCTCGGGCAGGTGGCTGCCCCCCAGGCTCACACGCCACTCGGCCTCGCGGTGGTGGCCACGGTGTCCGTGCCCGGGTCGCACGGCGGGCGCGTCACGGCCGCCGTGTCGCTCAACACGGCGACCCGCGTGATCTCCGCGGTTGGCGCCGGACTTCTCCAGGTGGGTCTCGGCCTCGTGGCCCTGGCCACCCTCGTGACGTCACTCGTGACTTATGGGGGCTTGCGGCGCCTGCGTGTCCTCCGCACCGTCGTTCGCCGCATCAACGACAGCCGAGACTTGGCCCAACGGGTGGCTGTTCCCCGGACGTGGGGTGATGAAACGGTCGATCTGGCCGTGGGATTCAACCGCATGCTCGACCGGTTGCAAGAAAGTTTTCGGCGGCAGGAACTGGTGGTGGCGGAGGCATCGCACCAACTGCGCAACCCTTTGGCGGTGGCCCTCGGCTACTCAGGCATGCTGACGCGTTGGGCGCAGTCGGACCCTTCCCTGGTCAGCGAAGGGGTGGCGGAAATTCACGAACAGCTGGGGAAGATGAACTCCACCCTGGATGCGGTCTTGGCGTTGGGCAGCACTGACAACGGCTCAGGACTGCGTGCGGTACGCGTCGACTTGGAGGAGTTCGTGGCCGAATGGCAAACGCGGCACCCCAACACGCGTGTGCGAGTCGGTGCCCCGGTGGCCGTCTGGGTGGACCCCGCCCTGCTGTCGGAGATCCTGAATGTTTTGGTCGATAATGCGCTCCGCCACGCTGCCAGTCCCCAAGCCCCCGAAATCAGTTGGGAACTATCGAGCGACAGCGGTCGGGTGTTCGTCTCTGTGCGCGACTTCGGTCCAGGCATCGCCGAATCGCTGCTCCCCTGGGTGTTCCATCCGTTCCAACGCGGAGACCAGAGCGCGGGAGCGGGCCTGGGCCTGACCCTGGCAAGGACGATTGCAGAACGGCACGGCGGCCAGCTGACGGCCGTCAATGCCCATCCGGGCGCTTGCTTCACGTTTGATGTGCCCGCCGCTCACACTCACGACATCGCCGGATTGTCAGCGAGGTGACAGCCTCCTGCGATGCCTCTGTCAGGCGAGGCGTCCATCCTGAGGGTGGCCTTCGGGCCAGAAAGGAAGATGCGCAATGCGTTGGATCCTCAGGGCGTCCGTACCGGCGCTGATGGCGCTCGTGGTTGGGGCGTTGGCTGCCGGCCCGGCGACGATGGCCGCATCCCACAGCACCCCTCCAACATCCACCTCGGCCCGTCAATCGCAGGTCGGAGCGAATGTGCAGTCGGGGCCGAATGTCCAATCCGGCCCCAACGTCCAGGCGGGCGCTCAAACCCAAGGCAACGGCCCCGACACCACAGCGTCTCACGCGGCTGGGTCAGGGCACTAGGGGGACGGGCCCACCCCGGCGGATGGATCCGGTGGTCGAAACGGCGCGGAGACGATGCGCTTCGCGCCGTGTCGGTCGCCACGGTTAAGGCGGGGATGCACGGGCGGCTTCCAACTCCACCCACCACGTGGACCGCGTGGGGTAGGGCGCCAGGTACTGGGGTCCGTTGGCGTTCAGCAGGCCCAGCACCTCGGGCAGATGGGGTGCCAACGCCTCATGATGCTTGTCGATAATGCGGCGGTACGAGTCCAACAGACTGCTGGGATTGTCCCCGCGCGACATGGAGCCCGCCCGCAGCCGATAACGGTACAGGGGTTCAGGAATGACCACGCCGCCATGGCCGGCCAGCCAGAGCCCGATGCCAGCGTCCCAATCCTCCAGGCCGTACGCCAGCGCCGGATCGTTCCGTCCCGCCTGGATGAACGCGTCGCACCGCACCACCATCGCACCGGCCGGAAACGAATTGTGGTACAGCAGATACGGTGAGCCGGTGGTCCATGTGGGCCACACCTCGCGACGGTCCCCAAACCCACCCATCCACGCGCCCACCATGCTCACGTTGTCGTACGCCGCCAACAGGGCCAGCGCCCGCGCAAAGTAATGCGGGTCGACCTGGTCATCCGCATCCACAAACGCCAGGAACACCCCGTGCGCCGCGGCTGCGCCGGCGTTCCGCGCGGCCGCCAAGCCGCCGTGGGCGCAGCGCACCACGCTGACCGTCGGGTGCCGCTCGGCCAGCCGATACAGGCGGGCGACGCTTTCGGGATCGTGGCTGGCATCGTCGATGATGAGCACTTCGTCGGGGGGCACCGTGCTGGCCAGCACACTCGTCACGGTCTCGTCCACGTACGCTCCCAGGTTGAAGTACGGGATGATGACCGTGAGCTGGGGCCGGTCCGCCGGCAGCGCCGGCCGGGCCGCCACCGGGTGCACGAACGGGAAGGACGGCGGCAGCGGCCGCTCGACCACCGCCTGCTGAATCCACCCCGCCTTGACCGCCGTAACCCGTGTGGGGTCCGCCCACTGGGTCACCGTGGCGCGGGCCGCGTCTCCCATCGCCGCTCGGCGCGCGGGCGCCAAATCCAGCGCGGCGGCCAGGCTGGCGCTCAAATCGGCGGCGTCGCCCGCCCGGCAGAGGATGGCGTTTTCGCCCGAACGAATCAGCTCGCGCTGTCCACCGGCGTCGGCGGCCACCACCACCTGTCCGCGCGCCATGGCTTCCAAAACCGTATAGGGAAGGTTTTCAAAGAGCGACGGCACGACCGCCACCGGGGCGCGGCGTGCCACCTCCGCGGCCGCGTCCGCCGACAGCCGCCCGTGAAACACCACCAGCCCACGGTCCACGTAGGGGGCGTAGCGCGAGCCCAGATAGGCCCGCATGCCCTGCGCCTGGGGGTGGTACCAGCTGTCGCCCGCCACCACGTCCAGCACCGGGGTGCGGCCGCGGTCCCAGAGCCGGGCCATGGCATCAAACAACTCCACCACGCCCTTTAAGCGCTGCAGGCGGCCGACAAACACCACCCGATTGGCCACGGCGCTGTGGTCCACCGGCCGAGTGGCCGCCGCACCCCCGTAGGGATTGGGGATCACCGCCGCCCGCTGAGGGGTCACCTGCTGGCCGACCGCGTCGGCGACATACTGGCTGGGGAAGATGACGCCATCCGCCGCCGCCAGGGTGGCCCGTTCCATCTCGCCCACCCAGAAGTCGGGCAGCCGATGCACGGGCGCCTGCTCATACGCGTCCAGTAGGAACTTGGGTGCATGGACGGTGACCACCAGCGGGACCTGGGCAAAGACCGGGTCGTGGGTGAGCCGGCGCATGGCCATGAAGTACCCCACGGCCTGGTAGTCCTGGGCCTCGATCACGTCCGGCGGTCCGACGCGGGTGATCTCCTCCGCCACCGCCGCCGCGTACTGCCACGCGCGGCGCGCCACCCCTTCCAGGCGCCACGTGGGGTCCAGCGCGTAGCCCTCGCCGAAGCGTACCACGGTCAAAACATCCCGGGGGGGTTCGCGAACCAGCGCGGCCCCCGGGACCGCCGGGTCGTACACGAACACGCGCACCACATGGCCGGCGGCCCCCCACGCGTCCGCGGTCGCGGCCGCATAGGTGGCAATGCCGCCATCATACGGCGGAGGAAACCCGGTGGTCGCCAGCCAAAGCTTCATGAAGGGGTTGTGGCGGGCCTCCGCACCCGCGCGCGCTGGATGATGCCGTTGCCCTCCCTTGCCTCCCGATGCCGGTATCGTGCCATAGGGCAACCCCCCTCACAAGCAGCGCCGCGTCCCGTCCCGTCTTGGACGCGCGGGCCGCGCGGCGACTGTGCCGTGATTCGCCGCCTCCTCCGGGAGAAAGCCGGTGACGGCGCTCGGCGCCCCCACCACGTGCCGATGTCCCGGTCCCCTCTATGGGGTCGGGGGTTCGCGGCTCCACTCCCGGTCTCGCAACTCCACGCGTCGAATCTTTCCGGAAATGGTTTTCGGCAGTTCGCCGACAAAGTCGATGGCGCGAGGGTATTTGTACGGAGCGGTGACGGACTTGACGTGCTCCTGCAAGTCGGCGACGAGCGCATCGGACGGCTCCACGCCCGGCGCGAGAATCACGAACGCCTTGACAATCTCCCCGCGGAGCGCGTCGGGTGACGACACCACCGCCGCCTCCATGACGGCAGGATGCTCCACCAACGCGGATTCCACCTCGAACGGGCCGATTCGGTAGCCCGCACTCAGGATCACATCGTCCGCGCGGCCGACAAACCACAGGTATCCTTCCTCGTCCCGCACCGCCCGGTCGCCCGTGATGTACCAGGGTCCCCGGCGGCGGCGCGCGGTCTCGGCGTCGTCCCGCCAATACCCCTGGTACAGACCCTCGGGCGGCGCGTCCCCCATCCACACGGCAATGTCGCCTTCGCGGTCGGCCGGCAGCCGCTCGCCGGCCTCATCGATGACATCCACGTCAAATCCCGCCGACGGTTGACCCATCGACCCCGGTTTCACGGGCGCGCCCGGCCGGTTGCCCACCAGCAGGACCGTCTCGGTCTGACCATAGCCGTCGCGGATGGTCAGCCCCGTGGCGCGGCGAAACGCGTCAATCACCTCCGGATTGAGGGGTTCACCGGCACCGACGGCGGACGTGAGGTGGGGCAGAGCATACTGGCCCAAGTCCTCCTGCACCAGCATCCGGTAGATGGTCGGGGCGGCACAGAGGCTGGTGATGGGATGGCCGGCGAGATACTCGAGCATCTCTCGCGCGCTGAATCTGCCCGCCATGGGGTCCACCACCACCGTCGCGCCAGCCATCCACGGTCCAAACAGGGAGCTCCAGGCCGCCTTGGCCCAGCCGGTGTCGGACAGGTTCCAGTGGATGTCACCCGGGCGGACACCAAGCCAGTCTCCCGTGACCCGGTGGGCGCGGGGATAGATTTGGTTGTGCAGCACCATCTTCGGATGACCCGTCGTGCCGGACGTGAAGTAAAGCAGGCACGGGTCCCGTTCATCCGTCGGATTGCCTCGGTCATCCGGATCGCCCGACGCATCGTGGAAAGGGTCGAGCTGACTCCACGCGGGGCTCGGCGGTTCGCCTCCCACGACCCAACCGACGCGGATGGCGGCGCTGACATCCGGATCCGCCGCCACCCGCGCGGCCGTCTCGCGGCTGGCAATGACGAGATGGGCATCGGACAGCGCCAGCCGGTACCGCATGTCTCGGGGCGTCAACTGCGTCGTGCCCGGCATCGGCACGGCCCCCAGCTTGATCAGCGCCACCATGATGGGCCAAAAGGTGGGATCCTTGCCCACCACCACCATGACCCGGTCTTGTGCCTGCACCCCGGCCTGCCGAAAGCGAGATACGAGTCGGTTGGTCACGACCTGGAGCTGCGCAAACGACACCGTGTCCGCGTGGGACCGATCCCGCAGCACATACAGCGCCGATCCCTCTGGGTTGGTCGCTGCCCAGCCGTCCATCACGTCACGTCCAAAATTCCACTGTGCCACTGCCGCGCCTCCTCCATCCACCCTGCGCTCGACTGCCCGACTTAGATTGGATGCACTGCCGCTCGTTGGGATTATGGGCGCCGCCGCCTGTCCGTACAAGCGATGCCGTGCGAACGCGAACTGTC
This sequence comes from Bacillota bacterium, assembly GCA_021795575.1. Classification (GTDB taxonomy): domain Bacteria; phylum Bacillota; class Sulfobacillia; order Sulfobacillales; family JAIMBI01; genus JAJZWV01. The sequence continues at coordinate 17,754 of JAJYPH010000029.1, forward strand.
TGACCAGTCGCCGGGAGACCCTGGCGAGCGCCCCCCGTTCGGGGTGGATCATCGACACCCCGCGGCCTGTATGCTACCCTGGCAAGCAACGCGGTGGAGCTCGCGTAGGCGACGCGACCAAACGGTCCAATGGCTCCTGGTATGGGCAAAGAGGCCCGCCAGGAGCCGTTTTGCGTTTCCTGGCCCCGACATGACGTGAGGCAGGGGGTGCAAGCGGATGAGTCTCCTATACCCGATCGAGGCCAGCACCAGGTCAGAGCCGGTGCAAGCCCAGGAGCCGGCCCACTTTCGCGACGTGCTGCTGGATCGCGTGGTCGGCGATGTGACGGCCGGACGCGACGAATACCATCTGCAACCCCTGTTCTACGAGCCGCCGACCTCGGTGGCCGCGACGGCCTATCGCCAGGACGTGTTTCGAGATCTGGAGACACCGGGCATCTGCGACGCGCTCACCCATTTTGGGGAGGGCATGCGCGACGTGCGGCAGTGCGGGGACCTTTCCCTCCGCTTGAGAAATCCCCGACAGCAGGACCGCTGGTTTTTGGAAGGCGTGGCGCGCTACGGCCAAACCATCGAGCGCTTGGCCGACCAACTGATGGCGGCCGCCCCCGCGTCGACCGGTTTGCAGGCCACCACGGACTATCTCCAGGACTATCGCGCGTCCGAACGCTTCCGGGCCATGACCGAGGCGGCCACCGCGCTCATCGGAGAGCTGGCAGCCGTGCAGCATGTCGTCCACATTCAAGGCAGCCGCGTCGTCGTGCGGCACTATCAGGGGGAAGCCGACTACGGGGCGCGCGTTGCCGACACGTTTGCGAAGTTTCGCCAGGGCCCGGTGGCGCCCTATCCGTTTCGGGAGGCGCCCAGTGGAGACCTCAACCATATTGAGGCCCGCATCGTGGATCGGGTGGCTCAGCTCGAGCCAGACCTGTTCCAGCGGTTGGAGACCTTTCATCGCGACTACGGCGACTATCTCCCCGAGACGGTGGCCCGCCTGGATCGCGAGTCCCAGTGGTACCTCGCTTGCCACGAATATGTCGAGCGCTGGCGCGCCGCCAGGCTGCCGGTCTGCTACCCCACGGTGGCCGCCGAGCCGGGGCCGGTGGTCATTCGCGGCGCGTTTCACCCCGCTTTGATGGACGTCATGCCGCCCGGTCACATCGTGTGCAATGACTTTCTGCTCATGGGCCCCGAACGCATCCTGGTGGTGTCGGGCCCCAACCAGGGGGGCAAGACCACGTATGCGCGGCTGTTTGCGGTGGTGCACTACCTGGCCCAGCTGGGCTGCCCCGTGCCGGCCGAGCACGCGAGTGTCTCCCGATTTGACCAGATTTTCACCCACTTCGAGCGGGAAGAAGAGTCCGGCCACCCGGAGAGCAAGCTGGAGGCCGAGCTCCGACGGGTGCGGGACATCTTGGCGACCGCCACCGAAGACAGCCTGGTCATCATCAACGAGGCGTTCAGCGCCACAACGGTCCGCGATGGGCGCGAGCTGGGCCACCGCGTGCTGGAGCGCCTGACGGTCCTGGGCGCCCGGACGGTGTACGTGACCTTTCTCGAGGAGCTGTCCCGCCTGTCCGACGCCACCGTCAGCGTGGTGGCGCTGATGGCATCGAAGGCGTCCGGCACCCGCGCGTTCCGCCTGGTGCGCCAACCAGGCGACGGACAAGCCTACGCGGCCTCCCTCGCGGCCCGGCACGGGCTCAGCTACGACCAGATCCGCGCGCAGCTCGGCGGGATGCCCTCGTGAACGTCCACTTGGTCTTTCCCGCCCGCGACCTGGACGTGACCGCGCCTCTGCCCTGGGGCCACGAGGCGGTCATCGCGGACCTGCAGCTCCCGCCGATCCTCGAGGTGATGGCGGGCGGCGAGGCGCTCTGGGACCGCGTGGCCCGAAACGCGCTCCTCACCCCCCTCACGGACCCCGCGGTCATCCGCTACCGCCAGGCGGCCTGGGGCGACTGCCTGGCCCATCCCGAGCCCGTGCAGGCGTGGCACACGCTGTCCCGCGACGGGGCGGCGGCCGCCCGCCGCGAGCGGGCGGGCCTCTTCACCCGGCGCGCCGATTCCATCCTGCACGCCTCGCGGCGGGCCATGGGGCTCCTGCTGTCCACCTTGAGGGAGCTGCGCGCCGTGGCCGAGGCGCACCGGGCCGAGTTTCAGTCGGCGGCCTTCCAGGGGTTGACCCAAACGCTGCTGCACGAACTGGACGGCGCGTATCTGGCGGAGGTGGACGACGAGTTGCGGACGCTGGCGTTTCCCGTCGGCGTCGTCATGAGCGCCCGGTTGGGCCCGGGCCTGCGCAGCACGGACCAGGTGGTGCGAGTAGAGCCGCCCCCGCCCCGCGGGTGGTCGGTGCGCCGCCTCCTCCGCCGCCGCGAAGACGCCGGGAGCTTTGTCGTCCATCCCCGCGACGAGGCGGGTCACCGGTTCTTGGGCGAGTGGAAAAATCGGGGGCTCGAAGGCACGGCGCGTGCCCTGGCACAGTCCGTCGACCACGTCCTAGCCTTCCTGCAGGCGCTGGAATCCGAAACCGCGTTTTATCTGGCGGCACTGAACCTCTACCGCGCACTGGTCCCCCATGGCCCGCTCGCGCTGCCCGATCTCGCGCCGGTGGGTTCTCGTCGTCGCCTGTCGGCCACCCACCTCTGGGACCCGTCACTCGCGCTGCAGCAGCGGGCGGCGCCGGTGCCCAATGACGTCGAGGCGCACGACGCCCGCCTCTTGGTGATCACCGGGGCCAACCGCGGGGGGAAGTCGACGCTGCTGCGCGCGCTGGGCACCGCCCAGCTGCTCATGCAGGCGGGGCTCTTTGTGCCCGCGGCGTCCTGGCACACTGCTATCGCCTCGGGGGTACTTACCCACTTCCAGCGCGAGGAGGACCGCGAACTCGCGCACGGCAAGCTCGACGAGGAGCTGGGTCGCCTGCGCGACCTGATCGACCACCTGACGCCCGAGGGCCTGGTACTGGCGAACGAGCCATTCCAGTCCACCAACGAGGGCGAAGGGTCCGCCATCGGGACCCAGGTGATTGGGGCCCTGGTGGATTCCGGCGTGCACGTCCATCTGGTGACGCACCTGTACGAGTTGGCGTCCTCTCTGCAGTCGACGTACCCGACGGCCGCGTTTTTGCGGGCGGGACCACCCGATGGCCCGGCCGGACCGTTCGTCCTATACCCAGGCGCCCCGGAGCCTACAGCGTACGCAGAGCCGCTGTACCGCCGCCTCTTTGGCGAGGCGCCCCCCGAGCGGCAACCGCCCCATGCGGAGCCGGTGCGACCCGCGACCGTCAGCCAAAACCCACGATTGGACACGATTGGAGTGACACGATGTCCTCATCGATGACGCCGCCCGTAGTGCCGCCGGAATCCGAGACGTGGCTCACCCCCGCCGTCAAGGGGTTCTCGGCCGCTTCTTTTTTCTCCGACTTTGGGCACGAACTGGCCACCGCGCTTATCCCGGGCTTCCTGACCGCCCTCGGCGCGCCGCCGATTGCGCTCGGTCTCGTCGAGGGGGTGTCCCTGCTGGCCCAGGCGGGGGCCGGTTTGTGGGGCGGCGCGCTGGCCGACCAAAGCCCGCGCCGCCAGCGCTGGGCGGTGGTGGGCTACCTGGCCACGGCCTTAAAAGCCCTGATGGCGCTGGTGTTTTTCTGGCCCTGGATCGTGGTCATTCGCACGCTGGCCTGGACGGGACGCGGCATGAGGGGCCCCATCCGCAGCACCCTGCTGGCGGAGGAGGTGCCCCAAGCCCACCGAGGCCGCGCGTATGGGTTCCGCGAAGCCTGGGACACAGCCGGCGCCGTGCTGGGCCCCGTCGCGGCGCTGCTGCTGGTGGCCACCCTCGGCAGCCGCACGCTGCTCGCGTGGAGCGCGGTGCCGGGCGCGCTGGCGGTGGTTGTAGTGCTGTGGTGGGTGCGCGACCACCGTCCTCCGAAGCCCCACGCCGCGCTCCGAACGGCGGTGAGCCCGGCCTATCGGCGGGGACTGGTGGCGCTGGCACAATTTCAGGTGGGATGGGTCGCGCCCACGCTGTTCATCCTGCGGGTGGAGCGCGCGGTCCCCCACAACGGGGTGGTCACGGCCATTCTACTGTACGTGGTGTTCAACGTGTGTTACGCCGCCTGCGCCTATCCGGCCGGGATCTGGGCGGACAAAATGGGGGCGGGCGCGGTCCTCTGGATGGCAGGCGCGCTCGGGGTCCTGACGCTGGCCGGCTTTGCCCTGCCAGGGGTGCACGTGATCTTGTGGGGCGTGCTCTTCGCCGCAGCGGGCGCGGTGACGGCCGGCTGGGAAAGTGCCCGCCAACCGTGGATGCTCCATCGGATGACTCCAGGGGAGCGGGGACGTGGATTCGGGCGGGTGGAGGCGTCGCTGGGCGTCAGCCAGCTTATCGCCAACGTGGCCGTGGCGGGCATCTGGACGCTGGTGGGGCCGACGTGGGCCTTTGCCCTGGCTGCGCTCATGGCGGCGCAGGGCACGTTCAGTCTGTGGAGTGCCCACCGCGCAGCTCCGTAGGAGACTGGCCGCGGCGTTCTCGTGATATTGGCCGGTGTGGGGTCGTGCTGGCGGTGGACGTGATGTCCCTGGCGGACCGATTGAGGCCGCGCGAGGACCGGCGCGAGCAGCGGTGGCAAGAGGCCCGGCGGGCCTCAGGCCTGTTTCGTGTGGCCGGCGCGCCCAGTGTGTGACTGTTTGGGTCCTTTGCGCACAGCGAGACCGGGGCCAGCAGTGACTGGGACGTGGCCGTGGTCCTATCGGCACAGCCAGACGCCAGCCAAAACGGACCAGGCGACGCGCTTGCGGCTGGCGCTCTATGGGGCGTTGCCCGTCGACCTGCCGACGGTTCACGCCGATGCTTGGACTGAAGCCCAAGACCACCCGAGGTTTCGCGACGCACGGGCGGCAGCACAATGAAGTACGTGGGGACCGGGGCACCCGAGGATTGGATGGCGCCCTTTTAGCCGACGGGCACTTTTACCTGGCGTGCGATCCGGCCGAGCAAGCGGCGAGAAGACGCTGGAGGTGTTGTATGTGGCCCGACCCGTGTACTTTCCCTTGGGGCACGCGTTCTGCCCGCTCGTCGATGGACTGCTCAAGGCGTATCCGCAGCTGCAGGCGCTGCCGGTCGCAGCAACCGCGCTCACTCGGTGCGAAGTGCACACCCGGTACAGCCAGCTGGGCACGGGAGCAAATCCCCTGCCAGCATACAAGCTCGCCCATACCGGTCACGCGCCGACCGGCGAATAGCGTCGAAGGCCGGCCAGACGGCCTCACGACCCCGAGTGAACTGCCCCACAGCACGCGTCCGGTGGTCAGCCGCACCCCGCCGCCCGCAATGAGGCGAGCGGCGGTGGGGTGCGGATCGTTATCCGCTGGCGCTGTCTTTCAGCATCACGGCGATATGATTCAGGGTGCTAAACGAATCCTTTGGCCCGGACAGCAAGCCCGACACACCGTGCGGCAGCCCGTTGACGAGCACCCCGCGCCACATGTTGGGCGGCGCCGGCGGCGACTCCTGCAGGGTGTAGCCGTCTTCGTGCACGGTCGTGGAGGTAATGTGCCCATGGCCCACTAGCTCGGTGATGAAGACGAACGCCGTGCCGTGCTTGGGAGCTGCACGAAACATCACGCTCGCATGCCCAAACGGTGCCAGCCCGCCGGTCGGTAGGCTGGGAGGCGGGGTCAGGTACACGTTGGTCACCGCCCATCCCGACGGCAGCCACGTCGGCAGCGCCATCTTGAACGGAATCTTGTGCAGGTCGGCCCGCAACTCTTTGGCGGCGTGGGCCGTGAACAGAGGCGGCGTGGCGGCCACTGGTGCCCCACTGCCACACCCGGCCGCCAGCAAGGCCACCCCCAGCCCAGCCCCCAGCCATGTACGTGTCCCTGCATGGCTGCGGCGCCTCCGGTCGCCATTACCCCGATTAGATGGCGTGGATGTTGTATAGATTCTGGAACGACTTACCTTTAACACCACTGAGACTCCTTTCATAATTGAAATTCCACTAACTGATCCATCTGGTCCGGATTGGAGTATGCCACCCCGATGTAGAGGGTCCAGTATGTCGGTGATTTTCGTATCTAGACATCTGACACCCACATACTTGTATGTGCCCGTGCCGGGACGGTGCCGGAAAACACATTGGTGTACGTATAGTACCCTGGGCTGTAGCGGTACGTAACCTGGGTGCCCACCGCCCCATTGTCACACGCCACCCCGCACGACCTGATGGCAGGCACGACAGTCGACTGAGACCCCTCGCTGACACTAGCGGCGTGGGTGACGGCGGCCGTCAGCAACAGCAGTGCGGCCGCGAGCCCCCCCCGCCCGCCATGCCCATGATCCGCATCCGGCTCATAGCGAACGACCTCCTCTGGAGATTATGTCGATTATTTCCTTATGATGCCCACGGGCCTTCCGGATTGTCAAGTCGCATTACGCTATTGGCGGCCAGTTTGAAATTTCTCCTGGCTGGTTGTCTCTGCCGATACCGTCGCCGAAGTAGGGGCACGCCCCCACGCGCATGCTATGCTGAGGTTGTGGCTAGTGTTGTCGCCGTCGACCCCGGCGAAGGGCAGTGCGGGACGACGTCGGGCCGCCCAGCGGTGATGACCACCCAGGAACAAGCCTGGGCGCGAGGGCAGGAAACCTGACCGGCAAGAGCTTCCCGGTCATCACCGACGGGTGCGCCCACCTCCCGCCAGGCCTGGAGAGGGCCGCGTCTGCCCAGCCGCGACGGCGTGCCCGCTGCCGTCGTCCCACTCCTCGACGGTGCCCCCGTCTGGAACCTGCGACAAGGAGGCGCGACATGTTGGCGAGCAGCCGCTGGGCACTTGTGGTCCGCATGGTGATCGGCGGATACTTTGTCTGGCGAGGCGTCTACAAGCTCGTCACCCCCGCGGCGGTCTGGATGGTGCCCCGCGTAACCGCCGCGTTGCCCACGACACCCCTGGCCAGTTTGATTCGCCACTGGGTATTCCCCCATGCTGCGATACTCGGATTAGCCCTTGGCGTCGTCGAGGTGACCTTTGGACTGCTGTTGGTTCTCCGCCGGGGCATGTGGGTTCCCCCAGCAATTTTGGCCGCCTTGAATGCGTTGTTTTTCTTGACGTTGGGATTCCAGGAACCGCACGACATGGAGTTAAACCTCCTCATGGGCGTGCTGAACGTCTGGATGGCTGCAGACGCTAGGCGTCAACCCCCCCGGAGGTACGGCCGCCATCGGCGGGCCCATAGGCATGGGAGATAGCCGAGGGACGCCACCTACGCTGACTTCACCAGGGCAGCGCGGGAATCCCAAGGCCTCGTCATAGTCGCGGAAACGCCTGAGGCGGATTGAAAGGCTGATCGCTC
>JAJYPH010000195.1 GCA_021795575.1 Bacillota bacterium
AAGCCCCGGCCCCGCCGGGAACGCCGCCGCCGCTCGGGCGCCTGAGACGGGGCCCTACGTGGAGGGAGCCGGTGGGCCCCCCGGCCCGGTACGGCGGCGGGCGGCCAGCGCCTTCACGGCCATCACCCCCAAGGGAATGCCCACCCGCGTCCACAGCGTGCGCCGGACAGCGGCGGGGGCGGCGGCAGGGGTGCGGCGGCGCCAGAGCCGCCACAGCTCGATGGCCATCGAGGCGTAGCGCGCTCCGCGGCTCACCTCGTCCAACACGACCCCCACCTGGCGACTGGTGGTGCGCACTTGCGCTGCAGTGGCCACCAGTTCGGTCCGCACCTCGTCCAACCCCGTCGTCAGCTGCTGTTCCAGACGCAAGACCAGTCGGACCAATGCGCCCAACAGGGCCAACCCGGCCAGACCGACCAGCGCGATGAAGGCCAGGATGACCAGCAGCAGCGTGGAATCGGTGCCTGGCGTCACGTCAGCGCTCGGCGGGCGCCGAGGCGTCCGCGCCGCTGGCGGACGGCAGCTGGGTCTCATGACTCCACAGGCGCCGCCCCTGGTCCACGACCGGGTCCACCACGGTACTCTTCAACTGGTCAACCACCGGATCCACCACGGCCTGTCTCAGCTGATCGGCCGAATCCTGCGCCTTCTTCCTGATCGTCTCCCGCGTCTCCTGACCCGAACGGGGGGCAAACAGCAGTCCTGCTGCCACGCCGACGATGATTCCCAGCGCCAGCCCGCTCACTCGGTCCCAGGTGTGTCCTTCGTCCGCCATTCTCTCCGTCGCCTCCTTGCGTAGTCGCCTCGTTGGCGCACCCGGCGCACCGGTTGCCGAAAATCTTGCCGTCCCGAGAGAGACAGCAAATCGGCCGATCGGGATCGGCTGAATCCGGCATGATGCCGAGTCTAAATCCTATGCGCTGAGGCTTAGTGTGGCACAAGGTGCCGATCCCGTCCAGCCATGGTGGAGGGGAAGACATCGGAGTGCCCGTCCGCTATACTACGGGCAGTCTTGTTCACTTGGCCACGTTTAGGAGGACGGATATGCCCCACGTCATTACGCAGCGCTGTGCCGACGAGAAGGACCAGAGCTGCGTGGAGGTTTGCCCGGTGGACTGCATCCACCCCGCCAAGAACATCGACGGTGCCGAGGCGTTCGACGCGGCCCCCCAGCTTTTCATCGATCCCGACGTGTGCATCGATTGCGGCGCGTGCGTGCCCGAGTGTCCGGTGGAGGCCATCTTCATGGATGACGAGCTCCCCGAGGAGTTTCAGGAGGCCATTCAGCAGAATCGCGACTACTACAAGCCCTAGCGTGGACCGGCGCCGGCAGGAACTTGGCCGGTGCACCGCGAAACACGCCCCAGCAATACTCAGCGTTGAGGGCGGAGGGCTTGTCGTGCAGCGAGAGACATTGTATCGGTTTGACCAGGTGCTGCAGTCGCGCCGGCTGGGGGGGCGCCACGCTGACTGGGTGGAGTGGGACCTGCTGCAAGCGAATGCGGCGCGCCATGGCGGGCGCGCCGCTTTTGTGGACACGTGGCAGGGCCCGGGGCCGGCGGCCCGTCGGCAGCGCACCTGGGCGGAGGCCGCGGCGGACGTCGACACCCTCATCGCGAATTTGCTGCGCCAGGGCGCTCAGGCGGGCGCAGTCCTCGTGTCCCAGCTTCCCTCGGTGTATGAGAGCGTCTATCTGGATTTGGCCACGTCCAAGCTGTCGCAGCAGCATCTGGCGATGAGCCTCGACCTGGGGCGGGCCGAAACGGTCGGAGTGCTGGAAAAGCTTCGTCCCCGGGTGGCGGTGACGGTGCCCACCTGGCACGGCCGCGACGTCGCCGCCTGGTACCAGGCGGTGCAGCAGGCCCAGCCCGAGCTGACCGTGTACGTGCTGCTGGCCCCGGGCGAGCCGGTGCCGCCCGGACTGCACGACTTCGCCGAGCTGTTGGATAGTTCGGTGTGGGAGGCCTACCGGCGGGAGGACCTCGAGTATCTCCGGACGGACCCGCTTAGGGTGCACGAGCTTCTGCCCACGTCGGGCACCACCGGGGTGCCAAAAATTTCGCGCCGCACCACCCTGGACTGGTTTCAGGTGCACAGTGTCTGCATCGCGGAGCGGGCCGGGCACACGGTGTATGACACGCGCCTCGTGATGGGACCGCTCGCCGGCGGATCCGGCCGCCTCTGGGGCGTGCACGTGCCCCTCTATACGGGCGGCACGTCCGTGTATCTCACTGAATTTGACGAAGGAACAGCGCTGGACCTGACCGAGGAGCTGGGGGCGACCCTCTGGACGTGGAATCCGGCGCTGCTCACGCGCATCGTCACGGGGGCGGGCTTTCGAGAGCGGGCCCTGTCGACGCTGCGCCAAGTGAGCTACTCCGGCGCCCCGCTACCCGGCGAGGTGAGCGAGCGCCTTCGGAGCCGGGGAATCACGCCGTTCAACGTGTACGGCACGTCGGAAGTGGGGGGCTGCATGAGCCCCATTCTCCCAGGCGTCCGCGCTGAACATTTGGCGGACGCGGCCGGTGTGCCGTTTGAGGGATTCGACGTGCCGGTCGTGGACGCCGCGGGCGGGCGGCTGGGCCCGGGCCAGGTGGGAGAGATTCTTATCTGGAACGTGCACCACGGGTATTGGGACAGTCCCGACGACGACCGGGCCACGTTCCACGACGAGGAATACGGCGGGCGCTGGGAGGGGTACCAGCACACCGGGGATCTGGGCATGTACGATGCGTACGGCTATCTCCGCGTTATGGGCCGCAAGAAAGACATGATTCTCCGGGGCGGCCAAAACATCTTCCCCAAAGAAGTGGAGGACTGGCTCAGCCAGCACGAGGCGGTGCGCGACGTGGCGGTGGTGGCGATGCCCGACCCGGTGCTGGGGGAGCGCGCGTGCGCGGTGGTGGTGCCGGCGGCCGGCTTTCTGCCCACCGTCGCCGACTTTCAAGCGTTTTTGGCCGACCGGGGCGTCGCGAAGTTCAAGTGGCCCGAACGGGTGGAGCTGTTGAACGCCCTGCCGATGGGCTCCGGGGGCAAGGTCTTAAAGGGGGAACTGCGGGAGTGGCTGCTGCGGCGGGTTGCTGACGAAGCGTGAGCGGCATTTCCGCGGAACCCCTTTGCGGTAAAAAAGTGGTGTCCAAAAAAAGGGCTTTGTACGCCGTGGCCGAATACCTCCCGGCAGTTCATCCTCCTGAGATCCCACGGGGGGCCGGGATGAATCGGGATGGGGAGGCGCGGCCATGGAAAAAATGCTGGGCATCACTCGATTTCACCTGGGCTGGCTCACTGCGTGGATCGTGTTGTGCATCTTCTTTTTGCTGATGCACTGGCCGCTGTTTGCGGCGGCGGCGTTCGTGGGGACCCTGTGCGTGCCGGACGAGCCGGAGTCGCCGGGGAGTGGCTCGGAAGGTTCCCGCGGCCCCGAGCCCCCCCTGTACTGAAAGGCAGCCAGACGCGGCGGTTGACGACACGACGCGGCCTTGCTACGATGCCGGGCCGGAGGTGGCGGGATGCAGCGGGTGCTGGTCATTGGAAACTCGGGCGCGGGCAAGTCCACCGCCGCTGTGCGCCTGGGGGCCGCGGTGAGCCTTCCCGTGCATCACCTGGACCAGCTGTTTTGGCAGCCCGGGTGGCGCCAATCCCCGCGCGACCAGTTTGATGACAGGCTGGCCCAGGTACTGGCCGGCGACGCCTGGGTCATAGACGGCAACTTTTCTCGCACGCTGCCTCAGCGCCTGGAGGCAGCTGACACGGTGGTGTGGCTGGATTTCTCCACGGTCACCTGCATGCGCGGGGTGCTGACGCGGTGGGTCCGGTTTCGGGGCCGGCAGCGTCCCGACATGGGGGCGAACTGTCCCGAAAAGGTGGACTGGCCCTTTCTGTGGTATGTGTGCCGCTGGCGTGCGCGGCATGCGCAGCCGCTCGCCCAACGGCTGGCGGCGGACCGGTCGTGCGGCGTGGACGTCCACCGCTTCCGGCGCCGCACGGAAGTGGAGACGTGGCTGAGGCAGCTGTCCGCAGCGGATGGCGCCGACGGAGCCCGCTATGGCGCATGAACGGTCGCATCCCGTGGATGCCGCCGCGATCCGGATCCGGGGGTGGGCGGACGTCACGTACTTTGTGCCTGACGTGCGCGCGGCGCGCGACTTTGTGTCCCAGCTGACGGGGCGAGCCCCCCTGTTGGACGAGGTGAACCTGTGCCAGTTTGCGGTCGGGGACGGTCGTCTCACGCTCCATCGCGCCGACCCCCAGGGCCCCGCCGGGGTGGCGGGCCAGGTGGCCTACTGGCGCCTCGGGGAGGTGGATGCCCTCGCCACTGCCATCGAGTGGTTTGAAACGCGCGGGGGACACCGGTACCGCGGACCGATGACCGGTCCAGACGGGTGGACCGTGTGCCAGGTGCGAGACCCATTCGGCAATGCCTGGGGATTTCTGGCGCCCGCCCCAGTCGATGTGCGCGGAGCCCAAGCGGAGGACCGGCCCTGGCTAGCGGACTTGTGGCGGCGAGCCTGGGGGGGAGAGACCCAGGAGTACCAGGGGACGCACCATCACGTGACGCAGGTGGACGCGCTGGTGGCGTGGCGAGGCGAGGCTCGGGTGGGGGCCGCCACCTTTGTGGTGGCGGGACGGACGGCGGAATTGGTGACGCTCAACGCGGACCCGCGCGGCCAGGGCATTGGCAGCCGCCTGTTGGCGCGCTGGGAGCAGGACATGGCGGCCCGTGGAGTGACGCGCCTCACGCTCACCACGACCAACGACAATCTGGACGCGCTGGCGCTGTACCAACGACGGGGCTATCGCCTCGTCCGCCTCAACCCCGAGGCCGTCATGCGCGCTCGGATCCAAAAGCCGTCCATCCCCCTGACGGGTGAACACGGGATCCCCCTGCGGGACGAGCTGGTGCTGGCCAAGCATCTCGGCGGGGCGGAGGCTTAATGCGCTGGACGACGGTGTTCTGGGATTTGGACGGCACCCTCATCGACCCGTGGGAGGGCATCACGGGCGCCGTGCGCTATGCCGTGGCGGCTCTGGGCCACCCGCCGCTGGATGACGCGGCGCTGGCCGGCTTCATTGGACCGCCGCTCTTGGATTCGTTTCATCGCGCGACCGGATGGGACGAGGCGCGCTGCCGGGTGGCCGTGGACCACTACCGGGTGTACTTCCGCCGCGAGGGCATCCGCCAGCAGCACCAGTATCCAGGCATCGCCGGTCTGGTGCAGGACTTGGCCGGTCACGGGGTTCGCCAGGTGGTGGCCACTTCGAAGCCCACCCCGTTTGCCGAAGAGATTGTGACCGGGCATAGGCTTCGGCCGTACTTTGCCGAGGTTGTCGGCTCGGATTTGGACGGTCGGCGGGCGGCCAAGCGCGAGGTGCTGCAGGCGGCCGTGGATATGCTGGGGAATCTGGACCTCAGTCGCGCCGTGATGATCGGTGACACGGCGGCCGACGTGGAGGCCGCGCACGCGGTGGGGTGCGCCAGCGTGGCCGTGCGCTACGGCTACGGCCACTGGGTAGAGATCCAACGCGAGCGACCCACGGTCACGGTCGCCACGGTGGCCGACCTGGCACGCCGGCTGATGGGGCCCGGGGCCGTGTGAGACCGCAAGGCGTCGCCACCAGCCAGCGCCGTCAGCGCGTCGCCTCCGTGGCCGTCGCCGGTGGACACCGGTCTGGCCGGGATACGCCAATGCGACGGGGCCCGTCGGGCCGAAAACCGACAAGCCCATATTGGGCAAGCTCCTTGACGTAGAGGTGACGTCGGCGCCGGTAGGGTTGTGTGGTAGCGTGGTGCTATTGAATATATTGGTGCCGGGAGGGGGACTCGAACCCCCACGGGTTGCCCCATACGCCCCTCAAACGTATGCGTCTGCCAGTTCCGCCATCCCGACGAAAAATTGGTGCCGAAGGAGGGACTCGAACCCAC
>JAJYPH010000196.1 GCA_021795575.1 Bacillota bacterium
TATGTTGGGCAAGATGCTACACTCCCTTGAGCCGCGTGGATGCGGCCGCACAATTGGAACGACTCCTCGCATAGCGTTCGCGCCGGGCGGGCAGGTTCCTGCCTGCGGGGGCAAATCGGTTGACCGTCGCAGCGGGGTGGCGGGAAGGAGCAGCGCATGCCAGACCGCACCACGCTGGCCTATGTCGGCGCCACGCTGCTGTTCTGGTCGTCGGCGTTTGCCGGCATTCGGAGTGCCCTCATCGGGCTCACGCCCGGGCACGTTCTCCTGCTGCGGTTCGGCATCGCGTCCCTGGTGCTGCTGGGATGGACCCGGGCGGCCCGGCTTCCCTGGCCCCCCGTGCGCCTCTGGGGCCGCTTGGCCATGATTGGCGTCGTGGGTATTTCCCTCTACCAGGGCTGCCTCACCTTCGGTGAACAGGTTGTCCCCGCCGGCACCGCCAGCTTCATCGTGGCGGCGGCGCCGGTGTTCACGGCGTTGCTGGCGACTCTCTCGCTGTCCGAGCGCCTGTCGCGTCGGACCCTCGTGGGCCTCGCCGTGAGCCTCATGGGTGTAGCGCTCATCAGCTTCGGATCGGGGTCGGTCGGGTTTCACCAGAGCGCGCTGCTCATCGTGGTGTCGGCGGTGGCCACCGCGGTCTTTTTTGTGGCGCAGAAGCCCCTGTTGGGCCGGTATCCGCCACTGGCGGTGACGGCCTGGGTGACGTGGGCCGGCACGGTGCCGCTCTTGGGGTTTCTACCGGGACTGGCGGCCAACGTGGCGCATGCGCCACCCGCCTCGCTCTGGTCCGTGGCGTATCTCGGTGTGTGCCCTGCGGCGGTGGCCTATGTGCTTTGGGCGCACGCGCTCCAGCGCTCGCCGGTCGGGCAGGTGGCCACCTGGCTCTACCTGAACCCGTTTCTCGCCACCGCCATTGGGTGGCTGTGGCTGGGCGAGGTGCCGGCATGGTCGGCGCTGGCCGGGGGGGTTGTCGCTGTGGGGGGCGTGGTGCTGGTGAACTGGCGGTCCACGCGCTCCGCCCCGCCAGCCGCCGCCCGTGCTTGACGCGCCTTTGGCAGTCTGTTACAGCTACCTCGACTCAATACGGTGGGGGAGGGGCGCCGTGGACCGAACGGTGGGGCAGTGGCTCGGGGTGGCGGCCGGGCTTGGCGCGGTGGCGTCGCTGGTGGTGTGGGTCCTGGGGGCCGCGCCGCTCGGGGCATACATCGGCGACATCTTGCAGCTGGCGCTTCTCGTGGTGGCGTTTTTGGTGGGTCGCCGCGCCATGCGGGAACGGCGGCGACCGGGGTGGCTCGGGGGACTGGCCGGCGTGGTGGGCGGCTTTGTGGCCAGCCTCGGCGACTTTGGCGTGCGGTTTCCGGTGTCGCGCTTTCACACGGTCGTGACCGCCGCCAGGACGGTCACGGCGGCGCAGCAGGCGTCAGTGGCCAACAGCGTCGGCGGCCGGCTGACGGAGCTGGTGGTGCTCACCCTGGTCATGGGGGTGTTCGGCATCATCGCGGGGACGATTGGCGGAGCCACGGGCAGGTCCCCGGGCCCGCCGACGGCGGTTTGACCGGCTGGAGGCAGCGGCCAGTCACGGGGACCGGCGGGTGTCCACCGCCGCCGGGCGGCGTCCGGATAGTGTGGAGCGCCGTCCGCAAGCACTAGCAGCGCGGTCAGGAAGGGGTTCCAGCCGCGGTCGGACCGCCGACGCCGTGCGGGCGAGCTGCTGGACCGCCTGGGGCTCGCGCTCGGGTTGCCCCGGGGCAACGGTCGCGTGGGCGGCCCTGCGGGTGGCTATCGCGCGGACGGGTTGAGGGGGCTCGCGCATGAGGACGGACGCCCCGTCGTGCGGGTTTCCCGCAACCCGGACGTTGTGCCCCGGAGGGACCGCGTGATTCACCTGGGCGACGGTTCAGGACGAGTCGGCGCCCAATCCCGCGGCGCGGCCCGTGGCGGGACATCGGCGTCTGGCGCGCGGTCGAGTATCGGCTCTGATGGCGGGCGGCAGCCCTGGGGATTGGGGTCCTCGGCGGTGCGGTCGGGGATATGGCGGCGATGGACTGTGGATGCGTGGGCACCGCGCTGTTTTACCTGCCGCCGGCGCTGTGGCCGCTGGGCCGCGGATTGGGCGCCGCCAAGGCGGCCGTGGCGAGCATGATCCCGGCCGGGCAGGCGCCCGCCTGCCACCAGGGGAGGCGCTCCGCACCGAAGGGCGTCGCTCAGCGGCGGATGACAAACGGGGGCACCACCGTGGAGTGCGCGTGGCGGACCGGCACGGCGCGCGACTGGACGCTCCGCACGTCTGCCAGGGGCGGTCCATGGTGGAGGATCTGGGCAAACCGGCGCACGGCGGTGGGGTCTCCCTCGACTTCGGCCTCGACCAGGTCCCCGGTTCCCCGGTTCATCACGTAGCCGGACAAGCCCAAATCGTTCGCGGCCTGGGCCGCCCAGGCCCGAAACCCGACGCCCTGGACGTGACCCCGCACCAGCAGGTGCAGGCGCAGGCGGGGTGCTGGCGCCTTCTCGTCGCTGGCCATCCCCATGCTCCTCTCCGGTCACTTTCCTGACTGGGCCCACCGCGTGGGGCCGTTCCCCCATTCTATAATGGCAGGACGGGCTGCGCATCCGACCGAGGGGTTCCTGGTGCAGCTCATGAGACGGCCGGATTGCACGGCACGAAATGGGGGGCCCGACCGACGTGCTGAATGAAGTGTTTCGACAGGCATGGGACGTGGCATGGAAGCGGCGGGACACCTGGTGGCTGGCGTTGTGGCTGGGTCTATTGGGCGTCGCGATCGTGGCCGGGCTCACGAGCCTCATGGTTCGGTCGGGACTGCCGGTGCAGGGACCGGGCCTCGGCTTGGTGACCCCGGGCCCGTACGGGACGCTGGGACCGCCGACGGGGGGATCCGGCGCATCGCTTTCGCCTGCCCTGTCAGGTCCGGCGCTGGCCAGCGTGGGCGCAGTGCTGCTGGTTGTGGGGGGGCTGGGGGCCCCTTTCATGAGCGCCGGGGCTTACGGGGTCGTGGCACGGGCGATGACGAACCCCAAACCCCTCCCTATGTCGGCGTTTTGGCAGGAAGGGTGGCGCAACTGGGGACGGGGATACGGCGTCATCCTGCTGGGGCTGCTGATTGGAGCCATCGCCGTGCTGGCCGCCGTGACGCTGTTTGCCGTGCTGCACCTCCTGGGGGGCTTCGGCGTCGTGCTGGCGGTGCTGGGCAGCGTGGCCGCGTTTGTCGGCGCCGGCCTGTGGATGTACTGGAGCGTCTCGCACCTGTTCCTGGGGCGGTGGACGTGGCCGCGATCGCTGAGTCGGGGCCTCCTGGACGCCTGGACGTACAAGTGGTCCTCGCTCGGGGTCTTGGTGGTGCTGATCCTCGGTGCTTTCCTGGTGAACCTCGTAACCACGCCGCTGGTGCAGCTGTGGCTGCCGCTGGGGCTCGTGGCTGGCGTGGCCGTGTCGGGCTGGATCGCGCTGTTTTCCGCCGCGGTGGGGTTGGGATTTCACGCCTACGGCCAGCGGCACGGCGGGGCGGCCTAAAGGCTGCCGCCGGGCCGGACCGCGGCCGCCGTGTGGGTTGCCCGCCGACGCGTGGCGGCGTCGCTCGAGACGCGCGGCGCAGACCGCTTCCTAGTGGGCGGCCCGGATGCCCCCTTTGGCATCGCCCGTCGGTTTCCGCGCTTGCCCTCGGCGTGTCCGCGGTGGTCACGCCTCCCAGACTGGGGCCTCCCCAAATCTTGATAATTTTTATATAGTGGCCTGCCACACTGCGAACGTTACAACTGCCAAAGCACCGTTCATAGGGTCGTGGGGATCGTGGGCGCGTGCGGAAAGAGGGATCACGAGCGTGTCAACCTCGGGCGCCATGGGAGTGCCGGAGCCAAGAGCCCGTCGGGGCTTGTCCATGCCGCGGGTGGTGGCCCTGGCCGGCGGCACGACGGTGGTGCTGGCCGGCTTGGTGTATGTCGTGGTGGCGGCGGGCCATCCATCCCGCACCGGCCAGTATCTCACCGCGCCGGTGCGGCGCGGTTCCGTGTCGCTCACCTATCAAGCCACGGGAGACTTGATTCCCGCCCAGGCGGCCACTTTCGATGTGCCGGCCAATGCCACGCTCAGCTCGCTGGCGGTGCATGCCGGCGAGGCGGTCAGCTCCGGCCAGGTGCTGGCGACGTTCTCCGATCCGGGCCTGGCAGCCAAGCTGGCGGCGGCCGAGGCCAGTTTGCTGACGGCCCAGAGCCAACTCGCAGCACTCCAGGCACCCACGCATACCGCAGCCGCTAGCAGCGCGGTCCAGGTGGCCGAGGCATCCCTGGCCGTGGCGAGCGCGGCGGTGGCCTCCGATGAGGCGGCCGTGAGCGGGCTGACGATCACCAGCACCGCTGCCGGCACAGTGAGTCTGCTGGTATCCCCCGGCCAGACGGTGGCGGTCAGCCAGCCGGTGGCCACGGAAGGCAGCACCACCTATACCAGTCCCGTAGCCGGCACCGTGGGGTCGGTGCATGTGTCCTCGGGGGCCCGGGTCAGTGCGGGCCAGCCGCTCGCCACGATCAGCGATCCGTCTCTCTTGGCGAAGTTGGCCGCAGACCAGGCTACCGTGATTCAGGACCGTGTCGCGGTGACCAGCGCCGAGGCGGCGGGTGCCAGCGCCAGTCAGTCGGCCGCGCTGGCGGTGGCCCAGGCCACCGTCTCGGGCGATCTGAGTACCGTGACGTCGCTGCGCCAGGCCGTGACGTCGCTGACCGCTGTGGCGCCCTTTGCCGGCGAGGTGGTGTTTGCCTCGTCGTCCGGCGCCGCCGCGAAGGTGGTGGCGGTGGACTCGCTTGACCGGCAGGTCACTGTGCCGGTGCCTGAGACGGAGCTGTCATCGGTGCATACGGGGCAATCCGTGGTGGTCACGCTGCCTGCCTATCCCGGACAAACGTTTTCCGGTGCCGTCAGCAGTGTCGCCCCTGTCGGCACGTATGCCAACGGCGTCTCGTCCTTTGCCGTGCAGATTGCGGTCGCGAGCATGCCCCACGTGGCGTACTACGGGCTCAGTGCCAACATTGTGATCGGGCTCCGGTCGGTGCACGGCCAGCTCGTGGTGCCGCTGGCGGCGCTGGGCACGCGGCGGGGCCACACCGTGGTGCGGGTGTTGCAGGGCAGGCAGGCGAGGGTGGTTCCGGTGAAGGTGGTGCTGGAGTCCACGGCGACGGCGGCGGTGGCTTCACCCCAGCTCTCGGTGGGGGCGCGGGTGATCATTGCCCAGCCGACGTCGGCTACGGGCGCGAAGAAGCTTCGCACCAAGGGTCGGGCCGTGCGGGGCGGCGGTGCTGGCAAGGGCCGCGGCGGCCACGGGGGCCGCGCAGGGGGCAAGCCATGATCCGGGTGGAGCGCCTGGTCAAGGACTACCCCATGGCGGGGGGCAGCGTCCGCGCCCTGCACGAGGTGAGCTTCGAGATTCCCACGGGGTCGCTCGCGGCCATCATGGGGCAGTCGGGCTCGGGCAAAACCACGCTGTTGAACCTGCTCGCCGGGCTCGATGGGCCCACGGCGGGCCGATACTGGCTGAATGGCCGCGACGTAAGTGGCTTCGGGGTGGTGGACTGGTCGCGGGAGCGCAATCGGACGATTGGATTTGTGTTTCAGGCCTTCAACCTGCTCCCCAGCATGTCCGCGCTGGGCAATGTGGAGCTGCCCCTCGTGTATCGGCGCGTGCCGCCGCGTCAGCGGCGCGCGCGGGCCCAGGCCGTGCTGGAGGCGATGGGCCTCGCCCACCGCGCCCACCACCGACCCACCGAGCTGTCCGGGGGCCAGCAGCAGCGCGTGGCCATTGCGCGGGCGCTGGTGGGGGACCCGCCCC
>JAJYPH010000197.1 GCA_021795575.1 Bacillota bacterium
CCGATGCTGCGTTGGGCGATCCCTCCTCAGTGCGCGGATCCGGGGGAGCTTCGCCATGGCGGCGCTGCCACTGGAGCGCTTCCCGGTGCAGCGCCTCGCGGTGGTTGTTCTCGGGATGGGCAAGCACCCAGTTGCGCAAATGTGTCAGCACCGCGCCCACGGCGCGGCTCGGGCGGGCAATCCCCAGCCATTCCTGCACATCCTCGCCTGTGCAGGCGAGCGCCAACCCGTAGGGCGCGTCGGTGACGACCGCCGCCTCCAGCTTCGCACCCAGTGCACTGGGGAGGCTCGGCGGCTCGTCGTCGAGCGCGGCGACATCCGCTTCATGGAGGGTCAGCAAGCTGCGCACCCGGTCGGGCCCCTCGGCTACCCAGAGGCGGCGGAGCGCCGTGGGGGTGGCCTCGCGCCAGCGGAACCCATGGTGGGCCACCAGCCAGGTCATGTCCTCCGTGGTCTTCCCGGGAAAGCGCATGCGGCGCAGCATCCGGTCGGCCCAAAGCGCACTCACCTGCTCGTGCCCGTCAAACCGCCAGGCCCCCGCGCTATCCTGTCGGGCACACACCGGCTTGCCGATGTCGTGCAGCAGCCCCGCCAGCCTGAGCCGCGGCGGCAGCGCGACCGCCGTGGCCAGGCAGTGCGCATCGACGGGACGGCCGTCTTGCGGAAAGCCCCGCACCACCGCCCACTCGGGCCAGATGACGTCCCACACGCCCAGCTCCTGCAGGGCACCGAGCGCTCGCCCCAACGCCTCCCGGTCCTGGGCGGCCAGCAGGCGGGTCAGTTCCTGGCCCTGACGCTCGGGCGCCACCACGGCCAGGCGCGGACGCTCCGCACGGATTGCCCGGGCCGTGGTCTCCTCCAGGTGAAACGGCCCCTGGCTCAAGAGGCGCACCGCCCGCCACATCCGCAAGGGATCCTCGCGAAAGCGGTCGACGGCCGGCCCCACCGAGCGCACGCGCCCGTCCGCTAGGTCTCGGAGCCCTCCAACCGTGTCCACCACCTGGCCGTCCCGGTCAACCGCCAAGGCATTCATGGTAAAGTCCCGCCGGGCGGCATCCTCCGCCCACGACGTGCCAAAGCGTACGGACATGGGCCGCCGCCCATCGCGATACACCCCGTCGGCGCGAAAGCTGGTCACATCGACGGCACCGGACCCCTTGGGCCCGTGAATGACCACGGTGCCCCATCGAATGCCGCCGTAACCCAGCGCCCACTCCGGATGCACCCGCCGCACCAGCGCCACCGTGGCGTCGGGCGCGAGGCTGGTGGCGAGGTCCCAGTCGCGTGGGGCAGAGCCCCGGATCACATCCCGGGCGGCGCCCCCCACCAGGTAGGTGAGACCGGCGGATGCGAGCAGCTCCCACACCGCCCGCACCAGCGGCGGTGCCGATCCCGTATCCACCCGTGTTGACTCCACAGCGCCTCTCCCTGACTGGTCTTATGCGCCGCGCGGGGCCACCCGCCAGCGCATCACCGCGATGCCGTAGGCCGGCAGGCTGACGGTGGCCTCGCTGCGCTTGGCGTCCCACCGCACCCGGGCGGCGTCGTTGGGCGTCTCCGTGATCGGGTCGACGCTGACGGCTCCCGTGCCGGCGATGGGCAGGCTCACCACAGCGTCCGTCTGGCAGCCGTACGCCTCGCCCAACGCCAGCACCAAATCGCCCGACTGGTCTGCCGCCACCGACAGGCCCAGCACCACCACACTGGGCGGGAGCGACGCGAGCGGCGCGTAGACGCCAGGCACGCCGCGGGGCTCGGTTGCCGCCGATACGCCGTGCGACCATCCCTGGGCGGCCCCGTGGACGGAGGGGCTGGCCCATGTGCCGTCGTGTGGCAGAATCAGGAGGCTTACGGGCGCGGGTTCCTGGTCCGCATCGGGGTCGGGATAGAGCGGGGCGGTGGACAGCGTGACGCCCATACGGCCCCCGTCCACCGAATGTCCGTAGCGGCCGTCGTTGGCAATGGCCACGCCCACCCCCTCCTCCGCCAGGGACACAAACCGATGGGCCACCCACTCAAAGGCCGCCAGGTCGTTTTCCCCTTCAGGGACGGTGGGATGGCGCGACATGCCCCAGAGCCCCTCGGCCTCGGCCGCCGCCGCCTTAAGCGTCGTGGCCAGCTCCCATCGCACGACCAAGTGCCGGTCGCGCACGTCCGCCGTGATGTCCGTGGCCACGCGCCCGTGCACACGGTCCACCGCGACGTGTTCGGTCACCACGGTCGCGCCGGTCCGATGCACGAGCCGCACCACCGTCCGCCAAGCATGGTGCTCCACCACCGCCAGCGGATCGTGGTGCCAGGGTACCTGCGTTTCGCGGTACTGCGGCGACAGCTCCCACGCGTCGTAGTGGGCCGGGTGATCCAGGTAGCCCCGCACCCCCGACGGCTCGGTCAACAGCTCGCGCTCCCGGTGCACGAGGCTCCGGATCCCTTCGGGTCCCACCACCACCCGTCCCTGGGGCAGGGGCACCACCACGGCATCTCCTTCAGCCATGGGCGGAGCCTCGGCGGACGTCGCCGCCTCGACGAGCCGCATGGCGTATCGGGCCACCGACAGTGCCGGCTGCCCGGGCACCGGCACGATACAGCGGCCGTCGTGCGTCGGCTCGGCCCGGCGCCACGCGCCATCCACCTCGACCGCCACGGGCCCGGCCGCTTGAAACACCTGGAGGGAGGCGGGCACCGACGTCCCCGCGGCGTTGGCCACCGTAAGGACGTCGTCCGTCCCGTGGACAGGCAGGGACGCCATGAGGGTGGCCCAGAGGGTGTCTACCTGCGACGCCACCACGGCCATGTCGTCCCGCCAGTCCTGATAAACCTCGGCAATCGACGAGCCGGGCAGAATGTCGTGAAACTGGTTTCGGAGCACCCGACGCCACGCGTCTTCCAAACCATCGGTCCCGCGGCCCAACAGCGCAGACCAGGCTTCCACGGCACTGAGCCGCGTCTCCCAGCGGCGGTTGCCCCGCTTGACCGCCGTCTGGGTCGTGAACACCCCACGGTGGTACTCGAGATACAAGTCGCCCCGGTGCTGGGGCCAGGTCGCGAGCGTGCGGTCATCCGGAACCAGGTCGTCGAGCGTGCCCCACGCAATGCGGGGCGCCAGCGGCAGTCCGCGATACCGGGTGAGCCGCTCCAGCATTTCCCTGGTGGGCCCGCCGCCGCCGTCGCCAAAGCCAAACGTATACAGCACCCGGCCGGTGCCGCCGCGCTCCTCGTAGTTGGCCCACGCGCGGTCCAGATCATCCAGGGTACCGTCGCCGTTGTATCCCGCTGCCGCCCCTCCGTAGAGCTGCACGGCCACGCGGCTGCCGTCCGGGCCCACCCAGCCAAAGTCCGTGTAGGGAAAGCGCGTCGTGTCGTTCCACAGGAGCTTGGTGGTCACCATCATGTCGACGCCCGCCAGGCGCAAGAGCGTCGGCCAGCCGCCGGCAAAGCCAAACGTGTCGGGCAAAAACGCCACTCGGGGCCGCTGGCCCGCCTCGGCCATAAAGTAGCGGCCCGCGTACCGCAGGTGGCGCAGCACGGCCGCGGCCGAGGGCAGCTGGGCGTCGCACTCCACCCAGGCCGCGCCGGCCGGCTGAAGGCGCCCGGCGCGCGTCTGCGTCTGCATCCGCTCAAACAGGGTCGGCTCCGTCTCCTGCACGCCCTGCCACATCTCGGGGCTGGACATGAGATAACCCCAGTCGGGAAATGCCGACAGGAGCCGATCCTGGGTGGCCATGGTGCGTAGAATCTTGCGTCGCGTCTCGGCAATCGGCCAGAGCCACGCCAGGTCGATGTGCGCGTGGCCGATAGCCACCAGCCGTCCCACCCCCTCGGGCCAGGTGGCCTCGAGTTCAGCGCGCAGCGCCGTGAGCCGCTCCCCCACCGCCTGGACGGCGCGGGTCACATCGGCGCGGGCCACCGCCTCCAACCCCACCACGCGCCCGGGGTGGGCCACCAGCCGCTGATACAGGCCCGCCTCCACGGAGGCGTCCGCCCGCCGGCGCTCACGCGCCTCCCAGACCGCCCGATCCGGACTTAGGGCCATGAGCGGCTTCACCGACGCCAACACGCGCGGGTACAGCCAGTTGCGGACCGCCAGGGGGGTGGCGCTGCGCATGCCCAGCTCACGCAGCACCGCCAGGTCCCATCGGACGCGTTCTATGGCCGGGTCAAGGCTCTGGAGTGTCATCGACCGAAGCTGGGGGTGGGCCAGCGGTCGCCCAAACGCCCCGCGGGGCACCACCTCCAGCGTGAGATCGACCGTGCGTCCGGCCTCCGGCGACAAATCCGCCTCCCGATGGTTGGGGTTGATCCCCCAGGCCGGCCGGCCGTCCACACGCAACAGCGCCTCCCCATCCACGTCGACAGCCAACCGCACCGCACCCGGGGGCACCGCCACCCGGGCGCTCAGCACCGCCATCGTGGCGTCGGGATGTGTCCAGGGCCTGCCCCAAGCCACCGGCTCCTCCGCCAGGACCCCCGCCGATCCCCAGTACTGGACGCTGGCCGCCGGCACGTCCACGCGGTCCACCACAGACCAGGTATCCATCGCCTCCACCCAAAACTGCACCCCATGCCAAAAACTACGATCCACGCTGCCATCCCTCCAGACGCTGGCCATTATGTTCTCGTGATCGACCTCCCCGCTCCCGGCCGCCCTTCCCGGGGGGTCAGCCCAGCGAGGCCGGGTGCTCGCCGCCTTCGTGCCGCACCCAGAAGGTGGGTTCGGTGGGGTGGTTCACCCCGTACTGCGGCCCGTTGGCGTTTAAAAGACCCGCCAGGGCGCCCAGGTGGGGCGTCAGCCCTTCGCGGTGCTTGGCCACAATGCGGCGGTACTGGTCCAGCATGCGGGCGGGATTGGCGCCCCGCGACCGCGAGCCGGCCCTCAGGCGATATTGATACAGCGGCTCGGGAATCGCCACACCGCCGTGCCCGGCCACCAGCAGCCCCACCCCCACCTCCCAGTCCTCCATCCCATGCACAAACGTCGGGTCGCCCAAGCCATGGGCCAACAGGGCGTCGCGCCGCACCACCATCGATGAGTACGAGAACATGTTCTGAAAGAAGGCATAAGGGGACCCGGTGGTCCAGGTGGGCCAAATTTCCTCCCGGGCGCCAAAGCCCCGCACCCACGAACACACCATGCTGACATTGTCGTAGGCCGTCAAGATGGCCAGCGCCCGCTCGAAGTAGCGACGGTCCACCTGATCGTCCGCATCGACGAACGCCACAAACTGCCCGCGCGCCAGACGCGCACCGGCATTGCGGGTCGGCGCGGGCCCCCCATGGGGCACGCGCACCACCGCCACGGCCGGGTGGCGGGCGGCCAGGCGGTAAAGCCGCGCGATGCTGCCCGGGTTCGTGCTGTCGTCGTCCACCACCAGTACCTCGTCCGGCACCACCGTGCTGGCCAGCACACTTTGCACGGCCTCGTCCACATAGGCGCCTAGATTGTAGTGCGGCACGATGACCGACAGGCGCGGTGCCCCGGCCCTCGGGGGCGCGCGCCGAGGCACCGGCGCCCCAGGCGTCGTGATCGTGATCGGAAAAGGAAAGGACGCCCGAGCCCGGGGCTGGGCCAGCGCGCGAAACCAGTCCTCCGTGGCGGCCGTCACCCGGTCGGCGTCGGCGACGCTCCGGGCGGTGCCCTGCGCCGCCTGGCCCATGGCCGCGCGCCGTTCCGGCGACAGGGCCAGGGCCGCGCGGATGCCGGCCGCGAGCTTCGGCGCGTCGCCCGCCGGCACCAGCATCCCATTCTCACCGGGGCGAATGACGTCGCGGGCAACGCCGGCG
>JAJYPH010000198.1 GCA_021795575.1 Bacillota bacterium
GACTGCGAGGGGGCCGTGCCGTGGCGGGGGGAAGACTGCCTGGCCGTGTTCAAGGCCCGTCATCTGCTCATGGGCGTGGTCGAGCGCAAGCTCTGGTGGAGTCGCGTGGCGCGGAGGGCCGGCGCCCGGGCGCTCACGCACCTGGTGCGGATGCTGTCCGGTGAGTCGCTCCTGATCGTGCCCCCGGGGGAGAGGGTCGGGGGACCGCCGGTGAATCTGGACGCGGTCACCCTCCCGGATCCTGCGATCGAGGGCGAACAGGGCAGCAACAGCTGGGTGCTGGGGGCGACGCGCACGCGGGGGGGCCGTCCTCTGTTGGCCGGAGACCCGCACCGTGGGGTGGAGCTGCCCAATGTGTACTATCAAGTGCACGTAGCGGGCGGCGCCCTCGACGCCATCGGGCTGTCGTTCCCCGGCGTACCGGGGCTGCCGCACTTTGGCCACAACGCGCGGGTGGCCTGGGCCATCACCCACACGGGCGCCGACACCCAGGATCTTTACGTGGAGAGCGCCACCCAGGTAGTCGACGAGCGGGTGGAAGCGGTCGGCGTGCGCGGCGCCGCCGCGGCGTCCGTCGCGTGCGCGCACACCCGTCTGGGTCCCGTGGTGGCCCGGTTGGCGGGGGACACCGTGCTGGTGCTGCGCGCCACGGCCTTGGACCCGGTGCCGGCACAGTACCGGTGCGTGCGGGAGATGCTCCACGCCGTCAGCGCCGCGGCGCTGTTTCAGTCCCAGCGCGACTGGGTCGATCCGGTGAACAACCTCCTGGCAGCGGACACGGCGGGGCACATTGGCTACCTGATGCGGGGCCGCGTGCCCGTGCGCCCGGTGGAGAACCTGCTGGGCCCCGTGCCGGGTGATGGGCCGGACCACCACTGGACGGGCTTCATCCCCTTCGACGCCTGGCCGTCGGTGGTGGATCCCGCGGGCGACCTCGTGGTGACCGCCAACAACCGCGTGGTGGGCCCAGAGTATCCCCACCCGATCGCACCGGTGTTTGCGGCGGAACATCGCGCGCGGAGGATCTGGTCCGTGCTGCAGGAGCACCCGCGCGGCTGGACAGCGGATACGATGGCGGTGGTGCACGGGGACGTCCAGTCCCGCTCCGCGGCCGCCTTCGCGCGTTGGAGCCGCGAGCAGGTTCCCGCCACGCCGCTCGAGGCGGCGGTGCTGCAGCGGCTGACCGGGTGGGATGGGTCGTTGGATGCGGAGAGTGCCCTGCCGCTGGTGTACAACGCATGGCGGGAACGGCTGGCGCAGCGGGCCCTGGCCGACGTGGTCGGAGACGATCTGACCCGCGAGGCCGCCACCGGGGCGCACGCCGGCGCGGTCGCCACGCTGGCCCGGCTGCGGGCGCGCGTGGTGGACCTGCTGCCGACCCTGCCCGCTCGGGCCGCGACCGACGCGTTTCACGAGACCGTGGCTCAGCTGGGGGGGCGTTGGGGGCCGGATCCGTCCCAGTGGCGCTGGGATGCCGGGCACCGGGTGCAGGTCGCGCACGCCCTGGCGGCCGATGGCTCCGACCGCTGGCCCACGCTGGATGTGGGCCTGCCCGGGGACGGCGATACGGTGCGCGCCGCGTCGTACGGGCCTGGCAGTTTTCAGGTGACCGGCGCCTCCGTGGCTCGCTACGTGTTTGACGTGGGGGCCTGGGACCAATCGCTGTGGGTGGTGCCGGGGGGCACCGCCGAGCGCGGCCCGACGGCGCTGACCCAGCTGGAAGCGTGGGCGGCGGGCACGCTCCTGCCCATGTGGTACAGCGAGGACGCGCTGAAGCCCCACATCACGACCTGCCGGGAGGTGGGGGGGCCGGCAGGGGCGGGCGGTGCGCCTATGGAGGAAAACCCCGCGGGCGCCCCGCCGGGATGCCTCAGGCGTCCCAGCCCGCCGGGCTAGGTTCGAATCAGGAAGTCTTCCTCGAGCGGCCGCTCATCGCGATGGACCGAGACGTATAGATGGTAGAGACTGGATACTACGTAGTGCACGGTGTGCTCCCGCGGTACGCCATCGCTGGATAGCGTCGTGCGCGACAGCACCAACAGGGGAAATCCGGCCGAGACGTCCAAGGCGGCCGCCTGACGGGCCGAGGCGGCTTCGGCCGAAACGGTCCAACGCGCTTCCTGGAGGGGTACCGAGAGGGTGGCGGCCAACAATCCGTAGACGGTGGTTGACGCCGCCTGAGAAAACTCGAGGGGCAGATTGGTCCAGAGGTAGCTGGTGGTGAGGGCCATCGGCCGCTGATTCACGCGATACAAGCGCTGCAGCCGCCGAATCTCCGCTCGGGTGGCGATGTGCAGCACTTGGGCTACGTCGCGCGCGGCGGGTACGAGGTCGCAGGTGAGCAGTTCAGCGGTCACGGCCGCCCCGCTCCGCCGCAACGCGCCATAGAAGCCCTGCAGGGCCCCCATCTCCATCGTGACCACGTCGTTGCGGACGTACGTCCCCTTGCCATGATGCGTTTCCACCAAACCTTCGTCCGCGAGGAGCTGCACGGCGGTGCGGATGGTCACGCGGCTCGTGCCATACCGGCGGCGCAGGGTATCCTCGTTGGGTAGGCGCGTACCGGGGGGGTATTCCCCGGCCTCAATGTGCTGCCGCAGGATCCCGGCTACCTGTTGATACAGGGGGATCGAGCTGTCACGGTCCAACACCACGCGGCGTCAACCCCTCTCCGTGATGGGCATGGGTGCGGCGCAGTGCCAGAGCCGGTTGCTCCACTCGTGGTGCCTGGACACTTTGCGCGTGGGGTGCGCTGGTTGCGGATGGGCCAACCACCCCGTGGGGCCGCCCCCGCCCCGCAGGGGGAGTTCCGGTGCCGTGGTCTGCCCGGTGCCGCCGGCGGCCCGGCCCTGCGACCGGGCGCTTCGGACGTTCCCCTTCTTGTCCATCGTGGATACAACATACACCTCAGCGCCCGGATGTGCGCCGGCCAGCGCCCATCTCCTGGCCGCGGTCCCCTCGTAAAAATTTTTTGTGTTGCGCGTGATCGCTAGGACGACTATAGTTGTCCTATAGGGAGGTGGATGGGTGGAACGGCACTGGATTGCCGGGGAGTTGACTGCCAGCACGGGGCAGAAGGTGGTGCCGGTGAAGAATCCCGCGACCGAGGCGGCCATTGCCCACATACCGGTGGGGACGCCCGGGGACGTGGCGCACGCGGTGTCCAGCGCGCGCCGCGCACAGGCCGCGTGGAAAGCTCTCGGGCCCGCGGGGCGCCGCCCGCTGCTGCTGCGGGCCGCGGCGCGGATCGAGCACGAGGCGGACCACATGGCCGACATCCTGACGGCCGAGAACGGCAAGCCGCTGCCGCAGGCGCGGGCGGAGGTGATGGGCGCGGCGTCCTGGCTCCGGGAGTTTGCCGAGTTGGCGGTCCACTTTCGTGCGGGGTCCCAAGGGGCGCCCGCGGACGAGCTGGTCTTTCAACGGTGGGAGCCGCGCGGGACGGCGGCCTGCATCGTCCCCTGGAACTTTCCGCTGCAGGTGGCCATGGAAACCCTGGCTCCCAACCTGGCGGTGGGCAACACGGTCGTCATCAAGCCGTCGGAAAAGACGCCGTTGTCTCTGCTGTACATGGTGTCCCACGCCTTCGACCACTTGCCGGCGGGGGTCGTGAATGTCCTGTTGGGTGACGGACCGAACGCCGGGGAGGCGTTGGTCCAACACGAGGGGATCGACGTGGTGATGTTTGTGGGCAGCGTGAGGACCGGGAGGCACATCGGCGAGATCTGCGGGCAGCGCACGACCAAAGCCATCCTCGAGCTGGGCGGCAAGGACGCCTTCATTGTCGACGAGGGAGTCAATGTGGCGGCGGCCGCACGGTTGGTGGCGGACTCCTGCTTCGCCAACACCGGGCAGATTTGCACGTCGACGGAGCGAGTGTTCGTCCACCGCAGCCTCCTGGACCCGTTCGTGCGGGAGTTGACGGCGGCCACGGCGGCCCTGAATGTCGGAGACGGGCGCGAGGACGGCGTGGACTTGGGTCCGCTGGTGGACCACCTGCAGCTGGCCACCGTGGAGGCGCATGTGGCGGATGCCAGGGCCCACGGGGCGGTGGTGGTGGCCGGGGGCAGGCGCCTGCCCCGCCCCGGCTACTTCTACCCCCCCACCATCATGGTGCTGCCCGATCAAGGCGCGAGCCTGCTGATGCGGAGTGAGACATTCGGGCCCGTGGCGCCGCTGGTGCCCTTTGACAGCTTCGACGAAGCCATTGCCCTGGCCAATGACTCCGAGTACGGGTTGGCGGCCATCGTCTACAGCAACGACGCCAACCATGTGTTGAGCGCGGTCGAAAGCCTCCGGGCTGGGATGATCAAAGTCAATACGCGGCGTGGCAAGGCGCCGGGCGCGACCTCCGAGCCTTTTGGGGCCAGTGGGTTGGGCTACGGATACGGACTCGAAGTGCTGGCCGAACTGAGCCGACAAAAATCTGTCCAGTGGCGCCAGATGCCGCTGGCTGAGGAGCTGACATCGTGACAGAACATTCCCCGTTTCCACCCGTGGGTTTCCTGGGGCTGGGGGCGATGGGCGCATTGATGGCCCACCACCTGGAAGAGAAGGGCGTGCCCATCGTCGCGTTCGATGTGGACCCCGCCAAGCGAGCCGCGTTCGAGACGCCGGCCACCTCGCCGGCGGAGGTGGCCGAGCGGTGCGAGTGGATTGTGTGCATGCTGCCCCATCCCGACGTGGTCCGCGACGTGCTGTTGGGCGAACACGGGGTCGCGCCCCATGCGCGGGCCGGCACGATGGTGATCGACATGAGCACGACCGGGCCGGAAGCCGATGTCGCGTGTGCCGAGGCACTGGCCACCCGCGGCATTGACCTGATCGACGGGCCTGTGGGCAAGGGGACGTGGGCGGCCGGCAAAGGAGAACTCATCATCCTGGCGGGTGGCACCTCGGCGCAGATTGAGAAAGCCCGGTGGCTGTTGGAGCTGCTGGGCAGCGAGGTGCTGCACTGCGGGCCGCTGGGGTCGGGCCAGGTGGTGAAGCTCGCCAACAACATTGCCACCTGCGCCAACCTGGCGGCCGCCTTGGAGGCATATCAGCTGGTTCAGCGGAGTGGGGCCAATGTCGACGCGCTGCTGAATGTCATGCGGCAGACGGCGGCCGACAGCTGGCAGCTCAACAACACGGTGGCCCGCGCCCTGCAGGAAGACTACTCGCTGGGCTTCAAGGGCAGCTTGGCGCTGAAAGATCTCCAGCTGGCATTGGCCGTGGCGCAGGCGACCGGGGCCGACGTGCCCACCACCGCGGGCACCCTCCGCTGGTATGAGCGCAGCGTGGCGGCGGGCGATGGCGACCGGGATCTCGGCGCCATCTTCAAGCTGCTGAACCAAGCCCCGGGGGCGCCGGCGCGTTAGACGGGGCGTGCCCAGGTGCGGTACCGGTTCCGGCCCCAGACTTCGCGGATCCTTCGGGGGAGATGCCACCAAGACACACACGGGAGGGACGACAATGGCCGTGCACTACAACCAAAGTGCCGACTGGAACCGGTATGCGCGCCAGGTTTTGCTGTGGAACTGGGTTAGCTGGATTTTCAACTTCATAGACCGCGGGTTGATTGGGCCCCTGCTCCCCCTGATGATTCCCTTCTTCCACCTGTCGCTCACGGCGGCGGGCGGCATCGTCTCGCTGTTTTTCGTGGGCTATCTCTCCACGTTTGTCGGGGGATTTTTATCGGACCGGGTCGGGCGCAAGAAGGTGGTGGGCCGGTCGGTCGTCGGTTTTGGTGCGGTCACCGGGCTGACCGCGCTGGCGTCGTCGGT
>JAJYPH010000199.1 GCA_021795575.1 Bacillota bacterium
CGCCTGGCGCGCGGCCAGCCACCGCATCAGGTTCTTGACGTTGTCCGCGACCACCTCGGCGCCGCGCGACTCAAACAGCTCCCACGCCGCAGGGCCCAGCACCCCTGACAAAATGCCCGCAAACAGGCAGGGAGGATCCGTGGGGCCTCGCTCGGTTTCGTAGCGGGCGGCCGTATCCCAGTCGTCCAAGTTGTCGCCCACATACAGCAGGACCCGCGGCCCGGCCGCCGAGGCCGCCTGCACCAGCCCGGCCGGGTTGGGCTTGGACACCCCGGCATCCGCGTTGACGACGGCGGCGGGCGCGAGCCGGGCGCCGACGCCGGCGAGAGCGATGGCGGCGGCCGTCTCCCCGGCGGTGCGCCCCGTATAGAGGCCGTAAGCCAGATGCGGCGGCAGGTCGGCGTCCGCGACCAGGGGGCGCTCCGCCGCCATGAGGGCCGGGCCGCGGTAGGTCTCGGCGGTGATGCCGTAGATCGTCTGACTCTCCGGCCCGGCATAAAATTCCTTGGCCAGCCGCTCAATCCGCGCCCGGTCCAACGCGGCATCCACCCGCGCGGCTTCGTCCCGGGACAAATTGTGGAACAGGGTGCGTCGGAACCCAGCCAAGCCGCCGCCCAGCCGCGCCACCTCCCGCAGCACGTCCCGGAGCCGCGGGGGCTCTCCCGATAAAACATCCCACGGCCGCCGGCCGCCTCGCTCGGCCTTGGCCAGGAAAAACAGCACGGCCGCCTCGGCCAGGAGCCAGTCGCTGTTGAAGCCGCCGGTCGTCTTGAACCATCGCGTTTCCTCTGGCGTGAGCGCCGGACCGGACCCGGCAAACCCCCGCTCCCGCAAATACTGGGTCACCACCTGGCAGATCATGACCGGGAAGCTTTGCGACACGTCGATCAGCACCCCGTCCACGTCAAACACCACCAGGTCCACCACCTCGGCCAGCGCCGCCGCCCGGCTCGAGGCATAGACGCCGGGCAGCACCGCCCGAATGCCGTCACTCATGCAAAAGCCGCCCGGCCCGCATACTGGAGACCCGGATCGTCCGCCGCCATGAGCAAAAGCCGGTTGTACTTGGCCACCCGCTCACTGCGCGACAGGCTGCCGGTTTTGATTTGGCCGGCGTTCACCGCGACCGCCAGGTCGGCAATGGTCGTGTCTTCGGTCTCGCCCGACCGGTGCGAGATGACCGTCCGCCAGCCGGCCTGCTGCGCCAGCCGCACCGCCGCCAAGGTTTCCGTCACGGTGCCGATTTGGTTGAGCTTGATGAGCACGGCGTTGGCGCTCTTCTCCGCGAGTCCCCGCCGAATGCGCTCGGGATTGGTCACGAACAGGTCGTCGCCCACCAACTGGATTTTGGATCCCAGCCGCTGGCAGAGGGTCTGCCAGCCCTCCCAGTCGTCTTCCGCCAACCCGTCTTCGAGCGACACGATGGGATAGGCGCCCACCAGCTCCTCATACCAGGCTGTCAACGCATCGGCCGACAGCGCGCGGCCGCCGACGTGGTACTGGCCGTCCCGATAAAATTCGGTGGCCGCCGGGTCGAGCGCAATCGCCATGTCACGCTCGGGCGCCACCCCGGCGTCCTCCATGGCCGCCACCAACAGGTCGAGCCCCTCCCGGTCGTCCCCCAAATTGGGCGCAAACCCGCCCTCATCGCCCACGGTCGTAGACAGGCCCCGGGCCCTCAGCTGGGCCTTCAACGCCAAAAACGTCTCCGCGGCCATCCGTATGGCTTCGGGAAACGTGGGGGCGCCCCACGGCACCAGCATGAATTCCTGAATGTCCACCGTGTTGTCCGCATGCACGCCCCCGTTGAGCACGTTCAGCATCGGCACGGGCAGGACGGAGGCCGCCTGGCCTCCGAGATGCCGGTACAGCGGGACACCCACGTTCGCCGCCGCCGCCTGCGCCACGGCCAGGGACACGCCCAACAGCGTGTTCGCCCCCAAATGGCTCTTGTTGTCGGATCCATCCAACCCCACGAGGGCCTCATCCACTCCGGCTTGATCCGCCGCCGACCACCCCACGAGGACGGGTGCAATGATTCGGTCCACGTGGTCCGCCGCTTGGCGGACCCCCCGGCCACCGTACCGGGATCCCCCGTCGCGCAGCTCGACCGCTTCGTGGCGGCCGGTGGACGCACCCGATGGCACCCGCGACCACCCCACGCTGCCGTCTTCCAGATCCACCCGCACGGCCAGCGTGGGCGTACCCCGCGAATCCAAAATTTCGTAGGCCCTGACCCCCCGGACTTTGTCGCCCACGCTATCCCTCCTCTGACTCTCCTCTGACTCTCCTCTGGCTGTCCTCTGGCTCTCCGCTGCCTCTTTCCCCGCTGGGACGTGTGGGTCGTCACGAATCAGTCGGAGGCGGCCGACGCGGCATCGCGCTGCACCAGCACCTCGCCCTGCATGGCGGAGGGAATGGGCAGTCCTGCCAACGCCAGCAGCGTCGGCGCCACATCCGCCAGGCCGCCGGGCTTGAGCCGGAGCGGCCCGCGGGCCCCCACGAGCAGCAGCGGCACCGGCGCATCCGTGTGGTTCGTGTCGGGGCCGCCGCGGCTGTCGCGCATGTGCTCGGCATTGCCGTGGTCCGCCGTGATGACCAAAAGACCCCCTTCGTGCACCACCCGCTCGGCGATTTGGCGGATGCCATCGTCCACGGCGCGCACGGCCGCGCGGGTGCTTTCCAGGTCTCCCGTGTGGCCCACCATGTCGCAGTTGGCATAGTTGACCAGAATGAAGTCGTACCGGTCCTGCTCGATGGCGTCCACCACGATTTTGGTGATGGCGGGGGCCGACATCTCCGGCACCGTGTCGTACGTGGCCACCTTGGGCGATGGCACCAGCACCCGCTCCTCGTTGTCCAGCGCCGATTCGACGCCGCCGTTGAAGAAGAACGTCACATGCGCATACTTCTCCGTCTCGGCGACGTGCAGTTGGGACAGGCCCTGCCGTTCGAGCCACTCCGCCAGGTTGTCCGGCACGGCCTCGGGCGCAAACAGATGCGGCAGCGGGCGCGCCTCGTCGTACTGGGTCATCGAGGCGGCGCCGGCCACCGCGGGAAAAGGGCGGGCAAACGCCTCGAAGTGCGGGTCCGTCAGGGCGGCCGCCATCTGCCGCATCCGATCCGCGCGAAAGTTGAAGAACAGGACCGCGTCCTCCGCTCGCACGCGCCCCACCGGTTCCCCGGACTCATCCACCAGCACGGTGGGCTCCACGAACTCGTCGGTCACCCCGGCCGCGTAGGCCGCGCTGACCACCTCCGGCACGCTCCGCGCCGTCGGGCCCTCGCCCGCGACCAGGGCGCGGTACGCCCGCTCCGTGCGGTCCCAGCGCTGGTCCCGGTCCATCCCGTAGTAGCGGCCCATCACGGTGCCCACCCGGGTACCGTCCGGCCCCAGGTGCATGCGGTCGGCGAGCCACGCCACTTCCGCGAGCGCACTGCGGGGCGGGACGTCGCGCCCATCCAAATTCAGGTGCAGCACCAAATCCTGCACCCCTGCGGTGCGCGCCGCCTGGAGCAGCGCCTCCACGTGCAGGCGGTGGCTGTGCACGCCCCCCTCCGACAAGAGGCCATACAGGTGCAGCGTGGCGTGGCGGCGGACTGTGTCGGCCAACAGCCCCGTCAGTACGGCATTCTCGGCAAAGCGGCCATCGGCCACGGCGCGGTGAATGCGCGCCAAGTTCTGATACACGACGCGGCCGGCCCCCAGCGTCAGGTGCCCCACGTTGGAGTCTCCCATCTGGCCCGGGATCAGGCCCACCGCCTCTCCGTGGGCCGTAAGCGTGGTGTGCGGCCACTTAGCCCACAGCGCTTCAAACGTGCGCGCCGGCGCCCGCCGAATCGCGTTGTCGGGCGCATCCTCCCCCAGCCCAAACCCGTCCAGTACCATCAGCACCAAGGGTCGTGGCGTCATCACCCCATACCTCCCGTCATGCGGACGGCGCCGGTGCCACGGTGCGCACCATCGCCAACCACGACTCCATCTCTAGGGAGGCTCCCCCCACGAGCGCGCCGTCAATCTCATCGGCGTGCCAGAAACCCAAGATATTGTCCCGGGTCACGCTGCCGCCATACAGAACGCGGACTCGCTGGGCCGCCGGACCCCAGGCGGCGGCGGCCAGCCCTCGACACCAGCCGGCGACCTGATTCGCGTCGGCCGGGGCGGCGCCCTGCCCCGTGCCAATGGCCCACAGCGGCTCGTAGGCCACGACCAGGCGGCCGTCGCCCTCGGGCACCGCGTTCAGCACCGCCGTGAGCTGGCGCGTCACCACGGCTTGGGTCTCGCCCGCCCGACGCTCGGCCGACGACTCCCCCACGCACACGATCGGGGTGAGGCCGGCACGAAGCGCCGCCGCCGCTTTGGCCGCCACGACGGCGTCCGTCTCCCCAAACCGCTGGCGGCGCTCGGAGTGGCCCACAATCACATGGGTCGCCAGCGCCTCCGCCAGGAGATGGCCGGAGACACCGCCGGTGACCGCCCCCTCGGTGCCCCCGTCGATGTTCTGGGCGCCCACCGCCACCCCCATGGCGTCCAACAGACTGGCCAGGGGCCACAGGGCCGGCAGGGTCGGGCAGAGAACCAGCTCCACCTGGGTACGGTCGGGCAGGGTCGCGCCCTCGGCCACACGGCGGCTCCACGTCCGCACAAACGCCAGAGACTCCGGAACCGACTTGTGCATCTTCCAGTTGGCAGCCAGCATCGGGCGGCGCTCGGTGTTCATCGCGCGCCCCTTGGGACTAGCGCCGCCACGCCGGGCAGCTCCAGTCCCTGAACATACGCGAGGGCGGCGCCTCCCCCGGTGGACACATGAGCAAACTGCCGGGCTAGGCCGGCTTGCGCGACGGCCGCGCCCGAGTCGCCGCCGCCCACCACCACCCGGGCCGACAGCTGGGCCAGCAGGCTCGCGGTGCCAAGGGTCCCCGCGGCAAACGCGGGCCACTCAAACACCCCGAGGGGCCCGTTCCAAAACACGGTGGCCGCCCCGGCCAGCGCCCGGGCCCAGCGCTCCAAGGTTCCCGGGCCCACATCCATCACCCACTCGTCCGGTGCCACGGCGTCCACCGGCACCACCCGTCGGGCGGCGTCTGCGGCAAAGGCCGAGCCGACCACCACGTCCTCCGGCAGCAGCAGCCGGTGGCCGGCCGCCGCCACCAGCGCCCGAGCCCCCTCCACCTGGTCCGCCTCGATGCGCGAGGCCCCCACGCCGTGCCCCGTCGCGGCCAAGAACGTATTGGCCATCCCCCCGCCAATCGCAAGCCCGTCCACCTGGCCCAGGAGCCGCTGCAGCAGCGTGAGCTTGTCGGCCACCTTCGCGCCCCCAATGACGGCCCAGTAGGGCCGCGGCGGGCCCCGGCGCAAGGCGTCGAGCGCGTGGAGCTCCCGCTCCACCAGGAGACCGGCCGCCGCGGGCAGACGTGCCGGCAGCCCCACCGTGCTGGCGTGAGCCCGGTGCGCCGTCCCAAACGCGTCGTTCACGTAAAACTGACCCAGGCGCGCCAGCGCGTCCGCAAACGCCGGGTCGTTGCCGGTTTCCCCCCGGTGAAACCGCAGGTTTTCCAGCACCACCACCGACCCCGCCGCCGCCGATGCCACCGCCCGCTCCGCCTCCGGCCCGACGGTGGCCGGCACAAAGGACACCGGCGCCTCCATCAGCTGCTGAAGCCGAGCTGCCACGGGCGCCAGGGACAGGGCCGGGTCGCTTACACCCCCTGGCCGTCCCAGATGGCTCAGCACGATGGCCACCGCCCCGCGCCGCACCAGGGC
>JAJYPH010000200.1 GCA_021795575.1 Bacillota bacterium
CAAAACCCGGTGCCCTGGCGACTCCGGCGGAGCCGGAGTCGATGCCCCAGGAAGTCCAAGCCCGTGCGGGCCGAGACACACCGGGTCTTGTCCGGGTTGACCCGCAGGCCCATCCGGTCCAGGATCGCCTGCATGTGCGCGAGTTCCTGCGGGGCATCCCGCTGACCGCACACCACCATATCGTCGGCGTACCGCACCCAGTGCGCCCGCTGCTCGCGCCCGCTGCGGACCCCGTAGGGGTCCAGCACGTTCAGGTACGCATTGGCCCGTAACGGCGACCGCACGCCCCCTTGGGGCGTGCCGACCCGATTCGGGGCCCGCGGGCCGCCGTCCAGGACCCCCCCCCTCCTTCAGCCCCCCCCAGATCCAGCCCAGCCCCCGACCATCGCGAATGCGGCGCCGCAAGACCCGCATGAGTTGGTCATGCGGGACCGTGTCAAAATAGCGGGCCAAGTCCCGGTCAATGACCGGGGTATCGCCCTAGTGGACCCCTTTCCGTCTCGCCGCGAGGGCGTCGTGCGCGCTGCGCTTCGGCCGGAAGCCGTACGACCCTGCTTGAAAGTCGGCCTCGCAGAGGGGTTCCCGGACGATTTTGACCGCCGCTTACACCACGCGGTCCCGGATGCTGGGGATGCCCAGGGGTCGGCGTTTCCCGTTCGCTTTCGGAATGTAGACCCGCCGCACCGGTTGCGGCCGATAGGTCCCCGTTTGCAGCGCCTGCTGGAGGTCCGCTAGGAACGCGCACCCCCCGTGTCGCTCAATCGCCGCGATGCTCACTCCATCCACCCCGGGCGCTCCCCGGTTGGCTTTCCCCGGTTCCCATGCCCGGTCCCGCACGTCCCCCCGCCACCCCTGGTCGGCGAGGACCCCGAAGGTCCGTGGCGGTTGCGCTTTGGCACTCCGATATAGCGTCGGTTGGAGGACACGGACCTTGTCGAGCGGCGTGTCTTGAGCCTGGTCGGCCATCACGCAATCCCTTCCTCCTTCATCCTGCTTGATGGAAGTCGAGGGCCTTCCCTCCGCCGGGTTGTGTTGTCCACGGCCTCCTCGGTACGTATGCCCTCTTCCGACTCCCTCCCGGCGACAGCCCCTTTCGCTTGCCGCTTATCGGGCCACCCGCTTACGACCGACCGGTCGTGCCGGGGAGGGTCTCCCCCGGTTCCCACCGTTCCTGTCTCGGCATGCCGCCCCTCTAACGCCGGAGAGTCGGACCAGGTGACCCTGGTTAACGGCCCGGGTCATGGCCGCCGTCGCCCTCGGTCCACGGGCTCGGCCCTCTCGCTCCTGACGGAGTCACACGTTACGACGCTACACGTTCACTCCCGTTACGGCCTACCGATTTGCGTCAGCCCCCAAGGGGCCTTGGTCGGATGGCTTCAGGGTCGCGGGCTCTCGCCCGGCCCTGCATTCCTCGCTACCGGGGTGAACCAGGAATGCCCCGGGTGGGACTTGCACCCACAAGCAACGATGTCTTCGTGGCACGCGAACCGGACGTGCAGATTTCCCGCATCCGGCTCCCCAGCTTCTCGCCGGGGCCGGCGAGGCGGTCCCGGCCCGCGTCCGTTTCGTATCCTCCTCAGTGTGAGGGAAACGGCGGGACGAAACGGCTGAAACCGTGGACAGCCTTCCCCCTGTACGCGGCTTTCCCGCGCGCTGAGTACTATGCCGTCCTCCGACTCCTCCCGGCGCATTTGCCGCCCTCCGGCTTGGCCTGGGGTGGGGCATACGCTTCCGCGACGCCGGGAGGGCTCCCATGTTCCGACTGCCCAGCTTTCCGCCATGCCGCGCTCTCGGACCCCGCCGAGGTCACCACGTCCTCGCCTGTATCGGACGCTTGTTGTTGCCTTCCGGGTGCCTTAGCCCGTCGGCCCTCGGATCACGGGTTTACGAGGCTCGATCGCTTCACCTTACGGTTGCGGCCTGGTCGTCGCACTGTCTACGCTTCGCGACCGTCCTCGCGGACGGCCCCGCAAGACTCGCTTCGCCGTGGGCGGCTACTCCTTCGGCGGTTGGAATTGCACCAACTCTGTTCAGCCAGCTTCATGGCGCACAAGGCATTCACCCTGGATCTGGCCATGGGGGGGGTCGACCAACACCGTGCTGCACGGCCTGGCGATGGCGCAGGAGGCGGGAGTGCCTTGCAGGCTCGCACGCATCGACCAACTGTCCCGCCGGGTGCCGAACATCTGTCGCGTGGCCCCCTCGTCCTCGTGGCACATGGAAGACGTCCACCGGGCGGCATCTCGGCCATCCTGGCCGAACTGGCGCGCCGTCCTGGGCTTCTCGACCTGGATGCCGGCACGGTTTCGGGCGTGACCCTGGGCGAGCTGATTGCCGGCGCGCGGGTGGGCGACCACGACGTGATCCGTCGCTCGAGGCGCCATACAGTGAAACCGGCGGCCTGGCCGTACTCACGGGCAACCTCGCCCCCCGGGGATCGGTGGTGAAGACGGCCAGCCTTCACGATATGGCCGGCCACACTGGGGCCGCCGTGGTGTTCGACTCCGAGACCGAGGCGGCCGAGGCGTTTGGCGCCGGGCAGTCGCCTGCGGGCCTTCGCTGGCAGAGGACGCCAGCATGACGCCGGTCCGCCTCTTTTGGGAGACCGGCCGTGAAGTGTCTTCCACGGGACGTCCGATGACTCGCTCCGCGGACATGGCAAAAGCGGCGGATGAAGTGCTCGCACCCTTGCACGCCGCCCGTGGCGCAGCCCGAGCGGGTGCCGGTGTACGACTTCCCCCGCCTCGCAGAGGGCAAGGCCACCCTGTTTGGCATTGATGAACCGCCACGCAGGCGGGGTGACCGTCGGCAGCGACCACGACCCGGCCCCGTGCGCCGTCGCCTCCATCCGCCGGTGGTGGACCGACCGGGGCCGAACCCCATATCCCGGCGCCAAGAGCTTGACCATCGTGGCCGACGGCGGCGGCAGCCATGGCTACCGGGTGCGGCTCGGGGAGGCGGCGCTCCAGCGCTTGGCGACGGACCGGGACCTGACCATCCCGGTCCGTCACCTCCCCCCGGGCACCAGCCAGGGGAACCAGATCGAGCACCGGTTGTTCCGCGTGCTCCGTCGCGCCTGGCGCGCCGCCCGCTGACCCGCGGCGAAACCCTGGTCCCGTGCATCGCCATCACCACCCGCCTGACCGTCCACACGGAGTGCGACGCGGGCCGTATCCGACCGGGATCGTCGTGACGGATGACGCATTCCACGCGCTCCATGTCACGCGGGACGCCTTTCACGGCGAATGAACGATAACATTACTATGATGAAGTGCCTTAGGGACCGCAAACGTAAAACGTAGGCCTCGCGGCGCGCCCGCCATTCCAAACCGATTCATCCGGGGAACGCAAAGTCATATCAAAGCCAGCCGGCGGCTGACCCGAGAGCATGCCGACGATAGGCCCTACCGCAAACCGGGCCGCCAGGGGGATTGGCCGAAAAGAGGGAAAACCCGGGACGGAGATTCGGGGTCCGCCCCCATTGCCTGCCCCGGGGGTCATATGGACGATGGTCAGGCGGTCAGGGGTTTTGCTCCATACCCTCCGGGTGTATCCCGCGGCCAGCGTCCTCCCCTTCAGCGGTACGCTCGGGAAAGCTCAGCAGGGTTACGACGTAGAGCGCCAGGCGGTCATCGCGCGGGTCCGACCGCGCCGCCTGCCTTCCCTCCGCCTGCAGCCTATCGGCCACCGCCGCCACCAGTCGGCGCCACTCGCTTTCCGTGAGCGCCAGCATCTCCGCGTAGAGCGCCACCGCGGTACTTCCGGCGCCGCCGTCCGCGTGGAGGCGTCCCTCTGCCGCCCGCGCCAGGAGCTCGACGCCCGGTGCCACCGCGGTGCCCAAGAGGCGCTCCACCACCTCCGGGCTTAAGGCTCCTGGCGGGATCGTATACCGGCCGGGCGACGCGGCCGCTGCCCGCCCCGTGAGACCCGCGCGGCGCTCGCTCCATGCCGCGGCCGCAAGGACGGCCGCATCCACCAAGGCTTCGGCGGCGGCAGGGTCCGGGACAACCTGCTCGGGAGCGGGTAGACCGGCGGTGCCCGCGAGCCGCAGGAATCGTCCCCACCGCCACGACAGTCCCTCTCCGACTCCCGCCCTCAGTCGGTTCACGGCTCCCACAGCGCCAAGGGCGAGAGACAGTGCCGTTAGCAAAAGTCCCCCGTCCTGGACCACGCCAGAAATGCCCAGGGCAGGCACGAAGATAGCCGCTCCAGCCAGCCCGGCCATGTTACCCACGTTGGCGCCCGCCTGCGTGAGGGCGGCCACCCGGCCAATCATCTCGCGGGGAGCGCTGGTCAAGAGCCGTGTCTGGGCGGTAACCGTCAGGAGGCCGACGAAGCAGCCGGCGAACGCCATCCAGGGGTACAGCCACGCCGAGGGTCCTACCGCCGTCGGCCAGCTCACGTGCAGCAGGTGCGGCACCGCGGCCATCAGCGCGCCCAGCGCCAGCGTCACCCACGTCAAAAGGCCCAGGCCCCCCAATATGCGCACCGCCGCGGCGGTAAGGAGCGGCCCGGCAGCGCCGCCCAGGCCCTGCGCCGCTTCCAAGGCGCCAAACTGGCCGGCGTTTAGGTGCATCGTCAGCAACATTAGGGACGGCACCGTCGCATTCAGCGCGCCCAGCCCAAGCGACAACAGGCCCAGATATCCGATGAGCCCCAAAAGCTGGCGGCTCCCGCGGACGGTCTGTATCCCCTCCACCAGCAGGTCGCGGTAGCGGACGCTGGGGTGCGCGCCGGGCGCCACACGCGGGACGGTGAGCACCAATACGGCCGATGCCACAAATGTAGCGCTGTCCACCGCAAAGGCGGACAACGGACCGACGGCCGCCACCAACACGCCGCCGATGGCCGGGCCAGCCACGGCCACGACCGCCGATGTGGACTGGCTGAAGCCTATCGCCGCGGGCAACATCTCGCGTGGCACCACCCTGGTCACCAGCGTGGCCCGCGCCGGCGAAAAGAAGGCTGTCCCCACGGCCTCCAGCACCACCAGTGCCAAGAGGGTGTCGGCGGACCCGGCTAGGGTAGCCGCGATCATGCCAAGCACCATGACCGCCCGCCACACATCCGCCGACACCAGCAGGGTGTGGGGATGCAGCCGATCGGCCAGCGGTCCGACCCAGGGCCCCAGGACCGCTGGCGGCAGGAGCATGGCAAAGATGATGAGGCCCACGTCCGTCGCACTGCCCGTGAGCCGCGACACCACAAACACCAACGCCATCTCGGCCATGGCGGTGCCGAGGCCGGACGTGGTTTGTCCCAGCCACAGGCGGCGGTACACCGGCAACCGAAGCGGCGCCGCCGCCTTCAGTACCGAAGCCAACCCGGGATGGCCCTACCGACGGGACGGCGCGGCGTCGTCCGCCGGCCCGTCCTCGTAGTAGGCCACCAGCACGTGGTAGCGACGCCGGGACGGAGACGGGTCGCGGTCGGTGGGCCGGTCATCCCCCTGAAGCGTCTCCGCCGCGTGGACGGTCTCTTCCAGTTGCTCGGCCAGGCGCCCCCCGGCCTCCGCCGAAAGCTCAACCCGGGAGTACCACACGCCTGCTCTGCTCCGGGCCGCGACCGCCCGTGGGATCCCGGCGCGCGCGGCCTGCAGAAGGCTCATTAGCAGTGGAAGCGGGTTGTCGGCCTGGCTCGCATGCACGGTCGCCAGCGCCGCTGATCCATCGGCCAACGCGTAGCGCGGCTCGACAAACTGGCTCCGAACCTCTTCCCGGCTTTTCAGTACCAGCTGC
>JAJYPH010000001.1 GCA_021795575.1 Bacillota bacterium
CTACGTGGTGAATACCATTCAAGAAACTTGGCCTCCTCCTTCGGAAGTCCGGACAACCGTCAGGCCTCCTCGCGTTCCTACGAACGAAATCCCACCGTGGTCCGCCGGCCATAGGCCGCGCGCGGTGGGCTCTGTCTGGACGACACTACCGCCCCCGACACGCGATGTCAACAATGTCCAGAGCCGTCCAAGCAAGAATGTTTCTTCCGTACCGTGGAGGGATCGGCTACTCTACCCCACAAGAGGCGCGACACCGGGCGGGTCGACGTGGTGCTTGGCCGCTGGCGCACGTTTTGAAGGCGCGACACGTGTGTTAGCATCGCCGCGCACGGGGCGCCGGTTCCCACGGCTTCGGGCAGAAAGGCAGGCGCGGGCATGGCCATCGACACGATCCCGGCGCCCCCGCTCGACGAGTCGTCTCTGGTGGCGGCCGTGCGGGCCAGCGCACCCGACGTCCGCGCTGTGGTGCTTGCGGGTTCCTGGGCGCGCGGCGTGGCAGACGCCTCCAGCGATGTCGACCTGGTGGTGGTGTGGTCCGCGCCCCACCGCGCCCTCCAGGTGGGGTCTCTGGACGGACGTTTGGTGGAAGCCTTGTACCTGCCGGCGGACCGCCTCGCTGAGGTGCCGGGCCACCGCGCCACGCTGGCGGGAGCCCGCCCCCTATACGACCCCGACGGCATCGCCCGCGCGTGGCTGCACGCCGTGAACCAACGGCTGGCCGATCCGCCCGCGTGGACGACGGAGCTTGCCTACAGCCGGTTCGAGCTCACGCAGGCGCTCCGCACCATGGAATGGATCGCGACGAGCGACCCCGACACGCTGGTGCTGCTTCGCGGCCACTGGGTCACCGAACTGATGACGTATTGGTTTCGCCGACACCGGATATGGGCCCCCACCCTGCGCCGGCAGCTGGGCGTGCTGGCTGCCGAGGATCCCGAGGCTCACGCCCTCCTCACCGGCTGCCTCCAGGCTCGCGAACCCCAAAACATCGTGAACCGCTGCCGCGAGGCCTGGACGGCCATCGTGGGCGGGGACGGCACGGCGCTGGAGCCGTTCGCCTCGTCACCGCCGTCGCCACTCGAGGAGTTGCGCTAGCCGTTTCTCTCCTTCGGGCTTCCCACCGCTTGCATATGCCTTGGCGCCCTGATATTCTCGTGTTCACTTGAATACTTGAGGAGCGAGCCGATGAGCGATGACCACCGTGCCTGGAAGGACGAGGTGTACGCCCACGTGGCGCGCATGGGCAAGGCGCTGGCGAGTCCGCGCCGGCTGGAGATTTTGGACCTGCTGACGCAGGGTCCAAAAAGTGTGGAGCAGCTGGCCGGGGAGCTTCTGGCCAGCGTCGCCAACACCTCGCAGCATCTGCACCAGTTGAAGAGCGCCCGCTTGGTGCGCTCGCACAAGGAGGGCACCTACGTGATTTACCAGCTGGCCGGCCCCGCGGTGGATCGGCTGCTGGAGTCCGTGGAAGAGGCAGGAGAGTCGCTGTTGCTGGAGCTTGGGTTAGCCAGGCAGCAGTACTTCCCCGACCCCGCCGATAAGGATCCCGTGCCGCTGGACGAGCTCCAATCCCTGATGGCGTCCGACGCCCTCTACCTAATTGACGTGCGGCCGCCGGCGGAGTATGCCGCCCAGCACCTGCCCGGCGCCGTTTCCGTCCCGCTGCCGATGCTGGCCGAGCACTTCCGCGGCTGGCAGGACGACAAGCCGGTGGTGGCGTACTGCCGGGGCCGCTACTGCCTGTACGCCCGTGACGCCGTTCGCTACCTGGCCCAACAGGGCATCGCAGCGCGCCGCACGGAAGCCAGCATCCGCGACTGGCCCCCAGGCGTCCTCGCCACTGGCTGAGCGCACCGGACGAGTGGATCGGGTCGGAGGGAAAAACCCCTCCCCTCGACAGGAGGATAACTGAAGGACCTGGCGGCTTCGAACTTAGGGGGGCTGACCGATGATTTTTCGCCAGTATCTGCATACCGAACCGGTGGTGGCGGCGTCTTATCTCTTTGGGTGAGGCGGCCAGGGCATCGCGGCAGTGGTGGATCCACTCCCTCATACGGCTCCGTATCTCGACGATCTGGCCGCGTTGCGTCTT
Source organism: Bacillota bacterium (assembly GCA_021795575.1). GTDB lineage: Bacteria > Bacillota > Sulfobacillia > Sulfobacillales > JAIMBI01 > JAJZWV01. Next base: position 2,093 of record JAJYPH010000001.1, read on the forward strand.
AAACTGCGGTTCGTCGTGGACACGCACACGCATGCCGACCACCTGTCAGGGTCCCGAGCGTTGGTGGCCGCCACCGGGGCCACCTACGTCCGTCATGCCGATGCACCCGTCCGATCCCCGGTCCGGCGGGTAGTCGACGGCGATCATCTGGACATGGGCAACGTGGACGTGGCCATCTGGCACACTCCCGGCCACACACCGGACCACCTGAGCCTGGTCGTGACCGATCGACGGCGCGGACCGGACCCTTGGTTCGTGCTCACCGGCCACTCGCTCATGATCGGCGACGCCGGCCGGCCGGACCTTGCGCCCGTGCAGGGCGCCGAGGCCCTGCAGCAAAGCCTGGCGAAGCTCCTGACGCTGCCGGACTATGTTGAGGTGTATCCCGGTGCCTTCAGCGGATCCACCTGAGGCCGCGACCTAAGTGGAAAGGTCGTTTCCACCATTGGCTTTGAGCGGCTTTTCAATCCGGCGCTCCGTCCCCGCACGCCCGATGCGTTTTTAGAGTTCATCCTGTCCACCCTGCCTGAGAAGCCGCCCAACTTCGAGGCCGTGGTGGCGGCCAACACCGAGGTGGGCGCGCCGTGACGCAGTCCGCCCCGGCCACCCCGGGACTTTCCAAGAACCGGGCCCAGTTTCTCTGGCTGTCGGTCAATGTCCTCTTGGTCGGTGGGGTGCTGGGTACCGAACGTGCCGTCGTGCCCCTGTTGGGCCGCGACGTCTACCACGTCGCGGCAGCTCTGGCGCTCTCGTTCATCGCCTCGTTTGGCCTCACCAAGGCGCTCGTCAACATGGGGGCGGGCCGGTGGTCCGACTCCCTGGGCCGCCGGCCGCTGCTCATTGCCGGGTGGCTCTCCGCCATCCCGCTGGTGCTGCTGCTGATCCTGGTGCATGCCTGGTGGGCGGTGATTGTGGCCAACGTGCTGCTCGGGGCGAACCAGGGTCTCGCCTGGACCATGACGGTGACCGCTCAGCTGGACTTGGTGCGCGCGGACGAGCGTGGGCTCTCCATGGGCGTCAACGAAGCGATGGGGTATCTCGGGGTGGCGCTGGCCACCGTGGCCGCGGGCCTCCTGGCCGCCCACGGCCACCTCACCACCCGGCCGTTTTACCTGGCAGGTGCCATCGTCCTGGTGGGCGGCGTCCAAAGCGTGGCCATCATTCGGGAAACCCACGGACATGTGCCACCCGCCCCCGCCGCCGAGGGGGTCCGGCCCTTTGGCCGCATCCTGGCGGACACGACGTGGGGGCACCCGGCGCTGTCCTCGCTCACCGTCGGGGGGTTTACCAACAAGCTCGCCGACACGGTCGCCTGGGGTCTCCTGCCGCTGTACTTCGCCAGTGCTCACGAGTCGGTCCCGGTCATCGCGCTGCTGTCGGGCATCTACGCCGGCGTGTGGGGGCTGGGCCAGTTTGGCACCGGGCTGTGGTCCGACCGTACCGGCCGCAAGCCGCTCATTGTCGCCGGCCTCTTGCTGGTCGGCCTCGGCTTAGCCGCGATGATCCTGGTGACCGGGACCGTCCCATGGGCGGTGGCGGCCGCCACGATGGGACTCGGGATGGCGCTGGCCTATCCCGTCTTAAACGCCGCCGTGGCCGACGTGGCGCCCCCGCACGAGCGCGGCGCGGTGCTGGGCGTGTACCGGCTGTGGCGGGACGGCGGCTATGCGGTCGGGGGCGTGGGCCTGGGCCTGCTGCTGGCCGCCGTCGGCATGCGGGCGAGCCTTGTGGTCGTCAGCGTCTTGGTGTTGGCGGCGACCGGATTCATCGCGTGGCGCTTGCCGGAAACGCACCGGGTGGCGGCCCGGTAGCCAAGCAGCGCCCCCGCCCCGTCATGTCCGGTTCCCCATCCCAACCCGGCGCCGCGAAGCCTGTATAGTGGTGGGGGGGTTCTGCGGCACGACCCGTGTGGGGAAAGCGAGGGCGCATGGCGGTGGACGCATCGAACGCGAAGGCCATCTGGAAGCAGGGCATCGACCACGAAGTCACATTTTGGCGGGCCTGGCTGAACGGCCGCGGCGGCGAGTTTGCCGAGGACTTTGCGCGGCGCATGGACCCCACCCTCCCGGTGGCGCGGCACCTGAATCGGGTTCTTCATCACGTGACGGCCCCCGAGATCCGCGTGCTGGACGTGGGGGCGGGCCCGCTCACCGCCGTGGGCAAGCGCTACCGCCGGCGCCCCGTCACCATCACCGCCGTGGACCCGCTGGCCGACCTGTACGATGACCTGCTGCGGGAAGCGGGGGTCGAGCCCCCGGTGCGCACGACGTGGTGTCACGGCGAGCTGCTGCTGGAGCGATTCAACCCCGCCAGCTTTCATCTGGTGTATTCGCAGAATGCGCTGGACCACAGCTACGATCCCGTGGCCGTGATTGAACAGATGGTGGCGCTCACCCAGCCGGGCCACTACGTGGTGCTGGAGCATCGCCGCAACGAGGGCGAAAACGAGCAGTACCATGGGCTGCACCAGTGGAACTTCGACATGGTACACGGCCACTTCGTGATTTGGAACGCCCAGGGCCGGACCAACATGACCGAGCGGCTCTCGGACCGCGCCACGGTCCACTGCCGCTACGTCCCCCGGGCGAAGTGGCTCAACATCCAGATACGGGTGCGGGTCATCCCGCGATAATGGGGCCTACTGGGCTCTGTCATGGGACCGCAGCCGGTGGACACCCGTGGCGACCATCCCGCCACGACCGGGCGCTGGATTAGTTGCGGCCGTCGGGCGGGCCGCCCCTCGGCCGCTTTCGGAGCTGGAGCAGCAGGGTCTGGCGTCCTTTGAGCTGACCTTCGAGCTGGCCGAACCTCGCCGCCCCCCTACGACCTTCCCGATGAGACCGTCGAGCCTTGTCCACGTGCGGCGGCGGTACCCGCCCGTCGAACGCGTCGGGGTTTTCGGCTCGCGCGCCCGATAACTTCGGCCGGGCGCCCACGTTAGCCGCCGCTCGAGGCGGGCGCCGTGAACCACCCCGCCTGGACGATGTGCGGGTCGCGCCGCGACAGCGACACCTGAATCACCAGCCCCCGTTGCGTGTGGGTCAGCGCGAGCGCGCTGGCTTCTGGCGGCACCGTGCTCACCACGATGCCCACCGCCCCCGGCGGCACCCGGGACGGCGGGCCCGAATTGGCGTTCTGCACCACAAACGCGTCGCGACCCGCCGTGAGGTCCTCCAGGCCGAACTGAATGCCCCACGCCGCATGAAACGTGCTCTCAATGTGGTTGCCAAAGTAATAATCCCAGGGCACCCACGTGAAGGGCCCCACGTACGACACCAGCGGGCCGCCGTGAATACCCTCCTGATGCAGGGCCGCGAGCGTGGTGAGCATCAGCGAGGCGTCGAGACGACCGCTTTGCTGGTACGCCTGAACATCCTGGGCGCGGAGGCTCGCTCCCAGAAGCAGCATGACCGCCACCAGCGCGCCCGCCGCGGCGCGCCCGGCCGTGGGGTGGACCTGTGCGGCCAGCAACACGACCGCCTCAGCTAAAAACGCCACGCCCACCACCGTGGTGGTGGCCGCCCGCGCCGACACGAACCCGTAGGTGGTGAGATACCAAGGCACCACCGACAGCCCCCACCACGCCGCGCCCAAGGCGGCAAAGGCGAGCGCGGTGGGGGCTCGGGGTGCACGGTCCTCGGGCCGCGGTCGCGCGACCGCCGCCATGAGGACCAGCAAGGTGCCTCCGGCGACGGCGAGCCACCACCCCCCGGCCACCGCCAGGCCCGGGCGACCGGTGAGGCCCAGCCACGCCTGGCCAAACGCCTGCCACACCGTGTGCAGCCACAGCGTGGCCAGCTGGGGATTCACCACCGCCACCTCATGGCGGAACTGGGCGAACGTGCGCACGCCGTGTTTGCCGTTGGCATGCAGCGCCGCACTCTGCAGGAGGTACCAGGCACCGGTGATGCCCAAAGCCGCGACGCCAGGGAGCACACTGCGCAGCCAGGGCGCCCGGTAGCGCCACGCCAGGGCGGCCAGCACCGCGAGTGACGGCAGCCACACCTGTTCGTAGGACATATCGGCCAGCAGCAGCGCGACGCCGGACGCGAGCCACCAGCCGGACGCCGACCGCAGGGCGGCTGTGCGAAGCGCCAGGTAGGCGGCCCACGCCCCCAGGACGAGGAACCAGAGACTCAGCACAATGCCTGACGACGCGGCGATCCAGTACTGCCCCTCGACAACCGCCGGAAACAGCAGGACGATGGCGGAGCCCAGCCAAAAGCCATGACCGGTCACCCGCTCCACGAGGCGCCGGCCCATGAGCACCGCCACCAGCATCAGCGCCATGATGATGGCCCAGGGAATCGTGGCGTCGGGCCAGAAGCGGGCCCACAGCTCGACGTCCGCCGCGAACGACAGGGGACGGTAGCCGTAGAAGGCGTGCGCCAGGAGAAACTGCCAGGGACTGCCGTGCGGCCAGGTGGCGGCCCGGCCCAGCAGCACCCAGTCATCCCGATACGGTCGGTAGTAAAACCCCGCCGAGAGGCTGGTGGCCACCCACACCGCCGCCAGACCCACCTCGGCCCAATTGAGCCGGACGCGCCAGCCTGATCGCCGGGACCGTCGGTGCCTTCGCATGCCACCCCTCCATACCGTGTCCACATCCATGCAAGTTTGGGCCGTGCCCTTCGCAACCAGCGACGGGCCTCGCCCACGCGACCCACCGCCTGGACGAATTCTGTCGGATGGTGGGCTCCGGATCAACCAAAAGGGCGCACGCGCTATGCTGGGCGCCCGGTTCAGCACGACACGCCGGCCCCACCGCCCGACCATCGGCGCCGCCGCCCTTTTTGGTAAACTCGGGCGTGGCCGGTCGCCGGCCGGGCACCAGGAGGGATGGCATGCTGAGACTGCTGACAGTGGCCGGGTCGGACTCGGGTGGGGGCGCTGGCATCCAGGCCGACCTCAAAACCTTTACGGCCCTGGGCACCTTTGGCATGAGCGCCGTCACCGCCGTCACCGCGCAGAACACCCAGGGGGTGTCGGGCGTGTGGGAACTGCCTCCCGAGGCGGTGAGTCAACAAATTCGCGTGGTGGCCCAGGACTTGGGCATCGACGCCGTGAAGGTGGGCATGCTGGCCAGCGCCCCTCTGGTGGCCGCGGTGGCCGAGGCGCTCGACAGGTACCTGCCCGGCTGTCCGCTGGTCGTGGACCCCGTGATGCAGGCCAAGGGCGGTCACGCGTTGTTGGCCACGGATGCGGTGGCTGAGCTGCGGCGGAACCTCTTGCCACTAGCCACCGTCGTCACCCCCAACTTGCCGGAAGCCGCCGCGCTGGTGGGATTCGCCGTGGAGACGACCGCGGACCAGGTGCGCGCCGGGCAGCAGATCTTGGCGGGCGGTCCCCGGTGGGTCTTGGTGAAGGGCGGCCACGGCGCGGGAGCCGAAATTGTGGACTACCTGGCCGGACCCGATCCCCAGGACTACCGCCACGCCCGCATCGCCACGCCCCATACCCACGGCACCGGGTGTACGCTCTCCAGTGCCATCGCCGTGGGATTGGCCCGGGGCTTGACCGTCCCCCAGGCCGTGGACTTGGCCGAGCGCTATGTGGCCGGGGCGATTCGCCACGCGCCCGGTCTGGGTCGCGGACACGGTCCGCTAAACCACCTGTGGGCGTTGGGTCCCGTCCAAGACCCGGAAGACCACGAGGCTCGGGCACTCCGAAAGGATCTCACGCCATGGCACCAGCACTGAGCGTCCGCGGCCTTCATGTCCTGATTGATCCGGGACGGGTCCCGACAAGCCGCCTCGACCGCTTTTTGGGCGACATTGCCGAAGCCGGGGCCCGGGTCGTGCAGGTGCGGGTCAAGGGCGACACCGATGCGGACGGCCTAGCTTACACGGAGCGCGCGGTCGTGCGGGTCCGCGCGCTCGGATTGGTGAGCATTGTCAACGACCGCGTGGATTGGGCGCTGACGGCGGGCGCCGACGGTGTGCACCTTGGCCAAGACGACACCCCGCTGGCCGAGGCCCGTCGTGGCGCTCCGGACTTGATCCTGGGTGCATCGGCCGGCACGCGCGCGGAACTGGACGCCGTCTTGCGGGGTGGCGCGGACTACGTGGGCATCGGCCCCGTGTATGCCACGCCGTCCAAAGCGGACGCCGGGCCTCGTCTCACCCCGGCGGGTCTCCGCACCCTGGTGGCATGGCTCGAGGACCAGCCCAATCCCCCACCCGCCATTGCCATTGGAGGGATCCTCCCGACCAACGCGGCCGCGGTGTGGCGCACGGGGGTCGCTGGCTTGGCGGTTATCCAGGCGGTGAGCGGCGCCCCCGACCCCAAAGCCGCGGTCCGCGCCTTGTTGGAGTCGCGGTCTGACGTGGGAGCGGGCTCCGACGGCCGCTATTGATCTAGAACGGGGAGGCTTGGCCCTTGACACTGTCACATGGTACGCCCGGCTGGTGGACGGAGCAATTGATTCAACACGCCGCTCGGCCTTGGGCGGCGGCGCATCAGCATCCCTTCGTGCAGGCGCTGGGGAACCACACCTTGCCGCGCGACCGTTTTACGTACTTTATTGGGCAGGACGCCGTGTATCTCCTGGACTTTTCCCGGGTGCTGGCCATGGGGGCGGCGCAGAGCGCAGTGCGGAGCGATGAGCGACTGTTCCTGCGCCATGCGGACACGGTACACGCGGTGGAGGCGGCGCTGCATCAAGATTTGGGGCCGCGGCTGGGCCTCTCCGCGGCGACCCTCGCCGCCATGGTGCCGGGGCCGGTGACCGTAGCGTACCAGGACCACCTGGTCCGCATCGCCTGGACTGAACCGCTGGCCGTCCTCGTGGCGGCGCTCTTGCCCTGCTACGTGCTGTATCAGGACGTCGCTCGCAGCATGGTACCGAATGTCCCCGTACCCGGTGTCCCCGAATACCGGGAATGGATCGACACGTATGCGGGCGACGAGTACGGCCAAGCCGTCGCCGAGATGACCTCGCTCGCCAATCGGCTGGGGACCACACTGGATCCGGCGGTCGCGGCGCGCGCCGCGCGGGCGCACTGGCGCAGCGTACGCTATGAGTGGCTGTTTTGGGAGCAGGCGTGGACCAAGGGCGCCGACTTCGCGGCGTCTCGCCTGGGTCCCGAGCCGAGCCTGTCCAGGTGACGAGCGGGGTTCCCAGGCGAGCTCGTGCGGCGGTTGCCCCGGTATCCTCGCATCCCTGTGGCTCTTATTCATCGGATGGCAGCGGACGTGCGCTACCGGGGACAAAGCTTAGGCGCGCACCGGCTGGTCGACGCTCTGTCCCGCTCCGGCGCGAGTAGCGAACACAGCATCGCCTGGCCACTGTCGTTGTCGCCGCGAAAACGGAGCACGTCGCGTCGTTCTACGAACGCTTCGGGTTCATCCGGTTTGCGGACGCCACGCCCACACGCGGCCACCCTGCGCGCTATGGGGGCTCGCCCTCAGCCGTACGCCACGAGGCCGACAATCGTCAGCACGGCGGTCGTCAGCGCGAAGAACACATGCCCGAGAATCACTTTCGGCGTGCGGCGGCGGGTGGGGCGGGTGTGGCGCAGCACTAAGCCCAAGGCGCTGCCGGCGGCCAGCGACCACAGCGCCAGGTCCAACAGGAGGGCTGAATCAGGGCGCGACAGCCGAGGATGACGCCCCACATAGTACCGGGCGCCCATCACCACCAGCCACAACAGCAGCACGGGGGTGGCGTGCAGGTACCGGCCCAAGCGCTCGCGCCCCCCGTGCAGCAGCTGGGTGGCGGCGTACACGCCCGCCACCAAGGTGAGCGGCACCAAAAACCAGCTGGCGTGCGCCAGCGCGGCCATTTCGGCGCGAAACAGCGCGGCGGGGTTGGTGTAGAGGCCGGGCATCAGAAGGTGCCCTGCTGGGCCAGCTCCGCCAGGTAGCGCTTTAGGTCCGGGGCGAAGTCCGGACGATACAGCCCATACGAGATGACGGCCTTTAAATAACCCAGCCGGTCGCCCACGTCGAACCGCTCCCCCTCATAGGCCACGGCCGTGAGTCGACCGGTCTTGGCCATGGCTCTAAGGCCGTCGGTCAGCTGAATCTCGCCGCCGGCGCCGGGACTCACGTGCTCCAGGATGTCAAACACATCAGGGTCCAGCAGATAACGGCCCATGACCGCCCAGGCCACGTCGTCGGACACGTGCGACACGGCCGGCTTCTCCACAATGTCGGCCACCGTGAAGGCCGAACCCGTCTTCTCCCCCGCGGGCGTCACGATGCCATAGCGAAACGCCTCGGCGCGCGGGACCGGCATCACCGCCACGACCGACTGGCCCGGCACCCAGTGGTCCTCGAGCTGGGCCAGAATGGGCCGCGGTCCCAGCATGACGTCGTCGGGCAGCATCACGGCAAAAGGGTCCGTCCCCACATGGTGACGGGCCATGAGCACCGCGTGTCCCAATCCCTTGGGGTCGGGCTGGCGGGTGTAGTGCAGCGTCGCCCCCGCGCCGGTCGATCGCACGGCCTCGAGTGCGTCCGTCTTGCCCCGGGCCGCCAGCAAGGCCTCCAACTCGGGCTGGCGGTCGAAGTGGTCGGCTAAAAGCTCCTTGCCGCGCCTCACAATCACCAGCACATCATTTATGCCGCTCTGTACCGCATCGTCCACGGCAAGCTGAATCACCGGCACGTCGATGAGCGGCAGCAGCTCTTTCGGCAGCGCCTTGGTGGCGGGCAAAAGCCGCGTGCCCATCCCAGCCGCCGGAATCACGGCTTTCCGAATGCGCTGCCCATCAGGTCTTGTCATATTAGTCGCGTCCCTTCTTCGGTCTCCTGGAGCTGATGCACCAACGCACGCACCGCCTGGGACTCCTCGGGCGGCAAAATCAGGACGGCGTCGGGGGTGCGCACCACCACCAGGTGCGACAGCCCAATGCCCGCGATCCAGGGCCCCTCGTCGCCAATCACGGTGACGTCGTGCACGCGGTCCCACACCACCCGCGCGGGGTCACGGCCCATCAACAGCCGCGCCACCGCCTCAAAGCTTCCCACATCGTCCCAGCCCACGTCCAAGGGCAGCATGTCCACCGCCGTGGCCCGCTCCATGATGCCCACGTCAAACGACACGGGACTGAGCGCGGCAAACCGCCAGGCAAATTCTTCGGATGTGCCGCTGACCGCCGCCAGCGTGTCAGGCAGCCACCGACTGAACGCGGCCCACACCTCCGACAGCGGCAGAATGAACATGCCGGCATTCCAGTAGAAGCGCCCCGACGCGACCATGGCCTCCGCCCGCTCGCGGCTCGGCTTTTCCACAAAGGCGGCCACCGCCACACCGTCCGCCCGAGCAGCGCGCGCGGTGGCCGTCTCGGCCTCGATATACCCAAATCCCGTTTCGGGCCGCGTCGGCCGCACGCCCAGCAGCGTCATGCGCTGCCGACGCTGGGCGGACGCCATGGCCGCCGACAGCACCTCCTGAAATCCGGCCGAATCTCCCACCGCGTGGTCAGACGGCAGCACGACCAAGAGCGCCTCGGGGTCGCGCGAGCGAATGGCCGCCGCCGCCCACGCGATGGAGGCCGCCGTGTTGCGGCCGACGGGCTCGGCCAGCACCCAGCTGCCCGGCAGCTGTTCCTCCACCAGCGCCGCATACGCCTCGCCCGTCACCACCACCGTGTGCGCCCGATCAATGAGCGGTGCCACGCGGTCGGCGGTCTCCTGCAGCAGCGATCGCGGCCCTAAGAGCCGCAGGAACTGCTTGGGTCGCGCCGCACGCGAGAGGGGCCAGAACCGCTCCCCCCGTCCGCCCGCCAAAATAACCAGCCAGTTCATGCGGTCGGCGTGTTTGGCTGCTGCACGCCCACCCCCCCTTTGGTATTCATGATTGGCCCGCTCCCTGGGGCGGCGGCATGGGCCCCTTTCGCCAATAGCCATCAAAGAGCCGCCCACCATGGGGTGCCAGGGCGTTGTCGGCGAGTCCAACGAGCGGCACGACGTCGCCCTCTCGGGCCTGAGCCGCCGCGGCCATGAGACGGCGGGCGCCCTCAGCATCCCAATCCAAAAGCCGGCGATAGAGCCACTTCCCGGCGCCGGTCCATCGTTGCGCGGCCCGGAGCTGGAACTCGGCCACCAAGCGGACCAGGGCGTCCACCGCGCACGCGCGCTCCCCGTCCGGTCCCCCCACGGCCGCCAAGCCCTCCAGGTCCTCCACCCGGTCCGTCAGGAAGTACCGAAAGTCGTCCACCTGTTCGGCCGTGAGGGCGGCGGGCCCGGCCGCGATGAGCGCGCGGGCCTCCGCACAGAGCGCCGGAAGCTCCCCACGCTGGTCGAACAGCACCATCCCCTCTGCGCAGATGGTGGGGAGTATGGGCGTGCCACTCGCGCAGTCGGCGTCGGCATAGGCCCGATAGGATGCGACCGTGTGCACGAACGCCTCCACAGGAAGCCCCTCAAACACCAGCGAACTGCGATACGGCGCACCGGGATCGTCGGTGAAGACCAGCACATCCGCATCCGACGTGGGCGTCCCCGCCCCGCGCATGAGGCTCCCCCCGACGACCACAGCCCAAGCACCAGGAAACACGGACGGGGCAAGGCGCCCCATCTTGGATGCCACCTCGGCCGCACTGGGAATCGGTGGCGGTGCCGGGTCCCACTGATTCCCCTGGATGTTGTTCATCGCGTTAATTATAAGGCAATCCCGCGTGCCAAGACTTGGGATCAGGAACGACGCCGTGGCACCCTACTCCACCGGGGCACACCCACTGCGTCCCGGCCAGGCCGCGGGGTTCACCAAGTCCCGCGGGCGCTGTCCCCTCAGTGCCATCAACAGGTTGTCGACGGCGCACAGAGCCATGGCGGCCCGCGTTTCCACGGTGGCCGACCCGATGTGCGGCGTTGCCAGCACCCGCGGATGGGCCGCCAGCGGATGCCGGCCGTCCACGGGTTCCTGGTCAAACACGTCCAGGGCGGCCCCCGCGAGCCGCCCGGTGTTGAGCGCGGCCAGCAGAGCATCCTCGTCCACCAATCCCCCACGGGCGGTGTTCACCAAAAATGCGCCTGGCTGCATCCGAGCCAAAAAACTTGCATCCACCATACGGCGCGTGTCTGTCGTCAGCGGCACGTGCAACGATACGACATCGGCCGTGGCCAGAAATGCCTCGCACTCCAGCCGGGGATACGGGCCCTGGCCCCGGGACCCCCACGCCACGACGGACATACCGAACCCCGCCGCCTTGGCCGCCACCGCCTGCCCGATGCGGCCCATGCCCACCACCCCCAGCGTCTTCCCGCCGAGCCCGCGGCCCAGGAATCCCGTGGGCGACCAATAGCGCCACTGCCCGTCCAGCAGCGCCCGGCGTGCGGGCACCACGCCCCGCACCAAGGCCAACAGGACCGCCCAAGTGAGTTCCGCGGTGGCCTCCGTCAGCACGTCGGGGGTGTTCGTGACCGCGATGCCGAGCCGGGACGCAGCCACCAAGTCGATGTTGTCGTAGCCCACCGCCAGGTTGGCCACCACCCGGAGTCGGGGGCTTTGGTCCAGGACGGCAGACGAGATCGGGTCCCCCAGCAGGCAGAGGAGCCCGTCCTGACTGGCCAGCTCCCTCGCGAGGTCCTCCGCGGGGATGGGGTACGGGCCCGGCCACATCGTCAGGTTGGCCCGTTCCCCAAGCCGCAGGTGTGCCCGCCAGTCTACGGGGTGCGTCAGCAGCACGCGCATGCCCGGCGGGCGGCCACGGGTCACGCCAGGCCCCCGCACTCGGACGCGGCCGGACGCTTGCCGGTGCCCCTCGCGGTCTCCCTCATGATGCCATTATACGCACCGGGACGAGTCCCACGAGCCCGGTTGGCCGGGCGGAGTCGGCCGGGACCTCATCACAGTGGGAGAAAAATCTTGCCGGGATTCAACCGCGCCATCGGGTCAAACGCGTCTTTGACGGCGCGCTGAAATGCCATTTCCGGTGCCGTCAGCTGACGCGCCAAGTCGGCACGCTTTTCCACCCCGATGCCGTGCTCGCCAGAAACCGTGCCACCCAGCCTCAGGCAGACGTCCAACACCGCGTGGCCCGCTCCCTGGACACGCGCCACCTCGCCCGCGTCGCGCCCGTCGTACAACAGCAAGGGATGCAGGTTCCCGTCGCCGGCATGAAAGACGTTGGCAATGCGAATGGTGTGCTGGCGGCCCACCTGCTCAATGGCGCGCAGGGCTTCGGGGAGGCGGGATCGGGGAATCACCCCGTCCTGGACATAGTAGTTGCGCGAGATGAGGCCCATCGCGCCAAAGGCGGTTTTCCGGTTGGCCCACCAAAGGGTGCGCTCCGCCTCCGAGGCGGCGCGCTGCAGATGCGCCACCCCATGCCGCGCGGCAATGGCCTGAACCCGGGCCGCATCCTCCTCTACCTGCTCGGTCAGACCGTCCACCTCCACCAGCAGCACGGCACCCAGGTCCGGCGGATAGCCCACCCGGTACTGTCCGCGCTCCACCGCGGAGACCGCTAGGTTGTCCATCATTTCGAGCGCCGCCGGGACGATGCCGCCCGCGATCACCTCCGACACGGTTTCACTGGCCTCGTCCACCGTCCCGAACACCGCCAGCACCGTGGCGGAGGCTTCCGCCACCGGTTCCAGACGAACCCACGCCCGCGTGATGATCCCCAGGGTCCCCTCGGACCCCACCAGCAAAGACAGCGCGTCCAGCCCCTCGGGGTCGCCGGCCAGGGTGCCCACTCGGCTCTGACGACCATCGGCCCACACCACGTCGGCCATCAGAATGTGGTTGAGCGTCACGCCGTATCGGAGACAGTGCGGCCCGCCCGCGTTTTCGGCGATGTTGCCCCCGATGGTGCACGCCTGCTGGGATGAAGGGTCGGGGCGATAGGTCAGGCCGGCGGCGGCCGCGGCCCGGCTCACCCAGGTGTTCACCACCCCCGGCTCCACCTCGGCCACGCTGGCGAGGGGATCCACCCGAAGGATCCGATTCAGCCGGCTTACGTGCACCACGACGCCACCCGGAACCGGCGTCGACCCGCCCGATAGGCTGGTGCCGCCGCCGCGCGCCACCAGCGGCACCCCGTGCCGCGCCAGCACCCGCACCACCCCGGCCACCTCATCGGCGCTGGCGGGCCACACCACGGCCAGCGGCCGTACCGTCGCCAGCGTGTAGGCATCCTGCGCGTAGGCATCCAACAGGGCCGCGTCGGTCCGCACGGACCCCGGCCCCACCACTCGGCGCAGATCCTCTACCACTCCCATGCGATCCCTCCCGCCATTAGACCACCCCGGCGTCGGACGCGGCTTGCCACACGAGGTCTACCCAGTGGACCGCCGGGGTGGTGCGTCCCGCGCGCCGCAGGCCGGCTTGGATCTGCAGGAGGCAGCCCGGGTTGGACGTAGCCACCACGTCGGCTGCCTCGGGAATGGTATTCACTTTCCGGCGCTGAAGCGCGGCCGCCATCGCGGGATGGGTAAGGTTGTACAGCCCGGCGGAACCACAACACACGTCGGCGTCCGGCAGCTCCACCAGCTCGTAGCCCGCCCACCGCAACAGGTCCCGCACCTCCTGACGAATGCCCTGCGCATGGGCTAGGTGACAGGCGTCGTGCACCGTGACCGCCTGCACCCGTGCGGGCAACGGCGGCCGCCGGCCGAGCGCCACCAGCTCGGCCACGTCACGCACGGTCTGCTGAAACTGCCGGGCCGACTCATGGGCGGGGTCATCCTCCAGCAGGTGCTCATACTCCTTCAGCGCCGCCCCACAGCCGGCGGCGGTGACGGCCACCCACTCCGCCCCCGCGGCCGCGAAACCCGCCACATTCTGTCGTGCCCAGGCCTCTGCCTGCCCGGGATCGCCGGCGTGAGTGTGGAGCGCACCACAGCAAACCTGCTGAGGCGCGGAGACCACCCGGTACCCACTGAGGCGGAGCAGGTCGGCGGCGTGCGCCGCGGTCGCCTGGTAGACACTATCCATCACACACCCATAGAACAGTGCGACGCTGGGGCCCTCGCCTCCAAAGCGGATCCCTTCTCGCCCCAGCCGTCGACCCACGGGCTCGGGCAGGCCCGTCCCCAGATGCGCTGCGGCGCCAGCGGTCCCCCCGAGCCGCCCCGAGGCCCGGAGCACCGCGCGACCCGCGGGTCGCTGAGCCCACTGCCCGAGACGCTGAAAGCGACGGAGGCCACGGGCCGTGCCAAAATAGCGGGCGGCCGCTCGTGCGGCGAGAGGCCGCCGCCGGTGGCCCGCCTGCACGGCCCTGGCTCTAAAGGCTTCCACCGCATGGCCCACCGGGACATGGGCGGGACACACTTCCTCACAGGCCCGACAGTCGAGGCAGCTGTCGACGGCCCGGGCGGCGCCGGGATCCCCCGAGCCCCCGACAGCCAAGGCACCCCACAGCTGGTTCAGCAGCACCACCCGGCCGCGGGGCGACTCACTCTCGTCCCCCGTCACCAAATACGTTGGGCAGCTGGGCAGGCACAATCCGCAGTGCACACAGGCGCTGGTATCCACCGGCTCCATCCTACGCCTCCGCCTCCGCCCGCCAACCGGGCAGCACTCCCTGTGGATCCACCGCGGTTTTCAGACGCTGCCACATGTCGGCTTCCGCAGGCGGCACCCCAAGTCCCCGCCATGGGCCATCCCAGTGGCGGAATGTGCCACCGTGCCGCGCCACGAGCGCGGCCATCTCCTGGCTGGCCCCGTCGGGCTGGTGGCCATACCCCCACACCATCCCGCTCTGTAGTTCGGCCCCGGCGCTCGCCCCCGAGCGCGACAGCGCCTCCATCACCAATCGCTGACCCTCACGGGGCAGCCGTGCCTGCCAGACCACCCCGCCCGGTAAGGTAGCGGGCCGCTCGACGTCCTGCCCGGCGCCGATTTGGGCTCCCAACGAGCGCCGCACGCGGTCCATCGCTGGGTCACCCCCATGCGCGATGCCCACCAGCTCCCAGCCTGACGGATGGATGGTCAGCAGCAGCGTGGCAAGGGCCGGAACGGTGGGAAGGCTGTCGCCCCACCGGCGGGCTGCTTCCCAAACCCGCGCTGTCACAGGACCGTCGTCAGCACACGTTATGGTGGCCGTCGCGCGCGGCAGCGCCGCCAGCTTCCAGGTGATGGTCAGCACGATCCCGAATGTCCCCCGGGTGGCCCAATAGAGGCGCCACAGGTTGTAACCCGCCACGTTTTTGACGACCGGCGCCCCCACCCGGACCACCCCGAACGCGGGCACCGCCACCGTCATCGACAAAATTCGGTCGCGGATGGGCGAATAGCCCCCGGTCCACACCCCGTTCACACCAGCGGACACGATACCTCCCAGGGTGTCCGGCGCGCCGTCAGCAACCCCCACCGGCAGCCACTGACCATGCTGAGCGAGCCGCTGATTCAAGTCCCCCCATGAGAGACCGGCGTCGACTTCCGCCGTCAGGTCGGGAACCGACCAGCGCCGGATCGTCTGAAACCGCGTCGAGGCCCAGGGAACGACCGGCCGGGTGTCCCACGCTTCCAGGGCATGCTGGCGTATCCCGGCTCCCACGGGCACGAGGCACGCGCCTCGGCGGCCCGCCTCGGCAAGCGCATCGAGCGCCGCCTCACTCGCCTGGTCGGCGTCTGCGGGGTGCTGTGCCATCGTGCGCCCCCTTCACGGCCGTGTGGACAACCCTCAGGGGAATGAATTCGCCCTCCACGACCATTGTCCTGCCACTCCACCGCATCCCCCGAGCCCACGGGTGGACTGGGCGATCCAGGACCGGCCCAGGTGGTGGCGTATTCCCAGCAACGACGCGAATCGGCAAAGCACGGGGATCTCGCCGGTCTTACCTGTTCGCCCCAGTGCCACCCCCCACGTGCGCGGGGACGGCCTCGAATGGGACGGAAGACGTCGGCATCATGCAGGCCACCCCCCACGTGCGTGGGGACGGCCCCGTAGACATCCGTCGCACTTTGTCCGTTCAGGAGCGGCGACCGTTGTATCCTGCCGCCTGCAGTCTCTACCTTCTATACGTTAGCCGGGGGTGTCGACACGGCCCTTAAAAGCCCAGGGCGGCTCGTGGCCGCCCTGGGCTGGTCTCGCTCCGTGGACCTCGGTCAGCTGTTGTACTGTTGGATGCTGGTGGCCAGCTGGGAGACGTTGGGGACCCCCAGGCCCGTCGTGGCGTCCCACCCAGTCCCGGCCTGGTAGTACCAGTTGTTGCCGGCCGTGATGTCGCGGAAGCCCCCTAAGTTGGCCACCTGGTACAGAGTCGGGGGCAGGAAGCCGAGTGCGCCGCCATTGGCCTGATCCAAGAGCGCCGTGATCCCGGCCCAGTTGGGTGACGCAAACGATGTGCCACCCCACCCATCCGTCCAGCCGGCACTGGCGGTGGTGTACACCGACGAGGTGTCGTAGATGGAATACCCCGTGAAGGGATCGGCGTTCAGCGCCACGTCGGGCACCCCCTTGCCGGATGCTCCCGCCAGCGCGCCCCCGTACGCGGACTGCCAGGAGGGTTCCGCGAAGTAGCCGGAGAAGCCGCCACCGGACCCCACCGGCTCAAACGCCTTCCTCGCTTGCGTCACATTGTGGAACCCGAAGCTTTGGTAGCACGGGAGGAAGTAACTCCATCCCCACGCCTGCTCCGTGGACGGCATGCAGGCGATCTCCTGCTGAGTGGGAATCCCGCTGATGCCCGCCGTCTGATTCGCGCCCAGCGTGGTGCCTCCCACCGCCGTGGCGTAGGTCAGGTCGGCGGGGGAATCCACGGCCAGCGTGTGGTTGTAGCCCAGCGCCCCATAGGCATCGTAGGCCCCGGAGTCGCCGGACGCGTCGAACATGGAGATGCCCTCGGCCGCCCCCTGCTCGAACTGCTGGTTCATCAGCACGGCGTACCCGTGGGTTTCGAACTGCTCCGCCTCGCCCCACGACACCGACATGACGTTGGGAACGACGCCGTGGTAGCCATTGACCACCGCGTTGAACAGGTCGATAAACCCATTGTTGGTGTTCGGGGCCACGTACACCTCGATGTTGGCACCCGGCGCCATGGAACCCGACTGCTCCACATCCAGGGAGCTCTCCGATCCACCCTGGCCCGCGCCGGAAGCACCGCCGGTGGGCATCGTCCGGTCCACACCGATTTCGCTGAGCGTGCCCGTGCGGTTGACGCCGTAGTACTTCCAGAACTGCGGCGGATCCTTGGTCAGCAGGGGCGCCAGCGTGGCGATCGCAATCGTCATGCCTTTGCCCGTGATGCCCTTGTTAATGAGCGAGGTCGCCCCATAGATGGTCTGCGTCTGCTGCGGCGACAGGCCGGTGGGCGCCGTGCAGTTGGCAAACCCGCTCACCGCGCAGGTGTTCAGCTGTACGTTGGGGTTGGCCTGGTGCTGGTTCGCCGTCATGGTGTGGAACCCGGCGTAGGTCATGAGCCCGGAAAGGCCCGATACCATGGTGGCCAAGTCGTACCCGTCATACGACGTGGGCAGCACCGGGTTCTTGGGGTTGGCCAGATAGCTCCGGCCGCCCACCGTGTATTGGTTGATGGGAACCTGGAAGGCGGCTTCCGCCTCGCCGACGGTGCCGTTGACGTAGAGATAGTTGTTCGACTGATACGAGACGCCTCCGGTGGTTTCGGTGCGGCTCGCGGTCAGGCCAAAGCTCGTCAAGTAGTTCTCCAGCGCATGAATCGCCCCCGTGGGCTGGTCATACTGCGCCTGAAACTGGGCCGGGGTCAGATACTGGTGAAACAACGGATTGCCCGGGGTCACCGTATCCTGAATGAACGTGGCCAGCGACGGTCCGCCAGCGGGCGTGACGAAATTCAGCCCCACCAGCAGCTGAACGTGGCGGCCGGGGTTGGCTTTGCCATGGTCGCGGGATTGCTTGATGAGCCCGGTGGCGGTGTTGCCGGCCAGCGCTTGATACGTCGAGGCGCTGGCGACCGGCGCTGAGGCGGTGACCGCCAGGAGCGCCGCCGCCCCCACTAATCCACCGAATGCCTGTAGTTTCACATGGAAGCCTCCTCGCTACTGTCCCTTGGGTGCCGACAGAGAGGCCGTGGACAACGCCCCCTTCTCTAGCGCGGGCTAGCCCACTGCTTCGCCTAATACTTCGCACTCGCGCCCCCAGATCCTGCAGGGGGAGTCAGCTTTTTTCCATGTGTTCCCCAGGGAGCGAGGAGCCGGGACCTTTCCCAGGCGGAGAGGGAGCCCCGCCCAGCATAGTGGCGAAGCCACAGATGCTCGCACCCCGAAGGGGAAGCCGCCAGCGCCGTCGTCCTTTTCTGCATGTAATCCTGGCCGCCCGTTCGGCGCCCGGGCCGCCCTCCCTGGGCACCGGGGTGGCCGGCCCAGGATTGTCCCCAGTCCGAGCCCCGGCGAGGTGCCGCAGCGCCCCGCGCCCGCGCCGCTCGGCGTCCCTCCGAATACGCCGCATCAGAGAGGGGGTATGTTCAGCGGCTCGTACTCGCCCCCGTGGACGCGATTCTCAGACCCTGTCGCACGTAGCGGGCGGCCCGGCGGCGGTGTGTTCCACTACATCCCGCGTGCCGACCGCATGGGCGTGGCTCCCCTCGGGCGGCACGCGTCACGACCCGACCCCTCCGCGCAGATACTCCGCCAGCATCGGTTCCACAAACTCATAGCGGCGGGGCCGTGGGCGTTCCAGAATGCCCTGCGTCACCAGTCCCTGGGCGGTTTCGTGGATTTGACTGGAGCTGGCCTCGGAAACGTACAGGGGCTGTTGATTGGCCAAACGAACCAGCATGGCGCGACCCAACTTGAAGCCCAGGGCCTGAATTTCGGTTTCAAAGTATCGGCCCAGGTCGCGCGCCGCATCGGCGTACCCAAGCCAGGCCACGTCTCTCGTGACCGCCGCGCCCTCACGCGGCAGGCGCCGCGCGACGGCTTGCAGCACCTTCATGGTGTCGAACGCGTGGCCCCCGGTACGCTGCACCAGCTCCTCGGCCACGCCGGGACTCACGGGACACTGGGCCGCGTCGAACTTGTCCGTGATGTAGCCGACCCAGTCATCCGCAGGAATGCGCGGCAGCGGCACGAGGTCCGCGAACCGGTAGAGCGGCATGCGCGACTGGGTAAACAGGCTCCGAACGAGGGACCCCTGGCTGCCCAGGAACAGATACGCGCCACGCGTGCGCTGCCAGTGGGCCCGCATGCGCTTGAATACCCCCAGCGACGGATCCAGGGCGGCCAGCTCCTGGAACTCATCAAACACCATCACGGTCGGGCGTCGGAGCCGCTCGGACACCGCTGCCGGCAGGTCGAGCGCCCGGTCCAGCAGCTCGCCGGTATCGAGGCGCTCCACCCGATAAATCCAGCGCACGACGTCCAGCCCCAGCACCGAAACCGCCACCTCGGAATTGCGGAGCCCCTCAGCCATGGCCCGATCCGTCTTCCACTGCAGACGCCGCCATCGGGGATCCACCCCCGCCAAGGTGGCCGCCGCCATCTTGCGTGCCAGCTCGCGCACGTCGCCGCACTCAAACAGGTCTACGCTGGCCGTGAGGGCGTTGGCCGAATCGGCAACCCGCCGCAACAGTTCGAACGCCACCGCACTTTTTCCCACCCGGCGCGGACCGGGGATCAGGACGCTTTGTCCCTGCAGCACCCGGCGCTCCAAATCGCTCAGGATTCCCTCGCGCCCCACCAAGTCTTCAGACGGCAAGGGGAGAACATCCACGGGAAATATGGGCACCATGCTAAATCCCCCTTCTAGATCGAGAGTAACACCTTCTCGATTTAGAATAAAGAGACGGGTACGACGCGGGGAAGCATGGCCGGCTACGGCTCATACTCAGACCGGGATGCATGGTGGCGGCGCGACAACTCCGTGGCGACGTCGTCCAGGCTCACCCCGGCCACGTGCAGCGCGAGCCACAGGTGGTAGATGAGGTCGGCGGCCTCGGCGCAGATGGGTCCTGGGTCGCCGTTTTTAGCCGCGAGCAGAAACTCCCCCGATTCCTCGCCCACCTTTCTGAGGACGCGGTCCAAGCCCTGGGTGGCCAGACGGCGCGTGTAGGACGCCTCGTCGCTCGCGCTGGCGAGCCGCTCCCGCTGTACGGCAAACAGCCGACTTAGCATGGCGGCAGGCAGATCGACGTCGCCAAAGCAGCTGGTCTGGCCCGTGTGACAGGCCCCTCGAGGTGCATGCACCTGGTACAGCAGCGCATCCTGGTCGCAGTCCCACACCATCTTTGCCAACTCGAGCCGCTGGCCGGAGGTAGCCCCCTTGTCCCACAGGGTGTGGCGGGACCGGCTCCAAAAGTGGGCCCGTCCGGTGGCCCGGGTGGCGGCGATGGCCTCCTGGTTGGTCCAGGCCAGCATGAGCACGGCCCCGGTATCGACGTCCTGGACCACTACCGGCAGCAGCGCTTCGGTCGCTGTCTCAGACACGCACGGCCACCCCCTGCTCAGTCAATTGCTGCTTTAACGCGGTGAGCGTGGTTTCGCCGCGGTGAAGCACCCCCGCCACCAGCGCTCCGGTCACGCCCGGCACCGCGAGGGCCGCCGCGAGATGTAGGGCGGTCCGGCCGCCCCCCGAGGCAATCACGGGCAGGTGGACCCCCGCCGCCGTGGCCAGCGCCTCGAGGTCATAGCCTTCCCCAGTGCCATCCCGGTCGATGGACGTCAGCAACACTTCGCCCGCCCCTAGGGCGGCCACGTGGGCCACCCAGTCCCGAAGGGTCCAAGAGGTGCGGGTACGGCCCCCATCCGCGTACACGCGGTGCGTGTCCGCTGCGCGTCGGACGTCTATCGCCACCACCACCGCCTGGCTGCCGGCCTCGTCGGCTATCTGGCTCACCAGGTCAGGCGTGGCCAGCGCGGCCGAGTTGACCGACACCTTGTCCGCGCCGGCGGCGAGTACCGACAGCGCCCCGGCCCGGTCGCGAATGCCGCCCCCCACCGTGAGCGGAATCGCCAGCCGCCGGGCCGTGCGTTCCACCACGGCCAGGCTGGGGCCTCGGTGCTCTGCGCCGGCGGTAATGTCCAGCAGCACCAGCTCATCCGCCCCCTGGTCTTCATAGCGACGCGCCAGATCCTCGGGTCGGCCCAGCGAAATCAGTTCCTGGAACTGCACTCCCTTCACCACGCGGTCGGCCGCTACGTCCAAACACGCGATGAGCCGCGGCCTCAGCACCGGAGCACCGCCGCCACCGCCTCGGCCCCAAGCGACCCGTCGTACAGGGCGCGGCCCACGATCACGCCCGTCGCCCCAAGCCGCCGGAGGGCGTCGATGTCCTCCGCCCCGCGAATGCCCCCGGCCGCCGTCACGTGAAACCCTTCAGCGATCCACGCGGTTACAAGGTCCAGATCTGGACCGCGACCGGTGCCGTCTCGGTCCACCGCGGTGACGATGACCGCGCGCCACCCCAGGGCGCGAAGCCGGGAGGCCACCTGTTCCTTCGTAAGGGCGGCGTCAGCCCGCCATCCGTGGGTGGCCAGGGTCCCGCCCCGCCAATCGAGGCTCACCGCCACCTGCTCCGGTCCCATCTCGTGGGCAAACGCCGCCAGGAGGTCCGGGTGGGCCACCGCCGACCCCACCACCACCCGGCGTGCGCCCGCATCCAGCCAGCGCCGTGCCGCGTCGAGGCTCTGCACCCCGCCGCCCACCTGCACCGGCACGCCCAGAGCTGTGAGCCGCTGAACCTGACCCACCGATAGTCCCGTGCGTCCAAACGCGGCGGACAGATCCACGACGTGCAGCAACCGAGCGCCTGCCTTCACAAACGTGCGCGCCTGCGCGACGGGGTCATCGTGGTAAACCGTCACCCGGTGGGCATCGCCCTCCGTGAGGCGCACCACCCGTCCATCCAGCACGTCAATCGCCGGGATTACGCTGAACATCGCATCCCCTGCTGGGCAAATGCGGTCAGCACGCGCCGTCCGTAGGCCCCGCTCCGCTCGGGGTGGAACTGCACGCCGGCCACCAGCCCCCGCTGCACCGCACTCACAAATCCCCCGTGATAGTCGGTGACCGCCGTCGCCACCAGCTGATCCTGCGGCTTCACGGCAAACGCGTGGCAGAAGTATGCGTCGCCCGCCCCGGCCTCCCGCATCCATCCCGCGGCCGCGGTCGGGTGGACCTGGTTCCACCCCACGTGCGGGAGGGGGGCGGAGCCCACCTGCAGGCGGGTCACGGTCCCCGGCAGCACCCCGAGGCCCCGGCCCCCCTCTTCCGACGACTCAAACAACAGCTGCATGCCGAGACAGATGCCGAGCAGCGGCACCGCGCCCACTCGGTTCCAGATCGCCTGGTCCATCCCGGTTGCGCTGAGCGCGCGCGCCGCGGCCGCAAAGTGGCCGACGCCCGGCAGCACCACGCCGCCGGCCTGCGCCACCACCTCCGGATCTTCCGTGACCACCACGTCGAGACCCAGCCGCTCCAGCGCCCACACCACGGACTGCAGATTGCCCCGCTTCAGGTTCACCACCGCCACCGTCATGACGCATCACTCCTCGATCGGTCCCGCGGTCTCTGACGCTGCCTCCGACAATTTATCTGGGACGTCCAACACTCCCTTGGTACTCAGCAGGCCGGGACGCACGGCGGTGGCCATCCGGAGCGCCAGCCCCAGCGCCTTGAAGCCCGCCTCCCACTGGTGGTGGCGGTTCCTGCCCGCCCGCATCTGCACGTGCACCGTGAGCTGTCCGCCGCGCGCCAGCCCAGTCCAAAATTCCTCCAGCACCTCGCCCTCCAGCCCCCCCACGGCGCCCGAGGGCATGTCGGCAAGCCAGCTGCCGGTGCGACCCGACAGGTCCACGGCCACCTCCACCCGAGCCTCGTCCATGGGCACGATGGCCCAGCCGTAGCGCGCGACGTCCCGATAGCCGGGCCAGCGGCCCAGGATCGCGCGGCCCAGCACCAGGCCGGTGTCTTCCACCAGGTGGTGGGGATCGACCGCGACGTCGCCCGACGCCTCCACCATCACGGGAACGCCCCAGGTGGTGGCGCAGGCCTGCAGCAGGTGGCCGAAGAACGGCACCGGCACCGTGATGCCCATGGCACCGCCCAACTCCATGGCCACGCGGGTTTCCCGGGTGGTACGCGTCACCCGGCTGAGAAGCGGCGGCTCTGCAGGCTCCGTCATCGGGCCACCCCCTTGTCGGCGTTCAGAGATCTTGGTGGCCATTCGCCCGCCTTGAAGGCGGCAAACGCGGCGAGCGCCTCACGATGCCGTTCCAACCCTTCGGCGGCAGCCAGCAGGGCGGCCGCCTCGGCCAAGTGACTGGAGTTTCCCACCTGGCGCGTCTCGGTGCGTCGGCGCAGGAAATCTTCCACACCCAGGACCGACTGCCACCGGGCTCGACCCCCGGTGGGCAGCACGTGGTTGGGCCCGGCCACGTAGTCGCCCAAGGGGCTGGGGCAGTCAATAAACGTGGCCCCCGCGTGGGTGAGCTCGCCGGCATAGACGGCTGCCGGGCCCCAAAGCTCCAGATGCTCGGGTGCCATGGCATTGATGAAACGCACGGCCTCGGCAGCCGTCTCCACGAGCACGCCCCCCAGCCGCGGGCGGGAGGCCAACTCAGGGGACAGGGCGGACGCAAGGCGCCCCACCTCGTCCAGCCACGCCGCATCCCGGCTCACGACCAGCGCCACACTCGCGGGGTCGTGCTCCGCCTGGGCCAGCAGATCTTGCGCGACCTGGGCCGCAGGCGCCGGCGGCTCTCCCCACACCACCACCTCCGACGGCCCATTCAACCCGTCGATCCGAATGCGGTCGGCGACCTGGCGCTTGGCCTCGGTGACGTACACGTTGCCCGGCCCCACCAGGGCGTCCACCCGCCGTACGCTCTCGGTGCCGAAGGCGGCGGCCCCCACCGCCTGGGCCCCTCCGATGGCGTGCACCTCCTGGATGCCCAGCCAGGCGGCGGCCGCCAGCGTCACGCGGTCGGGCTCGCCGTCCGCCCGCGGCGGTGTCAGCACGACAATGTCCCGGACGCCCGCCACCTGGGCCGGAATCACGCCCATCAGGAGGGTGGACGCCAGAGGAAATCGGCCGGCGGGCACATACACCGCCACGCGCTCCAGCGGTTCCCACACGGTGCGCACCGCCAGCCCCCCGTCCGTGAGCCCATCCCGAGCGGCGGGTGGCCGGGACCACGTGGCGAACGCCCGGATGCGTTCGCCTGCCAGCGCCAACGCGTCGGCCAGCGCGGGCGGCAGGGCCGGCGCGTCGAGCCACGCCACGCGCGACGTTGGACGGTCCACCCCGTCCAGACGACCCGTCCACCCTCTCACCGCCGCATCGCCGCCGGTGGCCACGTCAGCGAGAATCTGGGCCACGGCGGCGGTCACCGCGGGTGTGTCGCCACCCCGCACGCGCGTCAGCCACTCGTCCGTACTACGACACACCCAGGGCACGTGGATCCATCCCCCTCTCGGGCAAGGCGTCCTGAACCCAGCGCTCAACCGCGCGGGCATTTTTGGGCGACGCCGACAGCGTGGCGATCGACCGCATGACGGTCTCAAGCGCCACGAGCCCGTTGGCGGCAAGGGTGGCGCCCGTTTCGACCATATCCACGACCGCGTCGGCCAAGCCGAGCCAGGGCGCGGCTTCCACCGCCCCACTCATGGTCACCACGTCGCCCATGAGGCCGCGGGCGTCCATCCACCGACGCGTGATGCGGGGATAGCGGGTGGCCACCCGCCACGCCCGGCCGGACGCGAGCCGCGTGTCGGGCGGTGCCGCCGCCACCAGACGGCAGGCACCAAAATCCAGTGACCGTACCACCACCAGGGCCAGCCCCGCTTCGTCCAGCACGTCGCGCCCCACGATGGCTGCGTCCACCACACCGGCCATGAGCAGGGACGGCATGTCGCGGCCACGCACTTCCACGGCGTCCACACTGCCCGCTTGCGTCCACAGCTGCCGACCCGCCGGTTGGGCCAGGTCCAACCCCGCCTGCTGCAGCCAGGTCCAAGTGGGACCGTTCAGCCGTCCGCGCGGCACCGCGATTCTCATGGCGCACTCCCCTTCTGCATCACTCTACTGCAGTAGAGTACCAGGACAAGAGTCCGCCGTCAAGGGGGTCGGTGAACACGGACTCGCTGGCGCCCTGTCAACCGCAACCACGCCGCCACCGCGGTCGTTGTTCTCTCGAGCGGGGTGAACGACCGTTGCTTGGGCGCGGAATCACGGCAGGAACCGAGCCCCGTCGGAAGGCGGGGGGCGCATCCCGCTGGCTGGCCGCCGGCCTGGTCGTGACGGGGACGGCCGGGCTGGTCGCCTGTGCCGGGGCCACGGCTCGCTCCCCCCAGCAGTCCCGGGCGTCGACGTCCTCGGTCCCCGCGCTGCCCCAGGGCGTGCCGAATCCCGACTTTTGGTGGGCACTGCCCACGCTTGTGCGCACGGGACTGCCGGTGGTGCTGCCCGCCTGGCTTCCCACCACCGGCGTCTGGGGCCAGACGTTCAACCCAACTGCGGTGGGCGGAATCCCGCCCATCACGGTTAGCCGCTGGAATGGTCAGGAATCCATCGACGGCACCCGCATGGGCCCGGGTTACTCGATCGGGGTGGGCTCCGTGGCGACGAGTGGCGCCGTGCCCGTCACGGCTGGCCTGGCCCGGCCCTGGAAGCCCGCGGCGGTGCCCGCCACCCTGCAGTCTCAGCAGACCGAATCGACCGATGGGCGCAATTCGCCCCCCATCGGCATCACGGTGGCGTATGTGCCCCATCCGATCCGACTCGTGGGCCGGCCCGTTCGGCTGGGGCCGCTGGTGGTATACCTGACGGCGTACGTGTCCGAGGGGACCATGGGCAGTTGGCTCCGGCTGACCTTCCGGTACGGCCGCTACCTCGTCATGGTGCATGACCCCAACCCAAATCCCCGCGTGGCGCTTCAGATTGCCGCCAGCTTTGTCCGGGTGCAGGTGCCGCAGCACCTCACGCTCGCTTATGGGCACACGGCCGAGCAGCTAACGGCGCTGGGTGGCACCGCATCGCTCGCCGGCCCCACCCAGCATCCGGGCACCGCGTGGGGTTATGACTACCGCATCACGCCCGTGCCGACCGGCACCACCGTGAAGACCAGCCCCACACCGCCCCCCGTACCCACTCACCTCCCGACGGCGCGCCCGCTGCTGCCGCCGATGCTCGCGAACCTGCTCAGCGAGCCTCCGCTCCTGCCGCTCGGGACCGCTGAGCCGGCGTCCGTCCGCTACAATCTATTCAACGCGGCGGCACCGGTTCTCGTGCCGACGGTCCTGCCAGCGGGCCTGGACTCCATGCCCGATGCCACGCCGCTGGAGTGGAAAACCCCGCACGGGTACTACCTGGGCTTTCTGCCGCAAGGCACCCGCGCCGGGGGAATCTTCTGGGATTGGGGTGCGGCGGGTCCCCCTCTGACGCGCCCCACACGTCAAACCCTGGATGGGCACCAGGTCCGGCTTGGCCGGAACCGCACAGCGTTCGCGGTAGCGGTCGGGCCGGGGGCCACGGCGTACGGGTTCTTCTCCGCCCCAATCTCGCGCCCCGCGCTGCTCCGGGACATCCAAATCGTGTTCCACCCGCCCGTGGTGGTGGAAAGTGGCCCGGTGGTGCCCACCCCCAGCGGCCAGCGGGTCGCGCTGGGGCGCTGGGGGTGGGGGCGCCTCGCGGTGCAGGGGAACACCGCCCGCGTCACGTTTGAATACGCCCGGCAAACCTACACGGTCACGGTTCGGGGAGCCCGCCATGCAGGACCCGAGGCCCTCGTCATCGCCGAAAGCCTGATCGAACTCCAAGCGTAGGCTTCACGCGCGCCCTGGGGAATCTCCGCGTTCTACGGCGGGGCGTCTTCCCCAGACGGCCTCGCGACCAGTCACGGCGTGTCCGGAGGGAGCGCCGCCATGCGGTCCAGCACCAATCGGTAGCCGCCGGCCCCCCGATACAGGCAGCGGCGCACCCGGCTCACGGTCGTCGACGACGCGCCGGTTTCCACCTGAATCGCCTCGTAGGTTTGGCCGCGGTCCAAGCGTCGGGCAATGTCGAGCCGCAACACCAGCTCGTCCTGTTCGTGCGGCGTCAGCCAGTCCTCCAACAGCTGCCCCAGCTCCACCGGACTCTGGACCGTAGACAGCGCCGTGTACAGCAGGCCCAAACTATCGGCCACCCGCCAACCCTCCCTCTCGGTCCCCGGGGAACGACGCCTGGCGCCGTTCCGCAATGTCGTCCAGCGCCGCGAGCAACCGACCCTCCTGCACGGGCGTCCCCACGGTGATGCGCAGATGGTCGGCCACCCCGAAGCTCCCACCCCACCGCACCAGGATGCCCCGGGCGGACAGCTGGGCCTGCCACGCCTCGGCGTCGCCGCTCGGGGGCGCGGCCCAGACGAAGTTGGCCTGGCTGGGATTGACGGACCAGCCGCGCGCGGCGAGCGCCCATTCCAGGCGCCGACGCCCGACCTGCACCGCCGCCACCACCTGGCGGCGGTAAGGTTCGTCCAGCACGGCGGCCCGGCCCATCAGGAGGGCCGGAGCCGACACCGGAAACGGCTCACGCACGCGGCCCACGGCGTCGACCACGGCGGGTGCCGCCAGCAGGGCCCCCACCCGGAGTCCCGCGAGCCCGTAGGCTTTGGAAAGCGTGCGCAGAAGAACCACGTTGGCGTGGACCGCCAAGAGACGGGTCGTGTCGGGCTCCGGGAGCGAAAAGTCGCGGTAAGCCTCGTCCAGCACCAGAAGCCCATCATCCCCCAACGCCGCCAGCAGCCCCTGGATCACGGCAGCGGGCGCCACATCGCCGGTGGGATTGTTGGGGGTGCAGAGAAACACCAGCCGCGGATGGTGGTCGGCTACCCAGTCGGGCAGCGCGGCCCAGCTGACCTGGTGGCCGGTGCCTGGCAGCGCGGCCACCTGGGCTCCCATCAGGGACGCGCCCTGCGCGTACAGCGAAAAGGTGGGGTGCACAGCGGCCACCCGGTCGTTGGGCCGGAGATACGTCTCCGCCAAGCACTTGATGAGATGACCACTGCCTGTACCCAGCAGCATCGCCGACGACGGCACGCTCCACTGGGCTTCCAGCGCCTCTTTGAGGATCTGACCCCCCATGTCGGGGTAGGTGGCACCGCCATCCCACCGCCGCCACGCCTCCACGGCCGCTGGCGACGGCCCCCAGGCGTTCTCGTTGGCCGCCAGGTTCAGCATGGCGTCGGCGGATACATTCCCGGGACGGCCCGGGCGATAGATGGGGAGTCCCTGCACCTCGGGACGCGGCTCAATCACATGGGACTCCTCCTCGCTATGGCCGCGCATCGCGACACATCACCCAGTATCCCATCCGACACAGGCGCCGCCAAGTCAGTGCACGGGATGGCGCCGGGCCACCGCGCCGAGGGTCCGATGGCCGGGATCCTTTGGTGGGCGCCGCCAGGCGGTCAGCGTGCGCCTGGCGGACCGTTTGGGACCCACACCGATTCGGGGGCCCAGCTTTGGCGGCCCGCGGCTGGACGATCGCTGCGCCCATTCGTATGCGAAGCGATGGGGTCCACCCGGGTTACGGAGCTAAAGACCCCATCACCTCACGCGCATCGTGGAACCGGGCGAAGCGTTCGATGCCGTTCTGCCATGCCCGCCGAAATGCGGGATCTCTTTGAAGGCCTTCCTCCTCGATCCACAGTCCCTGGATCTTCAGGACGTTCGTTGAGCGGTCCAGTTTTGGATCCATGCGGCCCACCAGCCGGTCTTGATAGAGAATGGGCATGGTGTACGCACCCCACCGACGCGTCTCCGCTGGCTTGTAAATCTCCCACACGCATTCGAACCCAAAGAGCTCCCGCAGCCGCTCCCGTGGCGCCACCACGTTGTCGAGCGGTGACAGGAAGGTGACTTCCACGTCCGTCCCCGTCGCCGTGGCCCACTCATGGGGCACGGCTCCCCGAGAGAGCGTGTCCAGAAGCGCCAAGTACTCCGCGTGCACGAACCGCGCGGCGTGTGCCCCCGCGACGGTGACTGGGACGGCGATCCCGGCCGCAATCAGGTCCGTCATCCAGGCCGCGGCCTCCTTGGGACCGACGGGCTCGAACAGCCTATAGCCGACGCCCCCGGACCATTCCCGGAGAGTGGGTAGTGCCGAACGGCGGAGCACCTCCTGGGCGGCGTGGGTGCGAACCGCTGGTTCAGCGACCGGGTCGCCCGTCGGGGGAGCGATGCGTTCCGTAAGGTCGTAGATGCGCTCGAATCCTTCCCGGTGATGGGTCATGAGCTCACCGGTGAGCCAGAGGTGGTAGAGGGCCAGTCCGGCGGCGCTGCTTGCCCGGCCCGACCTCACCGGCGTTTGGTCGGGCAGGTTGCGGGCCGACACGGGTCCCCGGTCCCGGACTACAACCCGAACCTCGTCCACCAACGCCGCATGGTCGGTGAGAAAGGTCCGCACGCGCGGCTCGTCGCGGCGGCGCGCCTTATGACGTTCCCAGTACGGATATTCTTCGATGGGGTATACGTCGAGATGGCCGCCATACTCAAAGAACCGCCGGTCCTGGTACACCAGGGTGCCGAGGTCATCCCGCCGGTATCCTGACACCCGGCTGCTCAGTACGAGGTCGTGGCTGCGGGACACGAGGGAGACCGGGTCGAGCTGGAGGTGACCCAGGGCATGAATCGCACGGGCCGTCCCCTCCTTGTCCGCCCACCGGCGTCCCGGCCACAAGCCTTGCACCCCAAGAAGAAAGCGCCGGGCGACATCCCCGGTTATCTCTATGGATTCGATGGCACCCCAACCTCTCGCCGAGTCGTAGCGCGGGCGCCGCCGCGGGGCCGGCGTCCAGGCGGCGCCTGAACAGCACGCGCCTCCGACCGCGGGGCAACCAATCCGCACGGGCCGTGGGTCCGGCGACCGCCGCCACGGGACCACTATAGCCCGTGGCTGACCAGCATTCGTGGCGTGGTGGGCCATGTCCTGCACGAGGCTGGGGGGAGAACGCCGGAGCTGTGGCCGGGCGCGCGCCACGCGATCCGAGCGTGACTCAGTAGCCCGCGGCACCACACGCCCCGGCCGGAAACCCAAGGGGGAGTCATCGGGGCCTGATGGCCCACTCTCTCCGAGCACGTCCGTCGGGCAGACGTCGTTTCCCGCGGATCCGTGCCGCAATCCCCGCCCCTTCGGTAAACCAGCGTGTTGACTCCCTAATGCTTACCCGGCACGGCCAAGGAGCGTGATATCGACGACCAGTTCGCCGCTCGGTGTCACGGACCGCCAGGCGCTCGGCGCTCCGTGGGGTCCCAGCGGAAGCACTCCCACGGCCACGCCAGCCGGCGCGCGCCCCGCTGACGCGCGGCAACCCGAGGATTAGGTCTCGGACGGGGGGGCTGCTTCAGATCGCGCCTGCCACGCCTGCATCACCCGGTGGGCTTCCACGACGTTCCCGGTGAGCAGCACCGCGGTCGACGCGCCCACGGTCACCCGACCGCTGAGCAGTGCGGCCACGCCCACGGCCGCCGCCCCTTCCACGATCAGGCGATGGTGATCCAACAAGAAGCACAACGCCTCGACAATTTCCTCTTCGCTCACCTCAACGAGGTCATCCACCCAGTGGCGTACCAGCGCCAGCGTGAATTGGTTGTCCGCGCCGACACCCCCCAGCAGGCTGTCGGCCCACGTGGGGGCCTCGGGCGCATCGACGGGACGGCCGGCCCGCACGCTCGCCGCCATGCTGCCCGCATGCCGGGCGCCCACCCCAATGACCCGGGCCGCAGGATGGACGGCCTTCACGGCAAGCGCCACACCGGACAGCAAGCCTCCTCCCGATACGGGAACCAGGACGGTGTCGACGTCGGGGCAGCGGTTCATCAAATCCCACCCGGCCGTCCCCTGCCCCGCAATGACGTCAGGATCGTCAAACGGGGGCACCAGCAGGAGGCCCTCGGCGCCCGCCGCTTCCTGGCACCGGCGGGCGGCATCCTCCTGGGTCTGCCCGCTTACCGTCACCTGGGCCCCCCACTGCTGCAGCTGGGCGACTTTCACCGCGGGCACGGTGGTGGGAAGAAACACGCGCGCGGGCACGCCCAAACGCTGGGCCATATACGCCACGGCGGTGCCGTGATTGCCTGTGGAGAACGTGGCGACGCCTGGGAGCTCCCCACCAAGCTGTCGGGCCACCAAGGCGTGGGCCGCGCCCCTAATCTTGAACGAACCGACGGGATTGAGAAACTCCAGCTGCAGGGCGACGCGTCCGCCGGCCACGCGGCCCAGCGGGAGGGACGGCACGAGCGGCACCGGCCACACCCATGGCCGGATCCGCTGGTGCGCCCGCCACACATCCTGAGCCGTGGGAACCCGGTACTCCCCCGGGTTCACGCCGACCGGCCCGTGGGAAATTCCGTCTTGGTCAGCAGGTCGCGCGTGAAGTGGGTCAACAATTCAACGCCGGTGTCGGTCACAGCCAGCGTCTCACTGATTTCCAGCCCGCGCGGTTCGACCCACATCCCCGCAATGAGATGAAAGGTCATACCCGGCCGCAGCAGCGTGCGGTCCCCCGCCCGCAGGCTGGCCGTGTGCTCACCCCAATCGGGCGGGTAGCCGACGCCCACCGCATACCCCAGCCGCGACGCCTTTTCGTATCCGCTGGCGGCGAGGCAGCGGCGCCACGCCGCCTCTACCTCCTCACACACCGCGCCCGGCCGCGCCGCCTCCAGCGCGGCGTCCACGCCTGCCAGCACCACGTCGGCCAGGCGCCGATAGTCGTCGGGGGGCGTGCCCAGATACAGCGTGCGGGCCAGCGGGGCATGGTACCGGTGGCGGCAGCCCGCCAGCTCCAGGTTCACCACGTCCCCCACCTGGTAGCTGCGGTCCACCCAAGTGAGATGCGACGCCGTCGTGCGCTCCATGGAAGGCATGAGCGGCACAATCGCGGGATAGTCGCCGGGGAGACCCTCCAGGCCCTCGATTTCGGCGCGAAAAATCTGGGCCGCCGCGTCGGCCTCGCGCACCCCAGGCTCAATCACGGCCAGCGCCGTCTCCATCGCATACTGGGCAATGGCCGCCGCCTCCCGCATCAGGGCCAGTTCCGCCGGGGACTTCACGCTCCGGACCCAATTCACCAGGAGGCTCGCATCCAGCCAGGTGGCGGCTGGCAGGAGCCGCTGCAGGGCCAGGTAGGACTGCGCGGTGAAGTAGTACGCGTCCAATTCCAGGCCGACGCGGCGCTGGTCGAGATGGAGCTCGCGCAGCAGCGCCGCGACGGTCTCCATGGGGTGATGATCCGTGGACTGAATGTAGGTCTCGGGATAGGCGCGAATGTGGTCCGCCGACAGCCACGTCGTCAGGCGCGCACCGTTCGCGTCCTGAGGCCGGCCGATCCAGTACGGTTCGGGGTCCCAGCCCACCACCACCACCATTTGCGGGACGTAGAACGACCAGCCGTCATATCCGACCAGGTAGTTCATGTTGGCCGGGTCCGCGACCAGCAGCACCTCGATGCCAGCACGACCCATGCTCTGCTGGACGTTGTGGATCCGAGCCTGGTATTCCCCCACGCTGAACGGCCTCTCCACCGCCACCGCCTCCTGCTTCTTCCTGTCGCTCGAGTTGGGTTGCCGACCGGTCAGCGGTACAGCGCCTGCCGCCGCTCCAGGGTGCTGCCGATGCGCGACAGCGTCAGATTGATAATGAGATACGCGATGGCGGCCATGCCGTACATGATGGCCGGCTGCTCGGTGGCCGACGTGCCCAGCCGCGCCTGGTACATGATGTCGGCAATCCCCACCAGATACAGCAAGGTCGTGTTTTTGACCTGGAGCACCAAAAAGGTCATCAGCGAGGGCAGCATGACCATCCACGCCTGCGGCAGAATGATTCTTCGCAGCGCCTGCACCCGCGTGAGCCCCAAGGCATCGGCGGCCTCGCGCTGTCCCACGGACACCGCTTCAATTCCGGCGCGGAAAATCTCCACCGCATAGCCCACGCCATACAACACCAGCCACAAGAGGCCGGCACTGAAGGACGACAGGTTGATTTGGAACTGGCTTAGTCCAAAATAGATGATAAACAGCTGCAGAATCGGGGGCAGTCCGCGGATAATCTCCACGTACACCGTGATGGCGCCCCCCAAAAGCTTGCCGCCGTAAATCCGCCCGACGGCGGCCAGTATGCCCACCACCACCGAGACAGCCACCGCGATCGCCGTCAGCTCCAAGTCGACGCCGCCGCCATCGACGATGGCTTGCCAGTACAAGGCCACCACATGCATCAGGGATGGTCACCTCCCAGTGCGGTCGTGGCTCCGGGGCCACTTGCTTGACCATCCCCCGCGGCCTCCAGGGGCTTTAAGACACGGGTGAGAAATGTTCGGGACCGCTCGCTGGTGGGATGCTCCAGCACGTCGCGGGCCGGCCCGGTTTCCACCACGCGGCCGTCCGCCATCACCACCACGGTGTCAGCCACTTCTTTGGCAAACTGCATCTCGTGGGTCACCAGAATGAGCGTCATCCCCTGCGCCGCCAGTCCCCGGATGGTTCCCAGCACCTCTCCGACCATCTCGGGGTCCAACATAGACGTCGGCTCGTCAAACAGCATCACCTCAGGGTCCATGGCGAGTGCACGGCAGATGGCCACGCGCTGCTGCTCGCCCCCCGACAGGCGACGCGGGTACGCCTCGGCTCGGTCCGCCAGCCCCACCGAGGTTAAGAGCGCCATCGCCTTGTCTCGAGCCTCGCTCGCCGGCACCCGCTTGGTTTCCATGGGACCCAGCATGACGTTGCCCAGCGCGGTCAGGTGGGGAAACAGGTTGAACGTCTGAAACGCCATGCCCACCTGCATGCGAATCTGCCGCAACGTCGCCTTGCTGGGCGGTCCCCCACCGCCGACCAGCTCATGGTCCAGCACCCGGATGCGGCCAGCCTCGAACGGGTGCAGGTAGTTGATGCACCGAATGAACGTACTTTTCCCCGCCCCGCTGGGCCCGATGACGGCCACCACCTCGCTCCGGTGCACCTGGAACGAAATGTCCTCAAACACCGTGCGCGGCCCGAACCGCTTCGTCAGTCCTTGAATGTCAACTACGACGTCGCTGGACATTAAGCTCCCACCTCGCCAGGATGCGTGATAGTAAGATGTAGAACGCAAAGTACACTAGGCCCGCCAGCAGGAACATGTCCATGGGCTGAAACGTGGCGGCCGCGGCCGCATTGGCCTGAAACATCAAGTCGGTCACGCCGATCGTCAGCACCAGCGACGTGTCCTTGATGAGGTTGCTCAGCTCGTTGGTCCCCGGCGGCAAAAACGCCAGAAACGCCTGCGGCAGCACAACCCGGCGCATCACCGCGCCGTTCGACAAGCCCAACGCGACCGCGGCCTCGCGCTGCCCCGGGTCGACCGACTGCAGACCGCTCCGCATGTCCTCGCCATAGAGCGTCCCGTAAAAGGCCCCCAGCGCCACGACGCCGGCCCAAAACCCGGGCAGACGCAGTCCCAGCTGGGCGAGACTGTAGTACGCCGTAAACAACAGCACTAGGACCGGCACCGCCCGAAACACTTCCACGTATCCGGTGGCGATGGCCGCCAGGATGCGGATCCGTCCCGTGCGGGCCAACACCAACAGCGTGCCCAGCGCCAGGGCCAGCACGAGCGCGGCCCCGGTCAGCTGCAGCGACACCACCAATCCCGCCAGAAACTGGGGTAGGTATTGGCCCCACAACTGCAGCGTGCTCATCACCCCCCTGTTGTCCTAACCTGTAGCCGCCTGGCGAGCCGGCTGCCGTGCCTCCGCTTCGCCCCCTCCCCGTGCGCACTAGCCTCCCTGATAGCTGTTCGGCGCCTGACAGATGCCGTTCAAAAACACGGGGCTTTTCATCCCGTACTGGTCCAGCATCTTTTGCTCCTGGCCGTTGCACGCAATCTTTTTCAGGTAGGCGTTCAACTTGGCGAGGAAGCTGGCGCTGTACTTGCCCTTAGGAATCCCGTAGTAGCCGCGCAGGCTGGCCAGCGGTGGCGCAATCGACGACGGCATCGCGCCGAGGATCTTGATGTTCAGCGACGGGTTTTGGTGGATGGCCCACGCCACGTCCGTGTCGGGCTGAAAGTCGGCCGCGACGCGGCCCGTGGACAGCGCCTGGAACGAGTCGGCGATGTTGCCGTACTGTTTCACCACGGCGTGGGGCACCTTTTGGGCCTCCGTCACTTCCTCCGAGCCTACCACCACCGCAATTTTCTTGCCAGTCATGGCGGATACGGTCGGCCGCGTGATTTGGGGATGCGTCGCGCTGACCGCCACCACATCGTTGTAGTTCAGCATGGGTCGGCTGAAGCTGATGACCTTCGCCCGCGCCGACGTGTAGTAGATGTCAATCGTGATGTCGGCTCGCTTGGACGCCACCGCCTCGATCGACGCGGAGAACGGCAGCGAATCGACCACCAGCTTGGCTCCCAGCGTTTTCGCGAATCCCTGGAGAATGTTCACGTCGTAGCCGGTCCACTGGTGCGTGGTGGGATTCTGGAAGTCCTCGGGGGCGTAGGCCGATTCTGCAATGATCAGCTTGTGCGTCTGCTGCACTTGGGCCAGCAGGGTCGCCGGGGCACTGGCGCTGCTGCCGCAGGCGGCCAGCGTGGTCAGCATCGCGCCGGCCATGAAGCCATACCAGATCTTTTTCCAGGTCATGATGCCCTCCCTTTCGTGAACAGCGCTCTCAAGGCGCTCGCTTTCGACGTCCGGACCGGGTCCTCACCGGGATATCGCGTCTGACAGGTTGAAACACACCACCTTCGTCTCGGTCATGGCTTCGGCGGCATACCGGACGCCCTCCCGCCCCAGTCCACTGCCCTTGAAGCCGCCGAACGGCATGTGGTCGACACGGAAATCACTGCTGTCGTTGACCATCACCCCCCCCACGTGGAGCTCCCGAATGCACCGATGGGCCAGATCCAGGCTTCGGGTGAACACCCCCGCCTGCAGCCCGTAGGGCACGTCATTGGCGCGGGCGATGGCCTCATCGACACTCGATACGGGGAAGACGCTCACCACCGGCCCGTACACTTCTTCGCGATAGAGGCGGCTGGTTCGCGGCACATGAGCCATGACCGTGGGGGCGTAGAAGGCGCCCTGCCGCGTGCCCCCCACCAGCACCTCCGCCCCGCCGGCCACGGCTTCGGCCACCCACTCCCCGATCCGAATGGCTTCGCGCTCGTGGATCATGGGACCCATGTCCGTGTCCTCCGCCAACTTGGACCCCATGCGCCGGGCGCGCGTCCGGCCCACCAATTGGTCCATGAACCGGTCAGTGACGCTGTCGGCAACAAACACCCGCTGCACGCCCAGGCAGTTTTGTCCCGCGTTGCTAAAGGCGCCCGACGCGATGGCGTCGGCCGCCCGATCCACATCGGCGTCCGCCAGCACCAGCACGGGCGAATTAGCCCCCAACTCCATGGCCAGCTTCTTTAAGCCCGCCTGGCGCGCGATGGCCTCGCCGGTCGCCAGCCCGCCGGTGAACGACACCATGGCCACGGCGGGATGGCTGACCAGCACGCCGCCAAGGCGCGCGCCGCTGCCCGTGACGACGGCCAGCACTTCGGGGGGCACGCCCGCCTCGAGCAGGGTTTCCACGAGCAGCAGCGCCGACAGGGGCGTCGCGCTGGCGGGCTTGAGCACGACGGCATTGCCGGCGGCTAAGGCCGGGCCCACCTTGTGGACGACCAGATTCAGGGGGTCGTTGAACGGTGTGATGGCCGCCACCACGCCCAACGGCACGCGTTCGTAATATCCGCGGCGCCCCTCGGCGCCCGGCCGCCGGTCGAAGGCAATCGTCTCCCCCGCGAGGCGCGCGCTTTCTTCAGACGCCAGACGCAGGGTGTCCACCGCGCGGCGCACCTCAGCGCGCCCCTCGCGGATCGTTTTGCTGCTCTCGCAGGCAATCGTGTAGGCAAACGTCTCCGCACGGCTTTCCACCAAGTCCGCCGCATGCCGCAGCATGCTCTGGCGCTCGTGGACCGCCAGCCGCCGCGCGATGTCCGCCCCCGCCGCCGCGCCCGCGATCGCGTCGGCCATCATGGTATCGGTGCCATCGGGCACCCGCCCAATGACCGATCCATCTTCCGGGTCATGGACCGCCAACGTCGCGTCCGTGGCTACCCACTGCCCCTGAATCAGGTTCTGCGGAGAGGTCCGCTGCAGGTTCGTCATGACGCACCACCTTCCGCGGCCCGCGGGTGCGGGCCACGCACCACGTCCAACAGGTCGCGCAGCAGGGCATAGCCGGTCTCGCGGCGCCCGGCGCCGGGACCCATCAAGGTGACATGACCCAACAAGTCCGTCTGGTAGGTGATGGCATTCATGACGCCGGGGACTGCCGCCAGCGGGTCATCCCCTGCCAGTAGCTCCGGCTGCACCGTGGCTCGCAGCGGGCCCTCCCGAGCGTCCAGCGCCGCCACCAGCCGCCAGTGCCGACCGCGAGCGCGAGCGTCGGCCAGCTCGGCATTGCCCACCCCCGTGATGCCGGTGCGCTCGACACCCTCCACTGACAGGGGCCGCCCCAGCACGTGGCGAGCGAGGATGACCAGCTTGTACGCCGCGTCGAAGCCTTCCACATCCCCGCGGGGATCGGCTTCGGCATAGCCCGCCGCCTGCGCCTCCGCCAAGGCGCCCGCATACGACGCGCCGTCTTCCATGCGGCTCAGCATGAAGTTGGTGGTGCCGTTCAGAATCCCACGCACGCTGCGCACCGTGTCCCCGGCCAGGGTCTCGCGGGCCAGCCGCAGCGCGGGCGTGCCGCTCATCACGGTGCCCTCCACGCCCAGCCGCACGCCGCGCGCCGCCGCCAGGTGAAACAGCTCGTCATACGCATGCACCAGCGGCCCCTTGTTCGAGGTCACCACATGTTGGCCCCGGTCCAGCGCCATCCGGCAGTGCGTCGTGGCCGGCTCGCCCGATGGCGTCGTCGGCGTGGCCTCCACCATCACATCGGCGTCGGCGCCGACAATGGTGTCGAGGCTGTCCCATCCGCGGCCCAGCCCGTCCTGGTCGGGGTAGGTCCGAATCCCCTGGGGCGCCTTGAGCGCCGTCAGCAGCGCCGCGACATCGAGGCCCCGCGCCCGGGCGGCCGCGCCCCGCACCGGGTCCGATACGGCCACCACCGCGACGTTCAAGCCATAATGCGCCGCAAGGTGGGGACCGCGATCCCTCAGCAGCTCGAGGAAGGCTCGGCCCACCCCTCCGCATCCAATCAAGGCCACCCTCACCATACGGGTCGTCCCTCCTCCCCATCCGCCTCGTCCGTCACGACCCCTGTGCGCAGGCGGGCGAGCGCGGTCCGCGCCGTCTCCGCCAACCAGGCGGCCCCCAGCGGCAGGACTCGTTCGTCCAGGGCAAACGCGGGCGAGTGCAGCGTGGTGGCCTGCCCCTCGACTCCGCACCCGACGAAGGCCAGGGCGGCGGGCACCTGCTCCGCGACGTACGCAAAGTCTTCGGCGCCCATCCCAAACGGCTGGCGACGCACCCGCACGTGAGGAGACAGCGCGGCCAGCGCATCCGCCAGGACCTGGTTGGCCCGCCCATCGTTGCGCAGGGGGGGTTCGCCGCGACGAATGTGCAGGCGATAATCGCCGCCCAGCGCCCGGGCCACCTGAAAGGCCCGCTCCAGCTCCTCGGCCAGCTGCTGGCGGAGCACGGGAGAATAAGTCCGGAGCGTGCCGTCCAGCGTCACTTCAGTGGGTGTCACATTGGGGGCGGTTCCGCCTGCCACGCGTCCCACCGTGATCACCGCACTGTCCAGCGGCGACACCCGCCGCGACACGATCGAGTGCAGCACCGTCAAGACCGGCCCCAGCAGCCACACCGGATCCAGGGCCCGGTCCGGATAGCCGGCATGGCCGCCCCGTCCCATGACGGTGCCTTCGAACACATCACAGCTGGCCATGGCGTATCCGGTCCAGAGATCCACCGTGCCCGGTGGCGCCTCGGGGTTCATGTGCAGCGCAAACGCCATGGCCACCTCTTCCAGGATGCCAGCTTGGATGAGGTGGTACGCGCCCGTACGTCCCTCGTCGTCCGGCGACTCCTCCGCCGGCTGAAACACCAGCCGCACGCGGCCCCCGAGCGCCCCCGCACGCTGCCACGCATCCAACTGCGCCGCCGCACCCAGCAGCATCGCGACGTGGCCGTCGTGTCCGCACGCATGCATGCGGCCCGGAATCTTGGAAACGAACTCCGCGCCAGCCGGCTCATCGATGGGCAGGGCATCCATGTCGGCGCGCAGGAGCACCACCGGACCCGATCCTTCGCCCACGTCGGCCACCACGCCGGTACCGCCCACCTCGGTGCGGACGCGAACGCTGGACCACTGATGGAGACGCTCGGCAATGTAGGCCGCGGTCTCGAACTCGTGAAACGCCAACTCGGGATGGGCGTGCAGATGGCGGCGGTCGCGCACCAGCGCCTCGCGCGCCCCCGGCGTCATCCGGCTCCCCCAGGAGGGCCCGTCACCGTCCGTCGCCATCACCACCCTTTCGGCGCGTTCTGTGGCGCACGGCTCAGCGGGCCGCCGCGGCCTGACCCGTGGCCGCGAGCGCTCCGTCCAAGTCCGCCAGCAGGTCGTCCACGTCCTCAATGCCGACGGAATACCGGATCAGGGCTTCCGGGATGCCCAGGGCCTCGCGTTCGTCTGAAGACAGTTCCACGTGGCTGGTGGTGCGCGGCGGCCCGGCGACGGTTTCCACCGCACCCAGATTGGCCGCCAAATGGGCATACCGCAGACGCGGGAGCATCGTCCGCACGGCTTCAAACCCGCCCTGGATGGCAAACGACACCACACCGCCAAATCCCCGCATCTGTCGTTTCGCGATGGCATGGCCGGGATGGCTCGGGAGCCCCGGGTAGTAAACCTGCGCGACCGCGGCATGCTGCTCAAGAAACTGGGCGATCGCGAGTGCGCTGGCGTTTTGCCGCTGAATCCTGAGGTCCAGCGTCTTCATGCCTCGGAGCAGCAGATAAGCCGCCTCGGGATGCAACGTGGCGCCGTTCACCTCGCGGAAGTGAAACAACTGGTCAATCAGAGATTTGGACCCGCACGCGACGCCTCCGAGGGCGTCGGCGTGCCCCCCTAAAAATTTCGTGGCACTGTGAATCACCAGGTCGGCTCCGAGTGCCAACGGTGACTGGTTGATGGGGGTGGCGAACGTGTTGTCCACCACCACCAGCGCCCCATGGCGATGGGCTGTCGTGATGAGGCGCTCGAGGTCCAGCACCTTGAGGGTGGGGTTGGTGGGGGATTCGAGGTACAGCAGCTGGCAGCCGCGGGCAATCTCCGCCTCGATGGCTTCGTGGTCGGTGGTTTCGCACAGCGCCACCTCGATATTAAATCGCGGGAGAAATTCCAGGAACAGCAAACTGGTCCCGCCGTACGAGTCCTTGATGGACACGACCCGGTCCCCCGGGCGGAGGAGGGTAAAGAGCGTGTTGCTAATCGCGGCCATCCCGGTGGAAAAGCTGGTGGCCGCCTCTGCCCCTTCCAGCAGACGCACCTTTTCTTCGAAAGCTTCCACGGTGGGATTGGTGTTCCGCCCATAGATATGTCCGGGCGCTCGGCCCATCGCCACGTCAAACCACGTGTCGACATCCTCGTAGCCAAACGACACACTGTGCACCACCGGCACCTGCGTGGCGCGTCCCGGCCACTCGCCGGCGTCTCCCCCCCATACGGCCACCGTACCGGGCCGTGCGGGCATCCTGCTGCCGCTGTTCATGTCCATACCCCCTACGCTCGTTGCTGCTTTAAGACTCGGTGCGACGCCCTCACGGGCGCAGTTCCTGCCCCACCTCCTCCGCGAGCGCCCGTTGATACGCCAGGCGGGCCACGGCCGTATCCTGGATGCCGGTCCCCGTCAGGTCGCACACCGTGACTTGGTCCGACGCCGTCCGGCCCGGACGCCGCCCGGCCACCACCGCGCCCAGCTCCCACAGGCGACCGGGATCCAGACTCCCCGCCTCCACGGCGTGGCGGCTGTCGCCGAGGGTGAGCGCCTGCGCGCGCACATCGCACACGGCGACGTCCGCCCGGCGCCACACGTCCCCCGCCAGCTCCTGCTTGTCGGGGGCATCCGCCCCCATCGCCGTAATGTGCTGACCCGCATGCAGCCACTTCCCCTCGACGAGCGGCGCACGTGACGGCGTGGCCGTCACCACCACGTCACTGGTGCGCACCAGCCGCTCGAGATCGGGCGTGGGCTCGGCCTCCCGGTGCAAGTCCCGCGTGGCCCGCTCGGCCAGCTGACGCGCATGGTCCGACGTCGGGCTCCACACCAGCACCCGCCGGTACGGCCGCACCAGCAGCAGGGCGCACAGTTGAAACCACGCCTGCACGCCGCTGCCCACCAGCCCCACCGTGTCCACGCGCGGGGGTGCCAGCCACTGGGCGGCCACCGCGCCGGCCGCGGCCGTCCGCACCGTGGTCAGGTATCCGCCATCCAGCAGCAGGGCCACCGGCGTGCCGGTGGCCGCGCTGAACAGCACCATCAGCCCGTCGCCGCTCGGCAGGCCGCGCGCCGGGTTGTCGAAAAATCCGGTGGACATCTTGACGGCAAACGAGTCCCAGCCGCGCGCGTGGGCGGTTTTGACATCAATTTCCCCGCGCGATTCCGGCAGGTCCAGTCGCAGGATGGGCGGCGTGGCCACGCTGCCCTCCCCCAGCGCCCGAAACCCGTCCGCCACGGCCGCGACGACGTCGAGCGACAGCGGCACCAGGCGACGGATGTCGGACTCCGCCAATACTCGCACGACGCACCTCCTGCCGCGAATCTCATCCCCCTGAGCTTGAGGGCAGCGGTTCGCCCCCACAACCGCGACGGTGTACAAAAATCAGGACAGCGCATGCGGCACATTGCCGGAACAGTGCGAATCGACAGCCGTCCCATGAGCAGGATCCGCCAGCGGCGGCGACGAAGAAGGCATCACGAGCCCGCTGCGCTGCGGGAAAGAGGGGGCGGATCCCATGACGTTCACCGTGGCCGACCTGATGGGCCTGCCCATCATGCGGGGGGCCCACGAACTGACGGGGGTGGGTGGCCCGCGACCCATTCGCTCGGTTTCGGTCATCGAGGCGCCGGTGGAAGAGTTCGTGCGCGAGGGCGAGTTGGTGCTGACCACCGGCATGGGATGCACGGAGCCGGAACCGCTGCTGGCGCTGGTGGCCGACATTGCCCGCGCCAAAGCGTCGGCGGTCGGGATTGCCACCGGCTACTACGTCGCCGCCATTCCGTCCGCCGTGGTCGATCTGGCGCAGTCCTGGCACCTCGCCCTGGTGGACATCCCGTGGGAGGTGCGCTTCTCGGAAATTACGGAGGCGGTGTCCGAGGTGCTGCTGGCCGAGCGCCGCCAGCTACTGGATCAGGCCAAAGAGATGCAGTCGGATGTGTGGCGCGTGATCCTGCGGCACGGCAGCGCCTCGGACGTGCTGGCGGCCCTGGCGGCCCGCATCGCGGCGCCGCTGTGGATCGCCGACGCCGATGGCGGCCTGCTCGCGGGAGATCCGACCGCCGCACCCGGCGAGGCGCTCACGGTCCCCATCCGTTCGACCACCCGCTTGGAGGGGTACCTGCACGTCGTCGCGGCATCCCCGGGGTCCGTCGACCCGGACTTGGCGTCCGAGGCGGCCAGTGCCCTGGCCACGTGGTTTCTCTATCAGGAGGCCGAGCGCCAACGCCGCTTTCAGTCGCGTGACGCCCTGTTGTGGAGCCTGGCGTACGGGGAGGTGGACCCGAGCGACGTCGCGGACCGGGCCCAGATTTTCGGCTATCATCCGACCCGCCCCTATCTGGGTCTATTGGGCCGCGTGGACCACGTGGACCCCACGGAAGGATCCGAGGCCGGCGTGCTCAGTACGGTGCACGCGTTGGTGGTGAAATCCCTGGCGCGGTGGTCGCCGGCTCCCCTCGCGGCACGGCGCGGCGACAGCTTTTTGGTGTATCTCGAAATCCGACCGGGGGATCCCGTGCAGGTAGCCCGCCGCTTTCTGGACGACCTGGATCGGCGGCTCCGGGATTTGAGCCCTCGCGTGGTGATGTCCTGGGGCATTGGCTTGGCCGACCAACCCGGGGATCGGTTCCATCACGCGTACCGCCAAGCGCACGAGGCGCTGAACAT
Organism: Bacillota bacterium; assembly: GCA_021795575.1. GTDB lineage: Bacteria > Bacillota > Sulfobacillia > Sulfobacillales > JAIMBI01 > JAJZWV01. The sequence continues at coordinate 45,042 of JAJYPH010000001.1, forward strand.
CGGCTATGGGTTGGCGGGGCCGGGCCACCGCACCTACTTCAGCGATGTGCGGATCTATCAGATGTTGCTGCACCTGGCCCAGGAGCCCGTGGCCCAGGAGCTGCTGGCGGCCACGCTGAGCCCGCTTGACGCGTACGACGACAAGCGCCATGGGGAGTTGGTCCCCACCCTCGACGCCTTCATTCGCACGCGCGGCCAAATCAGTGAAACGGCCCGCCTCCTGAACCTGCACCGCCAGTCCCTCACATACCGGCTTTCGCAGATTGAACGGCTGACGGGCCGGACCCTGGACGACCCGGAAACCTGGTTTCTGTTTTCGTTCGCGCTGCACATTCGGAAGCTGCAGACGGCGACGCTGCATCTCCATCCCGAGGCCTGACCACCATGCGTGCAGGGTGGGCATCCTGCCCACCCTGCGGCCGCACGCGACCCTCAGTCCGCCAGCACCGTGTGCATCTCGAACTGATTGGGCTGGGCAAACATGTCGGCCGGTGCGCGCTGGCCGTGCGCCTCGCGGAATGCCTCGCTGGCCGTCCAGGCCCGGAAGCTGGCTTCATCCTGCCAGTGGGTCATGACCACGTAGGGAGCGCCCTCCGTGACCGGACAGAGCACCTCGTTGCGCACGAACCCCGGAGCCCGGTCCACCAAGTGCGCACGCCCGCGAAAGCGGGCCTCAAAGTCCGCCTCGCGGCCGGCCGCCACAAAAATGCGATTGGCCACCACCACCATGTGCTTCCTCCTTATCTAGATAGGCACCCGCGTCGACCGCCCAAAACCTGACCTCGGACCACCCCGGTCGTCCTTCACCCTAGCAGGATGGTGCTATACTGTCATCATGGAATACGTGCAGCATGTGCACGCAAGCGAGTGGCCCGCGGCGTCGCGCGTGGAGACCCTGTCCCTGGCCGACCCGTGTGCGGTGTGGCTTCGGCCCTCTTGGCCCCTGATGGTGGTCGGGGGGCTCGTGGTGGCGGATGCCGCGCCGCGCGCGGATACGGTCTCGGTGATGGACATTCCGGGATGGCCCACCCTGCGCGCCCTGCTGCTGCACGGCGTCGTTCTGCGCGACCAATTGGCCCTCTTGCCCAGCGCTGAGCTGGATCGGGCCCATACCGCCCGCGAACTGCTGGACGTGATCCGCGGCCAAGGGGAACGTTGGTGGCACCGCCTGTTGATGACCGCGGCCGAGCAGGGCTGGCGGCATCATCAGGCGCACGCCCCGGCCGCGGACGGCGAGGCTTTGCGTGCCGCTTGGGATGCGGCCACCGGCTGGCGTGACCAGGTGCTTCTGCAGGCCACCCTGTGGCCGGCCGCAAGCCCAGGCGTGGCCGCGCTGCTGGACGACCCCTCGCCGTGCTGGGACGTGCTGCAGGCGGTGGTCATCCGCGTGGGTCAGTTTGTGGACGAGCACGCTCCGCGCCTGCCGCGCGCGGAACGCCGCACCTATGCTGACGCCGACCACGCCTTTCGGCACTTGCTCGGCCGCTCTCTGGGACCGGGCATAGAGGGCCGCGCGGTGCATGAGGTTACGGCGGTGCCCACGCCGGGTCTTGGGGACACCGTGCCGATTGCCCGCCACGGCACACGCTGGACCGTATGGATTTCTCTGGCGCTTCCCGACGCGGGCAAGCCTCCAGACGTCCATCGGACGCTCGCGCTCCTGGGCGATCCCCTAAACCAGCAGGTGGTGGAGCAACTGGCCAACCATCCGTCGTACGCGCAGGCTCTGGCACCGACGCTCAACACGCACGCGTCCACGCTGTCCCGCCATCTCACCGCGCTCGGGGACGCGGGCATTGTGCGCGTCCGTCCGGAGGGCCACCGCGTGTGGTACCATCTCCACGCGCCCGCGCTCGAGGCCGTGGAGCATTGGGCCGCTTCGGTTCGCGCCGAGGCCATGGCCTCGGTCCCGGCAGGTGATGGGCGAACCCGATCCGACCGTACGTAAGGCCGCCGGCGCGGCCCAGGGAACCGCGCCACCCGCCGCCAGGCGGTGGGTGACCGCAGCGGTCCGCCTCGGCCCCCGAAGCTCCCGGCGCGCCGTACGCCATGAGAGGGGAGTCTGCTGGTGACCCCAAGCGTCCGTGAGGATGCGCCGCTGCGCGCGGTGGTGCTCGGAACGGCCCAGGATGGAGGGCGCCCCCAGGTGGGCTGCCACTGTGGGCATTGTCAGGCGGCGCGCCGCGACCCGGCCCTGGTCGAGGGACCCAGCGCGCTGGCCGTCATCGACGACGTCCAGCACACAATTTGGCTGGTGGACGTGACCCCCGCCTTCCCCCAGCAGTTCGACTGGCTGGAGACGCATTTGGGCTCCCCCTATGCGCTGGCCGGGGTCCTCGTGACGCATGCCCACATCGGCCATTATCTGGGCCTGGCGCACTTGGGCCGGGAAGTCATGGGTGCACACGGCGTGCCCGTCTACGTGAGTCCGCCCATGGCCCGTTTCCTCACGGCGCATGCGCCCTGGTCGCAGCTCGTGCAGGTGGGCAACATCCGACTGGAGCCGCTGGCTCCCGATGTCCCGCATTCCCTGGCACCTGGCCTGTCCGCCACCCTGATCCCGGTCCCCCACCGCAATGAACACGCCGACACCATGGCCATCGTGCTGGAGGGGCCCATGCGCCGCCTCTTGTATCTGCCCGATATTGACCGGTGGGAGCCATGGGCCGACACGCTGGCCCGGGTCCTGCCGTCCGTGGACATTGCGCTCCTGGACGGAACGTTTTATGACGCCGACGAACTTCCGGGCCGGAGCCGCCATGAGATTCCCCACCCCCCGGTGGTGGACACGCTGGAGCGGCTGGCTCGCCTTCCCCCCTTGCCGCAGACCACGGTCTACGTCACCCACTTAAACCACTCCAACCGGTTGTGGGACCCTGTCCATGCCGACGCGCTGGCGGCGCATGGCCTCCGTGTGGCGCGGCGGGGGGATCAGCACGTTCTATAGCGGCCGCCGGACGGCGCTGGCCAGTTGGCTATAATCGGCCGAGAGACGAGCCGAGAAAGGAAGTGGCCCGGTGGCGTTTGTTGATGCCTATGCGGACGCGATACGCCGACTGGATGAGCAAGCCACCACCATGGGGCAGGCCGCCTCCGGCATGCTGAGCCAGGCGCTCACGGCGCTGGCCCAGCGCAACCCAGAGTTGGCGCGCCAGGTGCTGGCGGCGGACGATGACATCGATGCCAAGGACGCCACCATGGAGCGCGACGTGCTGGAACTCATCAGCCTCCTGCCGCCGCGCCAGGGCGACCTGCGCCGGCTCGCCTCCCTGCTGCGCGTGGCCCGGGACTTGGAGCGGGTGGCCGACTACGCGTGCGACATCGCGGAAGTGGTGCTGGAACTGGGGCCCGCCCAGGAGGGCGTCAACCTCCGCGACGTGAGCGCCCTGGGCGCCCAGGTGCTGGCCATGTTGGCCGATGCCTTGACCGCGCTCGACACCCGCGACACGACGTTGGCCCGCGCCGTCAACCGCGCCGATGACGGGGTGGATGCCGGCTACGCGCGCACCCACCAGGATTTGGTGGCCCTGATGGAGCAGCACCCGCATCAGATTCGGGAGGCCAACCAACTCGTCCTGGTGGCCCGCTATCTGGAGCGCGTGGCGGACCATGCCGTGAACGTGGCGGAAATGACCGTATTCACCGTCGAGGGGCGCCGCCGTCCGTTTCATCACGGCGGCGACCCGGCGTCCCCCCGCGCCCCCGCCAACCCCATGGGCCCTCCGGTGGAGCCTGCGTCACCGCCCGACAGTGCCGTGAACTTGGAAAGGGAAAGGACGGTGCCCCATGACTCCGCTCACACGCCGTGAGGCCGCGCAGCTCATCGATCACACGCTGTTGGATCCCCGTGCCCGGCCGGACGACATTCGGGCCTTGGTGGCCGAGGCGAAAGACCTGGGCGTGTACGCGGTCTGCGTCAACAGCACCATGACCCCCACTGCCCGCAAAGCGTTGGGGCCCGACCATCCGGTGCGGCTCGCCGTCACCGTCGGCTTCCCCCTGGGTGCCATGGATCCGGCCGCCAAGGCGGACGAGGCGCGCCGCGCCCGGGACGCCGGGGCCGACGAGCTGGACATGGTCATGGCACAGGGGTGGTTCCGGGCCGGCGACGACGCCTACGTGCTGGACGACATGCGCGCGGTGATTGCCGCCGCCGGGGGCCTCCCCGTCAAAGTCATCCTGGAAACGGGCTGGCTCACCCAGACGGAGGCTACCCGCGCGGCCGAGCTCGCGCGCACCGCCGGAGCCGCCATGGTGAAAACTTCGACAGGCTTCAACGCACCCGGTGCCACGCCCGAAGCCGTCGGCTGGCTGGCAGCGGCGGTGGCGCCACCGCTGGGGGTCAAGGCGGCCGGGGGCATTCGCACGCCCGAGGCCATGCGGGCCATGGTGGCCGCGGGCGCTACGCGCATCGGGATGAGCGCCACCCGCGCGGTGCTGCAAGCCTGGTCCTGATTGATGACCATCTGGCTCGCACTGGTGGGCGGCGTGGCGCTGTTTGCCTACGGGCTCTCGCTGACCGCCAGTGGCCTGGCGTCCCTCACGCGCGGTCCGCTGGTGGAGGCCATGCTGGCCCGCACCCGACGCCGTGGGGCGGCCGCGGCGCTGGGCGCCGGCGCCACGCTGCTGGCCGGATCCTCCAGCGCCATCACGGTGCTGTCGGTCGGGCTGGTGGGCGCCGGCCTGATGGAGCTGCCCCAGGCGCTCGGGGTCATGCTGGGGGCGGCCGTGGGCACCACGCTCACCATCCAGCTGGTGTCGCTGGACGTGGTGCGCTTTGCCCCCCTGCTGCTGGTGTTGGGCGTCGCGCTGACCCTGTGGGAGCGCCGCCGTCGGGTCAGTGGTTCGGGTTCCCTGGTGCTGGGGTTCGGGCTCTTGTTCTACGCGGTCTCGGTCATGACCAGCACCGCCCAGCGGATTGTGCTGATCCCGGGCGCTCTGCCGTTCCTGGAGCACTGGGCCGCGATCCCGGTCGTGCCCCTGGCCGCGGCTTTTGTGCTGACCGCTCTGGTGCAAAATTCGGCGACGACCATTGCGCTGGCGCTCTCGTTTTCGCTGCATGGCGCCATTTCGCCCGAAGCCGCCCTTTTGATGGTACTGGGCGCCAACCTGGGATCCCCGGCCGCGTCCGTGTACGCGGCGCTGGCGGGTGGCGGCTCCGCGCGGCGGGCGGCGGCCGGGTACGTCATCATGAAAGCTGTGGCGGTGGGCGTGGCGCTCCTGCTGCTCCATCCGCTGTTGGACCTGCTGGCCACCATCGACCCGAGTCCGGGGCGGCTGGTGGCCAATGCGCACACGCTGTTCAACCTCGGAATGGCGCTCGGGTTTCTCCCTCTTACGGGTCCCGTCGCGGAACTGGTAGGACGCCTGATCCCCCCGCCCGCCTCGGCATCCGGTCCGTCCGCGCCCGCCCTGGATCCGGGTCGTCTGCAGCGCCCAGCCGAGGCACTGGCGGCCAGCGCCGGTGAAGTGGCCCGGATGGCCGAGGTGGCGGCTCAGATGGTGCGCACCCTGCCTGTCCTGTTGGCGACCCTGGAGGCCCCGCCGCGGGAATTTCTCGACCAGGAAGAGACCGTGGACCTGCTGCACCAGGCGGTGCACAGCTATCTGTCCCGCGTATCCGACGCCCGGCTGACCGATGAGGAGCGGGATCGCAAACTGCGCATCCTGGCGGTGGCCAATCAGTTGGAGCACGTCGGCGATACGGTCGAAAAGCTGGCGGGCACGGCGGAAAAGCTTGGACACCGGGGATACGAGTGGCCTCCCGGCCTTCGGCGCGCGGTCGACGCCTACGTGGCGCACGGCGTGGCCTGGTTTGACGAAGCCGCGCGGGCGGTGGCGGCCACCAGCGACGAGGTGGCACGGCGGGTCGTGTTTTACTATCCCGAGCTGGCGCACGAAGAATCTGCGCTCAGGCGCCAGGCATTCCAGGTCACCGGCGACGTGCCGGGGCGCAGCACACTGTTGGAGCTGTTGGACGACCTGGCGGTGCTGTCGCAGCGCACCGCCGCCTTGGGACGCGCGCTGCTGGGATTCCAGTAGCGCCCACCGCTGCCGCTTGATGACCCCACACGTCCACAATAGAATGGCTTTATGGTAGTCCCGGTAGTCCGCGTAGTCTGTCGGCTCTTGGCGAGTCCGAACATGAGTTGTACCGCTCCAGGCCGACCGACTCTGAGTGAATTGGCGAAGGATCGGCGGAGGGGAGAACCTTCGATATCCGCACATCAAGGAGCGACTGACCAATCCAGTCCAGGTGGTGGGCGCAGAGATGGACGAAATGCACCGGCACATAATTAGTGGATTTCTAGGCTTGACACCCGAGGAACTGCAGCAGGATTGGGGGCGTCATCGATGACTCAATCAGCGACTCAACTGAAAACGATGGATTTTCCCACGGGAACTTTGTGTGGCGCAACCACCCTTAACCCTGTGGCCCCCCAGGGGGAAGGTGGCCGCCCTTACAGGCGCCCCACCACACTTACCACACTCATTGCATCGACCACAGGCGTCCAGGCGGGGATGGCTCTCAGCATCGTGGCGCGCCCGGTGCTGGGTATGAGAGTAGACGGCTGGCTGCCCGATCGGCTCCGAGATGCAGCCTGGATTTTAGATGCGGTCACGGCGCTGCTTGGCCCGGCCGAGGGCTGGGACGGTCGGCGGGCACACCCGGTCACTCAGGAGGCCGCTATGGCCGCGCTCGAGATTGCCGGCCGGCTCGTGGCTGGCCATCACCTGTTGCCGGAGATTTTTCCCCTTCCCGATGGCGGTCTGCAGCTGGAGTGGCATGTGTTTGGCGCTGGCGTCGAGATTGAGGTGGACGGAGCCGGGGCCCCGTTCGGCGTCGCGACCGATGCGGCCGGGCAGGCGCTTTGGGAGCGAGACTTTAGTGTGGCCGAGGTATCTGCTCTTGACGACCTCAGAAGGTTTGTGGCCAAGATGGCCCACAATCTGGAGTCGGCGCGGTGAATGATTGGCGCCTGAAGGACGATGGGCCGAACATGATGACCGTGGATGGGGGTGCCGGGAGGCGACGTCCTTCGCGCGGCGCCTTCCACCCCGACTCCGATGGGGTGTCCGTGTGTCGGGTGGGTGTGTTGTCGGGTCATGGGTTGGGCCCTGAAGCCCTTGTGACCGCTCCCTGCCATCTGGTGTACGCCTGGGACGTTCGGCGCACGGATTGATCGTAGGCGGGTCTGGCTTGTCCCGGAATGCAAGAGGTCTTGGCGAGCGGCGGTCCGGAAGCGCTGCGAGGATGCTCCGGGTTCTATGGTGCCGCCGGCGGCCTATCCCTTGACACCCCCCGGTCTCGATGGTATTGTGCAAATGCAACTTTATTGCGGTTATGTCGACCACCTGCGAGGAGGAGTGGCGTGCGCCCCACGCTGTTGAGACGTCCGCCCTACTCCGGCTTCTACGGCGCCACCGGCGTGATTTATGCGGCCGCCGGCATGTTCCGCATCGAGCTCGTCTGGATCCTGCTCCAAGCCACGGGGTCGGCCGTGGGTGTGGCCCTGGGACTGGTGGCCATGGAACTGCCGGTGCTCGTGGTGGGTATCCTGGGCCCCGAGCGGCTGGGGCAGGGCCACCGCCGCGTGGCGGCGCTGCCGCTCTATATGGGGGCCGCTCTGCTGCTGGCGGCTCTGGGGTTGCACCTGACCACTGGCGTGGTGCCGCTGCTCATCGCGCTCGGGCTACTGCAGGGCTGGTGGGACGGCATCCTGATCCCCGTCCTGCAGTCACGTCTCATGAGCTATCCCGATGACGCGCCGCGCACCCATCGGTCGGCCGGGTTTGAGGTGGCGTCCCGCGTCGGCACGATCGCCGGGCCGGTGCTGGCCGGGGTGCTGCTGGCCGGCCCCGGCCGCGCCGTGGCGCTCGCGGCCGCTGGCCTCCTCATGGCGACGGCCGCCGGGCTGTTGGTCAGCAATCGCCTGGTGAACGCGCCGGCCCCACCCCACCCCGAGGGGTCGCCCGCCGCGACCGATCTGGCGGGCAGCATCGCCGCAGTCCGCGCCCGGCCCTGGCTCTCTCTGGCGCTGGGGGTGCGCGGGGTGTCAAACTTTCTCTGGCCCGCCTTTACCATTGGGATTCCGCTGCTGGTCGTGAGCCCGTGGCACGCCGGTGCCGCCGGCTACGGCCTACTGCGGGCGCTGTGGGGCATCTCCACGGTGGGCGCCACCCTGGTGCTCACGACGCCCGCGATCCTGGCGCGCCTGCGGTCTATGTACTTTGTGTCCTGGGCCGTATCAGGCCTCGGGTTCCTCCTGCTGGCCGCCTCGCCCGCCTATGCCTGGGCCATCGGGGCGACGCTATTAGGTGGGACGGGCAGTCCGCTGGTGCATGTCGCGCTGGACAGCGAGATTGGCGAACACATCCCCCCCGCCCAGCAGGGACATGTCTTCGCCCTGCAGCGCCTCGTCATGTCCGCCCTGCTCCTGATCGGGCTCGGGGTGCTGGGGCCGGTGACGGCGGCGCTGGGGGCGGCCCACGTGCTGCTCGGCGCGGGCCTCGTCATGGTCGCGGCGGCCGCCATGGGCTTGGCCTGGCACCGCCGCCCGCGCACGTCCCGCGAGGCGGCGGGCGCGGCCTAACCGACGTTGGCGATCAGCCGGCGGTGCGTTGCAGGCGCACCGTCACGGTACGGGGCACGACGGCCGGTGAGGGAGCGTAGTCCAGGGTCAGCACCAGTGTCCGCGTACCGGGTTGCCATCCCGCTTGGATCCCCTCCCACTGGACCTGAGACACCCGGTCCACCGGGGACAAGGCCGTTGTCAGGCGGGAACCGACCGCCGCCGAGGCGGGACCGACCCGGAATGGCGGCCCCCAGCCTGTGTTCAGCATGCCCGCGGCGTCAGTCGCGAACGCGTACTGCAACTCTGCGGGCGTCTCGCCCGCGGGTGCCCCCACGATGTGAAGCTCGGCCCCCAGCGGCTGAAAAGGCCCATCCCAAATCGGGTTCACGAAATGAAATCCCAGTGGTTGGTAGAGGATGGGACTGGGCGGCTCGGTGACCCTTGCCCCTTGTGTGGCCCCGTGCACGCGCACGGTGACGGTGCCGCCGGGAAAGCTTCCGCGCCACACCACGGCCCGGGTGATCGCCGCCGGGGTGGGGAACGGACCCAGCTGCACCAGACCGCGACGCGTGGCGAGATAGGAGAAGTGTCCCCCCACTTGGCGTGCGGTCACGCGCCCCACCGCCGCGCGCGCCAGCATGGATCCATCCCAGCTCACGGCCTCCACCTGGCCGCGCGCGATCCCCAGCACGGCGCCCGCCTGACTCATGAATCCCATGGGGGCCAGGTGGACCCCCGCAAACGCCCAACGGGCGGAGAGTGCCTCGCCCCAAGGCAGGAGCGCGAGCCCCGCTCGCGCGTCGCTCACCAGTCCCGCTGGTGTGACCAGGCCGGACAGGGTAGTCCGCGACGTTCCCGGAAACCAGGCGGACACTGGCATGGTGGGGCCGCTCTGGCCTCCGGACGTGATGACAAACCCCACTCCGCCCACGGTAGGCGCGAGCTGTCCGCCAAAGTGTAGGAGGCGTCCCGCTGCCGGATCCGCCACGCTGACCACCAGACGCCCCCCTCGCGTGTAGAGGTTGAGGTGCGCCGTCGTGGGGCTCCAAGCGGCCACGTTCCAGGGGTCCCCCTGGGCCCCGGACGCGAGCGCCAGAGCACCACTTCCCCCGGCGAGCGGCCCCACGATACCCGACGTGCCCGCCCTGGCATCGTTGACGATCCAGGTGCTGGCCCGGTCGCTGGCCACCCACCAGCCGGCGGCCGCCGCGCGCAGAGTCACCGCCCGCGGCGCGGAAGCCGGCACCCGCGTTTTCTGCAGCGGCGGCCACAGGCGATGCTGCCCGACGATGCGGCCCCGCGCATTGACCACCAGCAAGTTTACGTCCCCCGGCTGCTGAACCACCACGGCGGCGCCGCCGTACGCGCCGGCGGCGGCCGTCAGCACGCGGGTGTTTTGTGGCAGCCCCAGGGCCCAGGCCAACTGTCCCAAGCGACCGGCCACGTAGGATCGCACGCGGCGTCCGGAAAACATGACCAGCCGCCCCTGGCCCAACGAGAGACCACTGGCGGCCGTGAATCCCGTGGGCCAGGCCAGTCGCTCGACGCGGGGCGCGAGGGTGGTGACGGCCGCCGGCTTCAGGATGGAGGGCACAAGCATCAGCAGAGCCGCCACGGCCAGCGCGGCGGGCAGCAGCCACGGTCCCCGGACCCGCGGCCGGCGGCGGGGTTCAAGGATCCGCACCGGATCCTGCCAGGCCGGAAACTGATGAAGCAGTTCGTCCCGCATCGTCTGCTGCAGCGGGGTCATGATTGACCTCCTTCATGTCCCTCATGTCCTTCAGGCGGCGGATCCGCGTCGGGCAGCGCGCCCGCACCGTCCTCCAGCAGTGCCTCACTCAACGCTTCCCGCAATAGGTGCCGCGCCCGATAGAGGCGCCTTTTCACCGTCCCGGTCGGGATGTGCAGCATCTGGTGCACCTCGTCCACACTGAACCCCGCCCAGTAGTGCAGCAGCGCGACTTCGGCGAGCGGCTTGGGCAGCTGTCGCATGGCTACCACCACCGACCCCTCAGGCACCTCTTGTGGGGGCTGCGGAACGTCCCGGGTGGGCACGACCCGCCGCCACCAGGCTTGGCGCCGGGTGGCCCGAGCACCCCAGACCACGGCCTGCGACAGCCACGCCCGCGTCACCGGGTGCCCCCGCCGGATGTGCTGGTACGCCTGGTACAGGACGTCCTGCACGATTTCTTCGGCCGCCTGCCGATCCCCCACGAGCGACACGGCCAGCCCTAAGAACGCCAGGCCATGTTCATCCGCCAGTTGCTCGACGCGCTCGGCCGCCGGGTCGGGACGGTGGCCCTCCGATTTATCCACTTGCCACCTCTCATACGGATCAAAGGCGACTCGGGCCCCAAAGGTTCAGTCGCGCCCCTAGTTCTTGCACCGGCTCGTCCGCAGAGCGGGCGGCAAAAAGCCCACCCACGCGTTCTCCGACTCGCTTGACTATACTAAGGATCATGCGCGTCGGCCCCGACGTGTTGGCTTTCCTGCGTAACGAAGGCGCCTCACCGCTGGGCGCCGCCGTTGCCGCGGGTGAGGCCCGTGTCTTCGAACAACCGCAGGAACAGCCCATGGGTCCCCAGGACGGCGAATCCCCGTGCGCCACAGGCCGGGAATCGCGGTGCTGTAGAGGCCACGCGGCTGAGGCCGACGGCCAGGGTGCCACCAGCCACCAAGGCCGCCGCGATCAGGGCCACCAGGTGCGGGCCACCCACGCGGTCGTGAGCGGCACGGGCGCCGGCCAGCGCGCCCGGAGCCGCCACACCCGGGGGTGGTTGCCCAACAGAGCGATGGCTCCGGCGAGGATCACCTTGCGGAGCGAAGGCACAGACCCCGGGTTGGGATCCGTGAAGCGGGTCACGTGGCGAAACATCGCGCCAGGCGCCAGGCGCAACCCCCAGAGGTTCTGCGCCGTCGCCACGTAATGGGCTTCGTCGGACAGGGGGGGGTTGCCCGCGCCCACGAGGCACGTGGATCATCCGCCCGTGGGCGGTGGCGACCCGTTGGAGCCCGGTGACTTCGTGCACGAGGGCCACCCCACCCCGGCGAATCGTCCGGGACTCCGCGGCGGCCGCCTACCGTCGCATCCGCTCGTTCAGCTGGGGAAGAGCGCCGTCCACCGCTCCGTCTGAGGTATGGAAGGGCGGGCCCTAAGAGCGCCAGGTCATGTTCATCCGCCAGCCGCTCGACGCGCTCGGCAGCCGGATTCGGACGGTGTCCCCTGATGGCCACCTTCCCTACGGGCTAAAGGGGATTCGGGCCGGACCCGTTCAGTCGCTCCACGATTTCTTGCACCGGTCCATCCCCCACTCAGCGACGCGGGCCGCAAAGCCTCCCGGGAGACGCGTTCTGGGACTTTCTTGACTATACTGAGGACCATGAGCATTGGCCACGACTGGTCCCCATCCCTCGAGGAGATCGCCGGCCAGCTTCAGAGCCGCCCGGACGTCCTCACGGTGGTCGGCATCTCGGGCTACGGCGGCGCCGGCAAGTCCACCCTGGCGCAGCAACTGGGGATGCGCCTGGCCGCGCCCGTGGTGTCGATTGACGAGTTCGGCACGGCGGCGGTGTTCCAGCGGTCCACGGCATGGGACGGCTTTGACCGAGCTCGGCTCGTCCGGCAGGTGCTGGCGCCCCTTCGCGCGGGGGACCGCCAAGTACGCTACGACCGCTGTGATGACTGGGAGACATGGCTGACGGTGTCGACACCGATCTCAGTCGATCGCTTCTTGGTGGTCGAAGGTGTCGGCGTGTTCCATCCCGATCTGCTGCCGTATTTGGACTATCGCCTGTGGATCGACATCCCGCTGGCCGAGGCCACCCGCCGCGGCATCGCGCGCGAGGCGGCGTTGGGCCGGGCCGTCCGCCCTCTCTGGGAAGCCACGTGGGAGCCCAATGAACGGGACTTTGCGGCCCGCTTTCATCCCCGCTCCACCGCCGATGCGATCGTTTACCCAGGGCGGCGCCCGTAGGACGCTCTTCGGTTTTCCGGTCGCGGGCGTCGGGCGTGGTCGTTGTGCTACCCTGGGTTGTTGCTTCGGATGTTCGGATGCTCGCCCCCATTCGCCCCCCAGGGTTCTTGTCGTGCCGTGGCCCTGCGAAACACGGGAGGTGCCGCGTGCCGGTGACCGCCGACCCCGCTGTGCGCCGGGTGCTGGCCCTCATGGCCGCCACGGCCGTAACGGGCATGGGGACCGGGCTGTTTTTGCTGACCGGCCCGTGGCTCATGTACAACCTTACCCATTCCGCCTTTTGGGTGGCGGCGCTGTCCGCCGTGGCCGGCCTCATGTTTTGGGCCGGTCCGCCGCTCGCGCATCTTGTGGACCGCTACGACCGGCGCCATGTGCAGGTCCTGGCGCTGGTGGTGCAGGCGCTGACGGCCCTCGGACTCGGCCTGGTTGTGGCGCGTCACGCCGCCACGGTCCCGATCGTGCTGACCGCCGAAGTGCTGCTGGGGGCCGGGTCCAATCTGGGGATGCTGTCCAACGCGTCCATCCGCAGCACCCTCATCCCGCCTCATGCCCGCCTGACCTTGAACAGCTGGTGGTCGGTGGCCACGCTGCTGGTGCGCTATGGGGCCCCCGGCCTGGCCGGATTTCTCCTGGCGGCCGGCGGTGTGACGCTGGCCCTGGATCTGCAGGCGTTGGCCGCCGTGCCCCTCTTGGCCGCCACGCTGCTGTTGCCCCGCCAGGTCATCCGCCACGCCCCCGACCAGACCCCAGGCACCCTGCGCCAGGCGTTGGCCACGCTGCGCGCTGCCCGCGGGCTTTGGCTCTCGACCTGGGCGATGGCGTACTGGAACTGGACCTTTGCGGGGCTCATGGCGCTCCTGGTGTACTTCTACCGCAGCGACCTGCACTTCACTGCGGCCCAGGCGGGTCTGGCGGGGCTGGCGGCGGGCGTGCCGCCCGTGGGCTTTGCGCTCGCGGGGCCGTGGCTGCACCGGCGCTGGGGGCCGGGCCGGGTGCTGCTGGGCAGCATCGCGCTGTCCGGCGTCGCCATGGCGAGCCTGCCGGCGCTTTCTGGCCCCGAGTGGGTGGGAAGCGTCGTGGGCCTGGCCGACGGCCCCATCGGGCCGGTCCTGGCCAGCCTCGCCACCATGATGCAGCAGCGCATCCCCACCCACCAGTACGCCCGCGTCACCGCGCTGCGCCGCATGGTGTCGATGGGTGCCACCCCGACGGCCAGTGTGCTGGCGGGATGGGCGGCCGGCCAACTCGGGGCGCCGCCGGTGCTGGCGGGCTTTGGCGTGCTGACCGTGCTGGGGGCCGGCTGGGCAGCGTGGCAGGGACAGCTCTCCCGCGTGACCCTCACGGGCGATATCGCCCCCCGGCTCCCGTCGCCATCCGCGACCGGGGTGGGCGAGGGATAGCCGAGTGGCCAGCCGTTTGGCTCGGGTGTGAGTCATGGGCTATCGTGAACGGAGAGGCGGCGCCGGCGGCCGCCCAAAGGAGCGTGACGACATCGACGACTCGCAGTTCCCCCATCGGCTCCGCCTGCGGGTGCGGTTTGCCGAGACCGATGCCAACCGGCATGTGAGCCAGGTGAGCTACCTGATTTACTTCGAGGAAGCGCGCACCGCGCTCATGGCCGAGCACGTGCCGACGTTTGACTGGTTCACCGGCGACCACACGCTGGTGCTGGTGCGCCAGTGGATCGACTATCTGGCGCCGGCGCACTTTCCCGACCGCCTCGACGTGTGGTCCTGCGCGGTGACGCTGGGCACCAGCTCCATTCGCCTCGCGCATGCCATCACCCGGGACGACGCCGGCGGGACCACCCGGATTGCTCAGGGAGAATCCACCATGGTGCTGGTGGATGCGGCGCGGGGCACCAGCAAGCCTTGGCCCGAGCTGGTCCGCGCCGACTGGACCCGCCTGCTGCGGCCGAAGTTGGCGCCGGCCTTTGACCGGGTGCGCTAGGCCGGCCGCCACAGGAGCCACACCCCCAGCACAATCACGACACTGCCGGCCACGCGCGTCCAGCTCCACGGTTCGCGCAGCACGAGCACGCCGACGAGGACGATGAGCACGTAGGACAGGCTGAGCGTGGGGTACGCCACCGCCAGCGGCAGTCGCTTTAAGAGCAGCAGCCAGGTCACGAGACTGACCACGTACGCGGCCAGCCCCAACAAAATCTCCGGGTTGGTGATGATGGCCACCCACTGGGACAGCGCCAGCGTCACCCGGCCGGTGCCCGCCTTCAGCAGGTACTGGCCCACGACGTTCAGGGCAATGGTAATGGCGAACAGGACCGGAATGGAGCTGGTCACGTGGGGCTCATCCCGGTCGCCCCAGGCCCCGGGGGCCTTTTGGGTTCAGCGTTTCGTCGTGTTGCATCCGTCGCCAGACACCTCCTGCATTCCGCGGGCCGCGCTGCTGGCCCGTCTGTCGTTCATGCGCCTGCCCTGCGACGCAAGAGTCCGTCAAGACCAAACGCCATTCGCACGTCGTCCGTTGCACGACACCCATTCGCCGTGCGCGGTTGACCTCCTGCTGCACGGGCGTGCGCCCGCTCCCCCTCATCCTGGCTGTCGGGAGACGCCAGCGCTCCTGCTCATCCGACCGGGGGATTGGGGGCCATCCGGTCCCCGCGAAATGGGAACGAGCGGCGACTGTTCCGTGGGTCGCCCCGTTGCTAGCGTGAGTTTGTGCGCCCGGCACGGCCGGCCGCGACGAGAGTTGGAGAAGGGGCGGGGGGCGGAGTGGCGCTGAGAACCCAGACAATCCAGGCGGTCGTCATCGCGGACTACGACCAGACCCCCCAGGTGGAGTGGGTCGAGCTCGAGGAGCCTGGCCCCGGTGAGGTGGGCGTCCGTATTCAGGCCGCCGGGATCTGCCACAGTGACTGGCATGCGGTGACCGGCACCCTGCCGCTGCCCATGCCCATGGTGTTGGGCCACGAGGCGAGCGGCACGGTGACCCAGGTCGGCGCGGACGTCAAACGTGTAGTGGTGGGGGATCGGGTGGTCGTCACGTGGGTTCCCGTCTGCGGGCACTGCTTCTGGTGCCTGAACGGCGCCCCCGAGCTGTGTGAGGCCGCCAACCGAGGCGCGGTGGATGGCACGGGAGCGGACGGGCACACGCCGCTCCGCTGGCGTGGGCAGCCTCTGCACCGATTTTCCTGGAGCGGCACGCTGGCCACCGCCGCCGTGGTTCCGGAGTCCGCGGTGGTGCGCATCGGGTCCGACATGCCCTGGAGCGACGCGGCGCTTTTGGGTTGCGCGGTGCAAACCGGAGTCGGGGCGGCGCTGCGCGCCCCGATCGTCCCCGGCGACACGGTCGCGGTGCTCGGCCTGGGGGGAGTGGGACAGAACGTGGTTCAGGGGGCCCGCATCGCCGGCGCCGCGCGGATCATCGGGGTGGACCCCATCGGCTGGAAGCGCGACTTGGCCCGCGAGCTGGGGGCGACCGACACCGTGGACGCCTCCGAAGACGTTCTGACCGCCCTGCTGGATCTGACCCACGGGCGGGGCGTGGATGTGGCCTTCGAGGCCGTCGGCCACGTACCCCTGATGGCGCTGGCGTTCAACGCCGTCCGCCGCGGCGGCACCGCCGTCATGGTGGGCGTCCCCGAACCCAATGCCGAGGTGTCGTTGAACGCGTTTGCGTTGCCCTCCCAGGAGAAAACGCTGACCGGGTCCTGGCTGGGCGGGTCCCACCCCGCGCGCGACATCCCGCGGCTCGAGGCGCTGTGGCGGTCTGGGCTGCTGAAGCTCGCGCCGCTCACCTCGCACACGTATGCGCTCCACGAGGTTCCCGAAGCCCTGAACGACCTCCTGACCGGTCGCGTCGCGCGGCCCGTGGTGGTGTTCGGGGATGCCGAGGCGCCGGCCACCCGTGGGCCGGCCAGTTTTCCAGCGCAAGTGGGGGAAGAATGACATGACGGTGTTTGCTGATGCCGATGTTCTTTATGAGATTCTCGGAGGATTCTTTGCGGACCGCGTCCGCTGGACGGACGAGGCGCACCTGATTCATCAGGTAGGCGGACCCATCGCGTTTATCTTCGAGCGGCCGGCCGCACAAATCTCCTGGGTGCCGGAGACCGCGTCCGTCCAGTCTCCAAAGACGCCTGGGTCGGTGCATGCTCCCTTTCGCCTGGTGTTCGGCCCGACCGGGCCCACGCCGCTTCTGACCTTTCGCCAGGACGGCGACACGGCGCACCGCTTCTGGCTCGGCCTCCTCGACCTCCAACAGGCGTTGGCCCGGCAGCAGGTGCGCGCTCAGGGGCCCTTGTCGCGCGCGATGAAACTGCTGCCGCATCTCGACGCCATCTACCCTCTGTACGCCGAATACCTGACCAGCCAGGGCCACGGGGATTTGCTCCCGCCGGCGGCGGGCCCCCGCCGGTGATCCCCGTGTGGGTGCCCGATGGGCCGTGGACCGACGGGGTACGGCACGCGGGCGCCGTGCCGCTCGACGTCGTGTCGCCGTCCGACGGATCGGTGTTTGCCACCGTCGGCGCGGCCGGCCCTGCCGACGTGCACCGTGCCGTCACCGCCGCCGAGACCGCGTTTCAAGATCGGCGGTGGCGCGGCATCCCCGTGCTGGAGCGCCAGCGTGTGTTGGGACGCGCCGCACAAGCCCTCCGGGCGCACGACGGCGAACTGGCCCGCCTCATCGCGCACGAGATGGGGATGCCCGAGACGGCGGCGCGCTACGTCGAGGTGCCGTACGCCGCGGGCGTGCTGGACTACTATGCCGGGCTCGTGGCCAGTGTGGGCGGAGAAACCCTGCCCGTCGACATCCCGGGCGTGGACCCGGCGTTTCATGTGTTCACCACCCGTCGTCCCGTGGAGGTGGCCGCCCTCATCACCCCGTGGAACTTTCCGCTGCTGCTTCCCGTGTGGAAGGTGGCCGCGGCGCTGGCCGCCGGCACGGCGGTGGTGTTGAAGCCCGCCCCCGAGGCGCCGCTGACGGCGCTCGCGCTGGTGGCCCTACTGGAGTCGGCCGGGGTGCCTCCGGGGGTGGTCAACGTGCTGCCGGGCGGGGACGACGTGGGCGCGGCACTCTGTGCCCACCCGGGGGTGCGGCACATTTCGTTCACCGGATCCACCGCCGTGGGGCGCGCGGTGGCGGCCCAGGCGGGCCAGGGGTTGAAGCGGGTGCAGCTGGAGCTGGGCGGCAAATCACCCGCCCTGGTGTTTGCCGATGCCGACTTGGACAACGCCGTCAGCCAGTGCCTGTTTGGCGTCTACTTCAACAGCGGGCAGGTGTGCCAGGCGGCCAGCCGGATTCTCGTCCACCAAAGCCAGTACGACGCGTTTCTGGAGCAGTTCACCGCACGGGCGCAGGCCCTTCGGGTGGGCGCGGCCACGGACCCCGACGCCGACTTGGGCCCGCTGGTGCGCGCGAACCAGCTGACCGTGATTCAGGACCATGTGGACCGTGCGCGGGCGGGAGGGGCGCGGTGCCTCTTGGGGGGCCACCCGTTGCCCGGTCCGGGATACTTTTACGCGCCCACCGTGCTGGCGGACGTCTCGCCGGAGCTCTCGGCGTTCCAAGCAGAGCTGTTTGGCCCCGTGGCGGTCGTGACCCCGTTCGCCACGGACCCGGAGGGGGTGGCGCTGGCCAACGCCACCCCCTATGGATTGGCGGCCGCCGTCTTCACCCGCCACCTGCGCCGAGCCCTCAGCATCAGTGGCGAGCTCGCGGCCGGCACCGTGTGGATCAACACATCGCAGATGCAGAGCCCCACGGTGCCGTTCGGAGGCATGAAGGCGAGCGGGTGGGGCCGCGAGTTGGGCCGGGCGGGGTTGGAGGAGTTCCTCGACACCCAGGCGACGTGGATCGACCTCCACGAGGCGCCGCCGACGTACTTCTGACACGCGTGGCCGACTTCTCGCGAACATCTCGACGAACCACGGACCGATCGGGCCGCACCGCGGCAGGGAGGGCGATGACGAGTGCTGAGAGCCTTGCTCTTGGATTTGGACGGCACGCTGTTGGATCTGGACGGCGACGCCTTTTTGGAAGCGTACCTGGCGGCCGTCACCCAGTGGATGGCACCGATGGTGGAGCCGCCTCGCTTCAGCGAAGCTCTGTGGTCGGCGGCCGTCCCCGTGATGGTGAACCGCACCGGTCATCCCGGCCGCTCCAACAGCGACATGCTGTGGGCGGCACTGGGCGACGCACTCCAGATGCCGGCGGCCGCCCTGCGGCAGCGATTCGAGGAATTTGTCCAGGGAGACCTCACCGGCATCTATCCAGGCGGATCGCCGATGCCCGGGGCGCACGACCTGGTCGCCGTCGGGCGGGCGCACGGGATGAAGCTGGCCGTGGCCACCATGCCCATCTACCCACGGCCGGTCATTGACGAGCGACTCCGGCGGGCGGGTCTGTTGGACGTGCCGTGGGACCTGGTGGCCACCGATGCCATGGAGTCCGTGAAGCCGCAGCCGGCCTACTACCAAGAGCTCGCCGACCGGCTTGAGGTGGCGCCGGCCGACTGCCTGATGGTGGGCGACGACTACTTCCGCGACGTGGCCGCTCGCAAGGTGGGCATGGCGACCGCCTACGTGGGCCCGCCCATGGCCGGCGTGGACACGGGTCCCTCGGGGACGCTCGGCGATTGGGTCCGAGCGCTGGAAAAGCCCGAGGGTCCGCTCGTACGGAGGACACCATGAACAGCGACGCGATGGCGGCCGCTACGACCGCCAGGACGGGCGATGCGTCCAAAACGACCGGCAGATTACAAGGAGGCAGTGCGATGCGTTTTGGCTTTGACTGGGGCGAGGACGCCTCGGAGTGGATGACGGCGATGCGCGCGGGCCTGGCGCGGACGCTGACCCGGCACGGGCACACGTTGTCGCCCACGCTCGTGGGGGCGGACCTGGTGTTTCACCAGGTAGATCCGGATCGCCCCCGCCCGTTTCGGCGCCAGTACCAGGCCACGTTTGTCGTGGCCATGGTGGAGGGGACGCCCCTGCCGACGACCGAGCGCCTGAAAGCGCTCTACCCGATGCTGATCCGGTCCATCTCCAACCTGCTCATGTATGGCGGGGACGCCCCGGCCGGACAGGCCCGGGTGGCGTTGGTCACCCCGGAGCTGGGCAACTACACGGTCGACGGGCTGGCCGGCGACGCGTGGTTCGAGTCGGTGTACGAGCGGGTGGCGCCGCTGGCCGAGTCTCATCTGGTCATCAACAACGTGTTTGACGAGGACCTGCCCGACGAACTCGCGGACGGCACGGAGGTGACGCGGCAGCTGGCCGACGCGGCCCGCACGCTGGACCAGTGGCACCTGTTTCCCACGCCCTTTCCCATGTCGGAATTTCTGCCGCCCGAGGACATGCGGCAGATGCGGCACCTGTTTGGCATCGGCGGGCTCTCCTACGGCAACCTGAGCGCCCGCTTGGATGCCGAGCGGTTCTGGATGTCCGCCAGCGGCGTGGACAAAGGCAAAGTGGGCACCGTGGGCCGGGACATTCTCCTGGTGAAAACGTACGACCCCGTGGCCAACGCCATGCGCATTTCGGTGCGCCCCGATTCCGACCCTCTCAGAGTGTCGGTGGATGCCGTCGAACACTGGGGCATTTACCGGCGACACCCGGGCATCGGGGCTCTGATTCACATCCACGCGTGGGTGGAGGGCGTCGTCAGCACGAGTGTCAACTATCCCTGCGGCACGATTGAGATGGGCCAGGCCATGTCCGACCTCTTGGACCAGGACCCCCATCCCGAGTCGACGATCATCGGACTGAAGAACCACGGCATCACGGCCACCGGTCCCAATTTTCCCGACATCCTGGCCCGATTGGCTGACCGGGTGCGCCCCACCGTTCCCATGCAGTAGCGTGCGTAGCACCGACGTCCGCCGTGCCTCCCGGTCATGGCGAGGGGCGACTAACGGGGGGAGTGGGATGACCTCGGGGCCGATGGCGCCGTTGCAGCGGGTGGTGTGGGACGTAGGCGCGGGTCCGCCGGTCCGGTCCACGCCCCCCGCGGTCCCGCTGACGCTCCGCGAGGCGCGGCGCGTGGTTCGCCGCATGGCGCGCGCGGCCGAGCGCCCCACGGTGGTGCTGGCTGGTGTGGACCCGCTGGCGCCGTCGGACCGGGGCCTCCCCCTGTCGGGCTTGGTGGATGCGCTCACGTCCCACGGCTTCCCCACCGGCTTGGCACTGCATCCCATGGCCCCCTGCACCACCCGGTCCCTGCGGGCTTGGGCCGCGATGGGGGTGCAGCACATCGTGCTGCACGTCGATACCGCGCTGGACAGCCCGCTTGCGGGCATCCCGGGGATGCGCCACACGGACGGCGCGACGCTGGTGTACGCCCGCGCCGTGGTGGCGGCGGGCATGCGGCTTTATGCCACCACCCGCGTGACGGCGCTCACCGCGCCCGACCTGATGGGCATTGCCGCTCTGCTCCCCAGCCTCCAGGTGTCCCGGTGGGACGTGTCCTTCGTGGTGCCCACGGCCGCCGTCCCCCGGTCGGAGCCGCTCCGGGCGGTACGGCTGGAGCGGGTGCTGGCTTGGCTCGGCCGCTATGCCGCCAGCGCGCCGTTTCCGGTCACGACGGAGGGGGCGCCGCATTTCATCCGCCACCTGCATCCCCAGCCGGACGGACGGACGCTTGAACCGATGGTCCGGGACGCCCAGGGCATGCTGTACATCACGGCGGGCGGCGAGGTGTGGCCGGGACCGGACCTGCCGCTCAGTGCAGGCAATGTCCGCCAACACTCCCCGCAGGCGCTCTACCGGTCGGCGCCCCTGTTCAAAAGTCTGCGCAACGCCGCCGAGTTGGGGGGGCGCTGCGGGTGGTGTGCCTGGAGTCAGGTGTGCGGGGGATCCCGGGCTCGCGCCTATGCCCTCACCGGCGACGCCCTGGCACAGGATCCCCACTGCGCCCCGGTCATCGTGCCGGTGGCGCCTGGGCATCGGGGGCCACCGCAAACGCCACCTTGATGGCGCCGTCCCGATGATGCGGCAAAGAGCGCAGAGCCGTGCGATACTCGTCCAGCGGGTACGCATGGGTTACCAGGGCGTCCAGCACGGGCGCGTCGGCCAGCCGGGTCACGGCCACTGGCAGCTGGTTGACGCCACCTGCGTAGTAGCCATAGGTTCCCACCACCGTGAGATTGCGGGTCCACAGCGGCGAGACGTCCGCCGGCGGGCGGGCCAGCGCCCCCAGCACCAGCACCTGACCCCCGGGTCGGCACAGCGCCAGCGCCTCCGCCATGGTCTGGGGACTCCCCACCGTATCCACCACGACGTCGGACCCCCATGGATGCAGGGCGGGCGCTCCCCACATGGGGGGCGCCAGCGGGTGGCCCGCCAGCACCGCCCGCTCGCGGACGCCCCCGCCCACCAGACGGTGCGCCCCCAGCACCCGCGCCATGCTTCCCTGGTGGCGGTGGCGCACCTGTACCACCACCTCCGCCTCGTCGAAGCCCGCTAGGGCCCAGGTGGCCAGCAGGCCCAACGTCCCGGCCCCCAGCACCAGCACGCTCTCCACCTTCTCCCAGCGCAGGCGGGCCAACCCGGCCAGCACAATCGCCAGGGGCTCGGCCAGCACCGCGCGCCGGAGCGGCAGGCGATCCGGCACTGGGATCAGCTGGGCCGCCGGCGCCCACAGGCGCGTCGCCCAGCCCCCGGGCAGCTGACCGTGGAAGCCCAGCAGGAGGCCCGGTCCCAGCCCCTGATCCGCTCGCCGTTCACAGCCGTCGTCCGCGTGTGCGGCACAGGCCCGGCACAGCGGCAAGCCGCGCGCGCGGCATCCCAGCGACGGGTCCACCACCACCGCCGCGCGGGTGTCCAAGCGCCGCGCCACCACCTCATGCCCCAGAACGGCCGGGAACTGCGTCAACGGGGCCAAATAAGGGGAGGACCGCCCCGTGATGATGCCCAGATCCGACCCGCAGATGCCACTCCAGACGGGCTCCAGAGCCACCCAATCCCCATCGGAGGGGAGATGCGGGGGCGGCAGCGCTTCCAGACGCATGGCGCCCAAACCCAGGGCCAGCGCCGACCCGGGTGCCAGTCGCTGCGCCGCCACGCGGGCGGGGTTCAGGTGGTACCTGAGCCCTTGGTACGACTCGTCGGACCCGTCGGGTCTCACGACCATCCCCCCTCCCGGGCGGTCCGGCCGGCCGGGCGGTAGAGGCCCGCGCCGTCCATCCAGGCCAGCAGCTGTTCGGCGAGGCTCGTCGACAGGTCGGCCACCAGGCTGTGCTGGGGCGCGGCCAGCGTCCTGAGCGTGATCCCGGGCCGGCCGCCCAGCCGCTGCTGGGCCACCCGGTTGTCACAAACACTGTCGCCGGCGGACAGCAGCGCCAGCATCGGGGAGGCCGGGGGCAAGGGCGCGGCGGCGGCCTGGTCGACGGCCGCCAGCAGGCACGTGAGAAACCCCAGCGTGTAGTGGCGGCTGGCCTGCCGGTCCTGTTCGATAAGGTGCCCGATATAGGGATCCGCCGAAATGCCGGCGTAGCCGAGCGGCTTTAACGGACGAATCCACGAGAACGCATGCCCGGTGTGACCCAACCACCAACGCACGGTGGGTCCCACGGTAAAGGTGAGTCCCAGCGCCGGAGACAGCAGGATCGACCCCGCGGGCGCCACCCCCCGCCCCTGGAGGGCCAAATATGCCACCAACCCCCCGTAGCTTTCGCCACCCAGGAGCAGCGGCGTGCCGGCGTGCGCCTCGCGCTGCATCACCTGGTAGGCGTCAGACAAATCCCTCACGTGATCCCGCCAATCCATCAGATGGCCGGGCACGCCGCCCGACCGACCGTGGCCGCGGAGGTCCGGAAGCCACACGGCCACGCCGCCGCTGGCAAGGTCCGCGGCCAGCGGCAGGTAGTACTCGGAGTGCACCATGGAGGCGTGCACCAGCAGGAGGTGCGCCCGCACCGCACCCGGTTCGGGGCTGACCCGCCGGATGAAGAGGCGGGGAGCGCCGGCCCGGTCAAGAAAGAGCCCACCTATTTGCATCGCCGTCCGCCGTGCCGACTTTGTCGCCGCACCCCTATCCCCCCTCGCGCGCCGTGTGTGCCGGCGACACTCCTGCGCCTCAGTGTGACGGATTACGCCGGTGCACAATAGGTCCAAACGCCCATCGGGTTTGGTCCCTTGGACCGCCCCGCAGAGCTGCGCGGGGCCCTTCGTCCCGAAGAGGACCGCGAGAGTTTCGCCAGAGCACCCGGGGATGATATACTCGCGGTCAACCCGGATGACACGACGCGTTTGTCCTGCGGCTAGCCGCGGGTCGTTCGGCGTTACGCCATCCCGACCAGCGCCAGCGGCCCCGAGAATGCGAAGGGGATGCAGAGGAGGATGCAGACGATGCGCGTGCGGTACAACCCTATGGCCGTCGAGGCCAAGTGGCGGGAGCGCTGGGAGCAGGCGGGGGTCGGTGAGGTGGACCTGGACCAGGCACCGCGCCCGTTCTACAACCTGGTCATGTTCCCCTATCCGTCGGCGGAAGGCCTGCACATTGGCAATGTGTTCGCCTACACGGGGGGCGACACGTACGGCCGCTACATGGCGCTTTTGGGGCACGACGTCTTTGAGCCCATGGGGTTTGACGCGTTCGGCATCCACAGTGAGAACTTCGCACTCAAGATGAACGTGCATCCCGCCCGCCTGATTGCCAACAACGTGAGCCACTTCCGCGAACAGCTGCACCGGATGGAGGGTCGCTTCGCCTGGTCGCAGGCCGTGGATACGACGTCGCCCGCCTACTACCGGTGGACGCAGTGGGTGTTTCTGCAGCTGTACCACCGCGGGTTGGCGGAGAAGAAGCGGGCGCCGGTCAATTGGTGCCCCTCGTGCCTCACCGTCCTGGCCAACGAGCAGGTGGTGCAGGGAGCCTGCGAACGATGCGGCACGCTGGTGGTCACCCGCCATCTGGAGCAGTGGTTCCTGAAAATCACCCAGTACGCCGACCGACTGTTGGACCATCTGGAGGAGATGGACTGGTCGCCGACGATAAAAACGGCGCAGCGCAATTGGATTGGGCGGAGTGCCGGGTTGGAGCTGTCCTTCCCCGTGGTGGGCCACCCCGGCACCGCCGTGGCGTTTTTCACCACGCGCCCCGACACGGTGCACGGTGCGTCGTTCGTGGTGCTGGCTCCCGAGCATCCCCTCGTATCCGCCATCACCACCGACGGCGCACGTCCTGCCGTGGAAGCCTATGTGACGGCGGCCCTGGCGCGCCGCGACCAGGAGCGCACCGACGTGAACCGCGCCAAAACCGGGGTGGACACCGGCGCTCGCGCCCTAAACGTGGCCACTGGCCGCGAGGTGCCCATCTGGGTGGCCGACTACGTCCTCGGCAGCTACGGAACCGGCGCCATCATGGCAGTGCCCGCGCACGACCAGCGCGACTTTGAATTCGCCAACGCGTTTGGCCTACCCATCCCCTGGGTCATCGAGCCGCCCGGGGGAGTGCCGGCGACCCCCACCGAAGCTTACGGGGGACCCGGCACCGTGATTCACTCCGGGCTCCTCAATGGGCTCAGCAGCCCGGACGCCCGCGAGCAGGTCATGGACTGGGCGGAACGGGAGGGCCTGGGGCAGCGTCGCGTGACGTACCGGCTGCGGGACTGGCTCATCTCGCGGCAGCGGTACTGGGGTCCGCCCATTCCCATGGTGCTGTGCCCAACCTGCGGCACCGTGCCCGTGCCAGAGTCCGAGTTGCCGGTCATGCTGCCGGACGTGGAGAACTTTCGCCCGCTGGGAACCGGCGAATCCCCCCTGGCCTCGGTGTCCGCGTTTGTCGAGACGACGTGTCCCCAGTGTGGCGGGCCCGCTCGCCGGGAAACGGACGTGTCGGACAACTTCCTGGACTCCGCCTGGTACTATCTGCGCTATCCCTCAGCCGAGGAGACGGAGCGGGCGCTCTCCCCCGACCGCATCGCCAAGTGGCTGCCGGTCAACATGTACATCGGCGGGCATGAGCACGCGGTGCTGCACCTCCTGTACACGCGCTTCATCTCGATGGCGCTCCATGACATGGGGCACCTGCCGTTTGAGGAACCGTTCCGGGTGTTCCGCGCGCACGGCACCATGATTCACGAAGGGGCCAAGATGTCCAAGTCGCGGGGCAACGTCATCAACCCGGACGAGCTGTTTGACCGCTACGGCGCCGATTCGGTGCGCACCTACCTGATGTTCATGGGCCCGTATCAAGAAGGTGGCGACTTCAGCGACCAAGGCATCCAGGGGGTGTATCGCTTCATGCACCGGGTGTGGGACCTCGTGGACGAGGTCCTCAGCCGCGGGGTTCCCGACGCCGCGCCCCCCGCAGCGCGTGAACGCGAGCGGCACCGCACCATCGCCAAGGTGGGCAGCGACTACGCGGCGCTGCACCACAACACCGCGGTGTCCACCCTGATGACCTACGCCAATGCGCTCACGGCCGCGCGCGACACGGTCACCCGGGCGGAGCTGGAGACGCTGGTGATTCTGCTGTCGCCGTTGGCGCCCGCCATCACCGAAGAACTGTGGGAGCGGCTGGGACACGCGGGGATGCTGAGTCAGGACGCCCGGTGGCCCACGGTGGACCCGGCGTACCTGGTGGACGCCGAGGTGGAAATCGCGGTGCAGGTGGACGGACGGGTCCGCGACCGCATCGTCGTGGCCGTCGGCGGCACCCAGGAACAGGCGCTGGCCCAAGCGCTCGAGCGGGAGCGCGTACAGTCCGCCCTCGGGGGGCACGCCCCCGCCCGCGTCGTGTACGTACCCGGCCGCGCGCTGAACCTGGTGGCGGCTCGAACCGAGAGGGACCCAGCCGCCAACGAGTAGGGTGAAGCTCGGGGGGGGGGCGCCTCAGGCCATCCCGCCCGACGCGCGGCAGAGCCCCTGGGCGGCGGCGGTCAGCCGGTCGCGCCCCTCCAGCTGTGCGAGGAGTGCGTTGGGCAGCCGGGACGCACCGTTGAGCGCCCCCGCCAGCGTGCCCGCCAAACTGGCCACGGTATCGGTGTCGTGGCCCACGCGGAGCGCCTCGCGCAAGGTGGCGCCCGGGTCCTGCGGGTGGCGCAGGAAACACCACACCGCGGCCGGCAGGCTTTCCAGCACGAACGCCCCACTCCAGAAGTGGTCGCGAATCGCGGCGGCCGGCTCCGCATCCAGATACGCCGGCACCTCCGCCAGCCGTTCGGCCAACGAGGTCCAACTCGCGGGGTCGCGTCGCTCGGGCACCCGGCGCCGATCCCAGGCGGCCGCGGTCCGGGCCAGCTCCTCCGCAAAGCGGCGGGCGTCAAACTGCTCCGGCGCGGTCACGATGAGGGACGCCACCGCATCGGCCATCACGACGGCACTGGCCACCGCCATGTGGTCGTGGTGCGTGGGAAAGGCGCACAGCGCCGCTTCGGTCCACCGGCCCTTGCCGACGCCCCAGGACACCTAGTCCTGCAGGCGGGCCGACAAATCGACCGGGTCCAGCCAGCCGCGCTCCAATAGCATTTCGGCCACCAGAATCGTTTGCTGGGTGTCGTCGGAGATTCTCCCAGGGTGGTGGCCGACGAACTGCAGGGGGCGCAGCGTCGCGTAGTCGAGTTGGCGGCCTTCGTAGGGCAGTCCTAGCGCGTCCCCGAGGCCTCCGCCCAAGAGCGTCCCCCGAAAGCGGTCCTCACTCGGCAATCCTTCGGTCTCCACGCGGTCATCCATGGGTGTCCCCCCTCGTCGTGTCGCGGAAGCAGGTCCTAGCCTAGCCGCTGGCCCCTCCCACGAGCGGGTGGCCCGCGCTGTTCCTCAGAAAGGGGACCGGAACGCCACCTGGCCCACGACGCACCCGCTGGGACCGTCCTCACTTAAAATCACGGTGACGCCGTTCTGCTTGGCCAAAGCCCATAACATCGCGTCCCAAAAGCTCAGCCGATGCGCCTCGACTCCCAGAAGCGCGAGACCTACCGTCTCCGCATCCGGGCTGAAAATGGTCCACGCCGCTCTGAGCGACGCGACGTCCTGACGCACCGTGCCCAGGGGCACACGATACCGCAGCATGACGTGAGAATACTCGGCCAGCACCTGGACCGCCAGCGCTCCCTCCGGCCGCGTATCCTCGAGCGTGGCCAGGGCGATGCCTTGGCGCGCCCGGTTGCCGTTCACGCCGGACGCGTAAATCAAGATGTTGGTGTCAATCAGGGTCATCGTCGGCCGGTCCGTATTTGCCCAGTCGTTCTGTGTAAATGGCGTTGCGCGACCAGGATCGCGCCTCCTGGCCCTGGCCGGCCCGCCTCCAGCGGTCCAGTAGACCCTCCCATGCGCCGTCCGCCGTCCGCTCGGCCGCGAGTCGCGTCTCAATCGCTTCGCGGATGATGAATGCCTCCGAACGCCCGGTGCGCCGGGCCAGGCGCTTCAGGGATTCGTTTTGATCCGCGCCTAAGAAAATCTGCTTTCGAATCACGGTGCACCTCCTACACCTAGTGTATGTGTAGAGTGGCCTCTCCACAAGAGATGCCGGCACCGTCACCCGCCTTCGCCAGCCGTCAGGCCGGCCGGGGGATGCCGGGCCGCGTGGGCGAACGGGTCGGCCCAGGTCCGATGCCTGGCCATCCCCCGCCACGCCGGTTCTCAATCAGTGAATTCCTCAGTCACTGAGTGAGGGTACGCCCCCGCTGGTGACCACGAGCTTCAACCACATGCCCAGCTGTTCGTGGCCCGGTACGAGGCAGACGATGTAAAACGTGCCCGCGTGCTTGGGGGTGAGGTGAAACTCGGCGGACTGTCCTATGGCCAGCCCCGTGCTGGTGTTCTGGCTGGGAGCCGACGCACCGGCAAACGCGAGCGTCGTGGACGCGGGAGACCCCGCCACCACCGCCGCCGAATGCGGCAGCGATCCCTGGTTCTTCAGCGTGACGGTGACGGTGTAGCCCGCCGGGATGGAGACCACCATCTGGCCGTGCGCGTAGCCGTCGTAGTTGAATCCGCTGTTCGCGCCCTTGTAGCCGGCAATGAGGGTGACGGCCGCGGTGCGCTGACTGGCACTGAAGGTGAGCCACGGGGAGGACGCCGCCGCTTGGTGATGACGCGCCGGTGGATTCGCGGCGGATGCCGCGCCGCAGCCAGCCAGGCTCATCGCCGCGAAAGCCACGAACCCCAACGCCACGGCCATCCGGCCCCGCTGCCTGGTTTTCCTGTCCATGCGTGCGTACCCTTCTCTCTTGATTCTGCCAAGCAAGAGTACGCCAGCCGGGGTACACAGGATCTCGGGCGGGGAGGCGTGCGGGGGAAAGCTAGCTGGTGCCGGGTGTGGGGTTCGAACCCACACGGGGAAACCCCATTCGATTTTAAGTCGAACGCGTCTGCCTGTTCCGCCAACCCGGCCGGGTCAGGATCCTCGACCGCCCCGCTTGCTGTCGTTGCTCTTGCGCAGGTCCGACAGGCGCGACTCGCTGTCCTTCATGAAGCGCGACAATTTATCTTCGAAGCTGGGCGCGCCGCCCCGGCCGCCGCCGCCGCTGCGTGGCCGCCGTCCGCCCCCACCGCCGCTGCCGCGTGGGCCGGGCGCCGCATTGGGATTGGCCTGCCGTATAGACAGAGCCACCTTGCCGCGGTCGTCCATCGA
>JAJYPH010000201.1 GCA_021795575.1 Bacillota bacterium
GGGGGGGGGGGGGGGGGGGGGGGGGGGGGGGTCAGGAAGGCCGGGTGTGCTGGCGCAGGGCGTAGATGGCCAGCTGGGTCCGGTCCGCCAGTGCCAGCTTCTGCAGCAGGCTCGAAATGTGCGCCTTGACCGTCCGCACCGTGATGGTCAGCCGCTCGGCAATCTCGGCGTTGCTCAATCCATCCGCCACCAGGTTCAACACCTCCCGCTCGCGCAGGGTGAGGTCCACCCCCGCATATTGGGCCAGGGCGTCCTCGGCGGCCGGGTCCATCACGCGGCGGCCGTCGGCCACCCGCCGCACGGCCGACAGCACCTCGTCGGTCGAGGCGGTTTTCAGCAGATACCCGAGCGCTCCGGCGGCCAGCGCCGGTTCAATCAGGTCGGCGTCGGTGTAGCTGGTCAGCATCAGGATGGCGGCCCCGGGCGCGGCCATTTTGATGCGGGGCGCCGCCGCCACGCCGTTCATGCCGGGCATCATGAGGTCTAAGAGCACCACCTGAGGATTCACCGTCGCCGCGAGCCGCACCGCCTCCTCGCCCGACCCGGCCTCGCCCACCACCACCAGTTCCGGATCGGTGGCCAACAGCGCCGCCAATCCCCGGCGCACCACCGCGTGGTCGTCCACCACCAGCACCCTAATGCTCATGCGTCCCCTCCTGTTACGCCTCGTCGCCGTCTGGCGAGTCCCCGAAGTCCGCCGCATCGCGGGTCCCACCCGGGTCCTGCACGCGGACCGTCACCGTGGTGCCCTGCCCGGGTTCGCTCTGCACCGCTAGGCGGCCGCCCACCTCGGCGGCCCGCTCCCGCATGGTGCGGAGGCCTATATGGGCCGGCGTGGCCCCGGGGTCAAACCCACGCCCGTCGTCCCGCACCGACAGGACCGCGACGCCCTCGTGCTGGGTGAGCGCCACCCACAGATGGGCGGGCTCCCCGTGGCGCACCGCGTTCGACACCGCCTCCTGGGCAATCCGAAACAGCGCGTCCTCCACCGCCGGCGACAGCGCGGCCGACTCGTCTTCGGCCAAGTCCGCGTGGACGCCGACGCTCTGCCGTGCCTCTACATCGTCCAGGAGGGCTGACAGCGCCGCCGTTAAACTTTGGCTGCCCAGCTCCACCGGCCGAAGCGCGCGAATCAGGCCGCGCATGGTGGCCTGGGCGCGTCGGGCGCCCTCCTCCACCAGCGCGAGCTGCTCAGCGGCTGCCCCCTTGGGCGCCGGCAGCGCACGGCGCACGGCGCCCACGGTCATGGCAATGGCAAACAACTCCTGACTCACGGTGTCGTGCAGTTCGCGCGCCAGGCGCTGCCGTTCTTCCACCACCGACAGGCGTTCGGCGCGCTCGGCCAGGCGCACCCGGTCGTCCGCCAAGCGGCGCAGCGCCTCCACCTGGGCCGCCAGCGAGGCCGCCATCACCGCGAGCTGGCGCATGAGGTACTGGAACTCGCCTCCCCCGTCTCCGGTCGGCGCTTCGGCATGCAGCTGGCCGCGCGCCAACAGGGCGGCGTACGTGTTCAACTCGGACAGGTCGTGCTTTAAGGGGCGGGCGAGCCAAAAGCCCCCCACGCCGCCGGCTCCAGCCCCCAGCGCCACCGGCAGGACCAGCTGAAGCGGGGCTTCGTGCGCCAACAGGCCGGCCACCGCCGCGGCCACCGCGCCAATGAGGGCGCCAAAGCCGGCAATCTCCCAGTCGATGCCCAGCACCGACACCGCCACGGACGCGCCGGCGCCGCCCCCGGCATCCGGGGAGCCGGCACCGGCCATCTGGTCCGCCATCCTAAAACCGCCGCACGGTGATTTCGCCCACCAAGAGGCTGGCGCGAATGTTCACCTTCTGCTCGGCATCAGCATAGCCGGGGCTCGTGAACACCATGTTCCGGGCGAACCCGTCCGCCTGCTGGTGGAACAGGCGAATCTCCCCCACGCGCACCTGCGCCTCAATGTCCACCGCCAGCCCCTCCGGTACCAGCACCGTCACTTCCCCAATGAGGGCAGACACGAACCACGTGCTTTCCCCGGGCGGCAGCTGCATGTCCGACAGGTCGAGGCGCAGGTCACCGATCGCGTGGTTCAGGTGGTGCTGCGTCCCCCCACCCCGTTTCCGGGGACGATCGGACTCGATGGTGATCTCGGGCCCGATGTTCAGGTCCCCCACGCCCCAGTAGCTGCCACCGCGTCGGCGACGGCGCATGTTGGGTGCCAAGATCTCGAGCCCGATGAAAAGAATCCCCCCCGCCCACACCAGCGTCCAGCCGTTGATGTGGCCGATGTGCAAGTGGCCCGCCATAATCGCGGCGGCAGCCACCAGGACGGCCACCGGAATGAACGCGTCCCCGCGCCCCGCCAGCCGGTTCACAATGCCCACCAGCCCCAGCGCCATGAACGGCAGCGGCCAGTACACGTCGATCAGGTGGCCCACGGGTTCGTGGGCGAGGCCGAGTCCACTCACGGCCAGCGTCGCGCCCCACGCCACCAGGATGAGCCCGATGGTCCACGTGACGAGGCTGTCGCTGCCCATGGACCACGATCCCCCGCGGCGGCTCACCACCGCCACCACCGGCGCCGCGCCACCAGCCATACGCCGGCGCCGACGATGACGGCGGCCCATATCAAGTCGCCCACATTGAGTCCGGGCACCGAGATGGTGCTGGCCAGCAGCAGGAGGCTCCCGGCGATCAGGAGGGCATAGAAGCTTCGTCCCGCCCCCCACAGCCGTCGGGGTATCAAACCCACCACCCCGATGGCCAAAAACAGCACCGGCCAGTCGCGGTTCAGCACCTGGGCGGCCACGGTGGCGCCGAGCCCGAGGCCTTGGAGCGCCAACGACGCCCCCCACACCAGCAGCAGGGCCGCTGCCACCGCGTTGGGCATCGTCCAGCCCCATCGCCGGTGGCCCCACCCCATCCCTCGCCAATTTTGGCTTGCCACGCCTTCAACTTCCTTCCCGCGTCCCACTTCGCAGTCCTAGCCGATGCGGCCGTCCTCGCGTCTGGGCACGGCGCTCGTCCGGCTGGGCTGCCTTAAGTCTAGGCGCGTCCGGCCTCTTGGCCATTGTCCCTCGGGCCAATCCCGGCGCGCGCCCACCCTCAAGGTTCCGGGCCGGATCAAAGGTTCCGGGCCGGATCAGTAGTGGCCGAGAATGCCCCGACGCCGGGCCAAGCGGTCGGCGCCGCCAAACAGCGCAAGCCCCGCCGCCATCGTCACCGCGAAGTTCACCAGCGCCTCCAGCCACACCCAGTGGTTGACGGCGACGCCATTCAACAGGTCCCGCAGCAGCGTCACCTGCGCGGTCAGCGGCACCAGCATCGCGACCACGTGCCACCCAATGCCCGCGAGCACGGCGATGGGCGCAATGATCAGGAACAGCAGGAGAAACTGAATGATCTGCATCATCTGCCCCACCCGCTTGATGAGCAAGCCGAGGCTCGCCACCAAAAGGCCGAGCCCCCAGGCGGTGGCCAGCACCAGCACCATGGGCACCAGCGCCACCGGCGTCCAGACGAAGTGCGCGTGCGTGACGGCCAGCAGCGCGACAATAATCACCACGCACGGCACCAGAAACCCGGCGATGGCCATCACCCCGCGCACCAAAAACACCAGGCGGCTGGACCACGGCACCAGCATCACTTGCTCCAGCGTGCCGTTTTGGGCTTCGTTTTGAATTTGCCAGCCCATGTCGCTGGTGGCGGCCATCATCAGCATCCAGACGGCATAGCCAAGCACTACGGTGTCAAGCCGCCCCCCGCCCACCGGCGACTGCGTGATGTAGCGCGCCCCGTAAAACAGACCCACAAACAGCATGAACAGCGTCACCATCGCGGACAGGGTGTCCAGGGGATAGCGCACGGCTTCAACCAGCGTGCGGCGCCATTCGGCAACCAACAGGCCTATCATGACGTGACCGCTCCTTCCCGGGCCGGCACGGCGGGCAGGGCCACGGAGGCCGCCTCCCCGATCTGCCCCGCGGCCTCACCCATCACTTCTTGGAACACCTGCGCCAAATCAGCCTGGTGTCGTTCAATCTTGACCAACGGATGCGGATTCAGGCGTTCCAGCACCCGGTACAGCGTGCTGCCTTGGTCGTCCGTGAGATCCACGGTGAGCGTGTCCGTGCCGGTCACGACCGCGGGCAGCCCCATGAGCCGCGCGGCCACGTCGGTCGGCCACGGCGTGGCCGCCACCACCGTGAGCACGGGCTGCGAGTAGCGGGTCAGCACGTCGGCCGTCGCCCCTTCCAAGACCAGCCGGCCTCCACGGATCATGGCCACGCGGTCAGACAGCTCCTGCGCCACATCCAGCTGGTGCGTGGTCAACAACACCGCGGTCCCCTCCTGGGCCAGCTGGCGCACCACCCGCTTGATGCCTTCGCCGGATTCGAAATCCAGACCCAGCGTGGGTTCGTCCAGGAGCAACACGTGGGGCCGGTGCATCAGCGCCTGGCACAGCGCCACTTTTTGTTGCATGCCGCGCGACAAGGTTTGCACCGTGTTGCGGGCTCGGTCCGCCAGGCCCACCAGCTCCAGCAGTTCGTCCGCGCGCCGGCGCGCGGCCCGAATCGGCATGCGCCGCATCGCGCCCCAGTACTCCAGATTCTCGCGCACCGTGAGCCGCCAATAGAGATTGCGGCTGCCTTCCAGCACGGCCCCCAGTTGCGCGGTCACCGCGTCGTGGCGGGCATACAGCGATACGCCCCCCACCCGCACGTCGCCCGCGTCGGGTCGCACCAGCCCGGCCGTCATCTTGATGGTGGTGGTTTTCCCTGCCCCGTTGGGCCCCAAAAACGCCAGCACCTCGCCCGGCGCGACCCGAAATGACACGCCCTGAACCGCCCGGATGGCGCCGGTGCGCGTTTTGAAAACTTTGGAGAGGTTCTCCACCTGGAGGGCGCCCGCCTCGGCGGTTCTGGGTCCCGTCCCGTTTATCCCTGCCATTTCTCACGCTCCCCCGCGAGCCTGCGCCACCTGCCGTCTCGGGGCCATTGGTCCCAGGTCCAATCTCTCACGCGGGCCCCGCCCGTCAGCCCGCATCCACCCCCGCATCCACCAGCCGCACGCGGCCACGCGTGCCGTCCACTTCCACCATCATGCCGGTTTTGAGTCGGGTCGTCGCGGTGCGCGTGCCCACCACGGCCGGGATGCCCATCTCCCGGGCCACGATCGCCGCGTGCGCCAACGGGCCGCCTTGATCCGTCACCACGGCACCGGCCAGCCGGTACCAGGGCACCCACGACGGCGAGGTGCTGGCGGTCACCAGAATCTCGCCTGGCTGCAGGGTGGGTGCGTCGGCCAGCGTGCGCACGACGCGCACCGGGCCCACGACGACGCCGCGGCTGCCGGGCTGGCCCGCGACCAGTGCGCCCGTGTCGTCGGGCGTGGGGATGCTGGCTCCCTGGTCGGTCATCGGGTGGGGAGGCAGCACCGGCGCGGGGCCACCCAGCTCCCGAGGCGGCACGCGGGATGCCCCCGCGGCCGTCGCATCGCGTGCCCACGATACCTGGGCCGCCAGGTCCGATCCATCCCCCATGCCCACCAACGCGGGAATGTCCAAATACCAAATGTCCTCCCGGTCGGCCACCAGGCCCAGCGCATGGAGCCGCTGGCCCGTCAAGAGCGCCAGCCGCCGGGCGGCATAGGGGATCTGCTGGTCCAGCCAGAAATTATGGTCTTCCAACAGCCGGGCGGCGTGGCGGCCC
>JAJYPH010000202.1 GCA_021795575.1 Bacillota bacterium
TTTCACCCCATCCTGGAGGGCAACAACAGCATGCCGGGCGTCGTCGGGTATCAGTGTGGCCCGGGGTGGAATGCGGTCACCGGCTGGGGCAGCCCGGACGGCACGGCGCTGGCGAGCCGCCTAGGGTAGAGGGAAGCGGTCCGCCGGCCGGCGCGCCGCGCGTGGCGGCTGGTGCCGCCTCGGCGGGCTGGTCACGATGAAGCCGGACAGCAGCAGAAGTGCCCGGGCATCGGGGCGACGCCGCCGAGCCGCCGACCGGCCCGTGGCGTTTCGGGGCAGCCGTGGACCCAGTCGACGTGGCCGGTGAAGCCCGTGGCCCAAAGCATGGTGGTGATGCCGGCGGTGGCGAGGTCCACCGCGGACGCGGCGGTCGGCCAGGCGCCGTCCCACGCGCCGGTGGCCACCGGTGGATCTTCGACTTCAAAGAGCGGCGCGGCGACGTTTGTCAGGGACGTCGTCGGCCAACAGGGCTCGCGCTCCGGAACACCCGCACAGGCGGCCCAGGGGCACGACGCCCCGCTCGCCCCGCTCGTGCCGGTTGATTTGTCCCGGCCCCCGCCCTAGGCGATGATGTGGGCCGCGTCGTGGGCATACGGGTCGGGGCGGTCGGTGGGGTCAAACACGCCCGCCCGCGGCCCCACCACGTGATGTCCCGGCCTCGGCAGCCGCGGGGCCACCGAACCGTCGAACTCACCGCGAGACTACTGGCCGTCCGCTGTTCAGCGACTCCCCCGACCATGACGCGCGCCGCCGCGGCCGCCGACAATTCCAGGATCCCTCGGCCAAATCGCGGCGTTGCCTAGCCAGCGTGCCGAAGCAAGCCAGCGCCAGCGTGCGCACCGACGGGATGGGATGCGCTGTCGAGCTGCCAGAGACGCTCACGCCCTCCGTTTGCCTCAAAACCCTTGACACGGCTTCAGACCGGAACTATAGTCAAATGGTAAACCGGATCGTGCCTCGTTAGGCGAGGCGTCCACATCAACACACGCCACTGCACCGACCTGTCGAAAGACACTAAGGTGTAGGACAGGGGTGGCCGGATTAAGGCTTCCTCCGAAGTGGCTCAATCCATCGGATTGCTACGTGATGTGGTGCCAAAGCTCAACCAGGAGGACGTAGGCCTTTGTCCTCCTGCCATTGCAGGGGGACGTTGCTGTTTTGAAGGAGGGACCGCGGGTGTCGAGCGATGCCGGCAGCCATAGAGGCTTGGCGTTCCCAGTGACGCCAGCCGCGGCATGTGCGCCGACTATCTGCGCGGAGAGGGGTCTGCCCAGCGTGTGACCCCCTCTGCGCCAGCAAGGGGGGATCACGATGGGGGCGTTCGACGCTGACCGGCAGCCCCGGAGGGCCGTTCCGGATGGAAACGCTGTCGAGCTGGGCACCAGCTTGGAAAACGATGGGGACGTGAGGGTCCGGGAGCACGGGCGCCGCACGGCACTCCGGCGCTCCAACCGCAAGCTTGGCCGACTGCTGTTTCTGCTGACTGTGGTGGGGCCGGGCATCTTGGTGATGATTGCCGACAACGACGCCGGGGGCGTCATCACGTATGCGCAGACGGGTGCCGCCTATGGCATCGGGTTTTTCATTCCCGCGCTCGTGCTGGGGGGCGGTATCGCTTACCTGGTGCAGGAGATGACCGTGCGGCTGGGGGCCGTGACGCACCGCGGCCACGCCGAGATGATCTGGGGTCGCTACGGGCCGGCCTGGGGCTGGTTCTCGCTGGTAGACCTGGTGCTGGCCAACTTCCTCACGCTCATCACGGAGTTTATCGGCATTACCGTCGGCATGTCCGTGTTTGGGGTGAGTCCCTGGGTGAGCGCCGCACTGGGGGTGGCGGTGGATGCGGGCATCCTGGTGATCCTGCGGTACCGCCCCTGGGAGCGCGTCGCGCTGTGGATCGCCGTCGGCAACTTGGTATTTGTGCCGCTGGCGCTCATGGCGCATCCGCACTGGAGCACCGTCGTGGCGGCTTTTGGCCGCTGGGCCATCCCGGGCGGGTTCACGGCGGCCTTCCTGTTTGTGGTGCTGGCCAACTTTGGCACCACCATTGCACCCTGGATGCTGTTTTTTCAGCAGTCGGCGGTGGTGGATAAAGGGCTGACCGTGGACGAGGTGCGGCACGGTCAGCTGGACACGGCCCTGGGAGCGCTGGCCATGGTGCTGGTCGCGGTGGCCATCGTGGTGCTGACCGGAACCCTGGTGTTTGGTCGGGCGGGGGCGTCCACCTTCGACATCCAGCAGCTGATTCAGATCTTGGGCCAGCGGCTGGGTCCCACGGGACAGCGGCTGTTTGCGCTGGGCCTGGTGGAGGCCGGCACGATTGCCGCCATTGCGCTGACGGCCAGTACGTCCTGGGCGGTGGGTGAAGCGTTTGGCTGGCCGCGCAGCATCAACCTGCCGGCCCGTCGAGGGTGGCGGTTTTACGTGCCCGGCCTGCTGAGTGCCCTGGCTGCCGCCGCCATCGTCCTGATTCCCCAGGCGCCGCTGGGCTTCTTGAACCTGACCGTCCAGGTGGTGGCGTCGATCTTCATGCCGGCAGCCATGCTGTTCTTGTTGCTGCTGTTGAACGACCGGCAGATTATGGGGCCCTACGTGAACCGACCGTGGCACAACGTCGTCGCCATCGGCATTGTGGGGTTGCTGGTCGTGTTAAACGCACTGTATGGGCTGTCTGTCGTGCTTCCGGGAGCCGCGTGAGCGGTGGCGCGTCGGCGGGGCGGACGGCCCCTACCCCGGCCAAGCACACCAGCACGCTGGCACAGTAGAAGGAGGGAACCGCATGTCCGAGATGGTGGAGAACGAGGCGAGCGCGTCCGCCCATGCGCGCTCCGAAGCCATGCAGCCGGTCGCGCTGGAGCGGGCCATGCCGTCGCGGCTGATTCGGGTCGTGTTTTGGGGCTTGCGGGTGTACATCCTGGCCATGGTGGTGGCGGTGGTCATCGGGTTTATGCGGGGGGCGCGGTGAGCGCAGCCACGCGGGGTGTGCGCGCCGGGCCACGCCGGCGCGCCGCGCGGTGGCTCGACAGGCGAGCCACCGGCGACCGGCGGACGGCTTCCGGGTTCACGGGTCCTGATCTAAAGGTGCCCGTTGAACCAGTCGACGATGGTGTGCAGCCGGTGAATGCGGTGCCAGGGCTTGCCGCCGCGGCTCATGCCGTGGGACTCGCCAGGATAAATGACCAGCTCGGCCTCGCGCCCCAGGTACTTCAGCGCGTTGTACAGCTGCTCCCCCTGCTCGATCGGCAGCCGGTAATCCTGCTCCTGGTGCTCGATCAGGAGCGGCGTGTGAATGGCCGACGCATAGCGCAGCGGCGACTGCTGCCAGTATGGCTCAATGTCCTCCCACCAGGGCTTGGTGCCGTACTGGGGGACGCGGAGCCATCCCATGTCGCTTGAGCCCATGGCCGAGAGGCGGTTGACCACGGACCGCATGGTGACACCGGCTCGAAACCGGTCGGTGTGCGACACGATCCAGTTGACCATGAAGCCGCCGTAGCTGCCGCCCGCCACGCCCAGCCGCTTTGGGTCAAGTTCCGGCACCCGCTGCAGCGCCTCGTCCAGGGCGGCCGTCACGTCGCGGTAGTCGCGGTCCCCCCACTGTCCCATGATGCACCGGCCAAATTCCCGGCCATACCCCACAGATCCCCGCGGGTTTGAATAGACGACCGCCTGGCCAGCGGCGGCGAGACACTGGAACTCATGAAAGTACCGGTACCCATACATGCTGGCGGGGCCGCCGTGAATCTCGAGCACGGTGGGGACTTGGCCGCTCACGCCGGCGGGCGTGAGGCACCAGGTGTGCACCGGCGTGCCGTCGGACTCGGTGGCCCAAAAGTCTCGCGGGGCCACCGGGCCGTCCTCGGCGCCCCACGGCACGGGCGCCCACCTGGGGGCGGATTGGTCCACCGCGTCTCGTGGCGCCAGCACCAATCCGGAGGGGTGGGTAGGATCGGCCACACCCAAGGCCACCCGGTCGTCCCGCACGGCAAAGTCATAAACCACCCGCGGCTGATCCGCGAGCCGCGTGACCCGACCCGTGTTGAACGCGGCCAACTGGACGCGGCCTTGGTCGGACAGCAGCCACAGCACGTCGTCTCCCTGCCACACCGGGCCGGCGCTCGACCGCACGGGAATGTCGCTGCCGCTGTGGTCCCCCACCGGCCGGTCCGTGGCGCTGGAGAGGTCCACGAGCCGCTCGGACCCCAGGTCAAAGGCGTACAGGACCGTGAGTCCATAGCCGTGGTCTTCCGGGTCGCTGGCGGCAAAGGCGAGGCGCTGGCCGCGAGCGTCCAGCGCGAGGCTGGAGATAGACCAGTCGGGCAGCGGCAGGACCGTGGGGGCGGATCCGTCGAGGGGGCGGTGTTCCAGACGGGTGAGGCCGGGGTGGGCCCCTTCGGGGTCGTAGAATCGGTGCAGGCAGAAGAGGGATCGACCGTCAGGATGCCACACCGGTTCCGCATAGTTGTCCCGCCCGTCGGTCAACAGGCGAGTCGCTTTGCTCTCCACGTCTACCCACACGAGCTGGTTGCGGGCGGCATCGAAGAAGCCGTCGCCATCCAACTTGTAGTGGTGATGGGTGATGTGCCGCACGTCGCGGTTGTAGTGCTCGTCCAGCACGCTGTCGGGCGCGTCGGGTCCGGGATCCGGGGCTTTCGCTTCGGGATCCACGCGCCCGTCGCGGATGTGCGCCACCACCACCAGCGCATCGCTCGTGGGTGCCCAGCGAAACTGGCGCACGCCCCCCGCGATGGCCGTCACCTGGCGCGCCTCGCCCCCCTCGAGCGGCAGTCGCCACACCTGGTTGGACCCCGAGCGCCGGGAGAGAAAACCGAGCCAGCGGCCATCGGGCGACGGGGCGGGGGCCGTGTCGGACGGGCCGGCGGTGAGGGGGACGGGCGTGGCGTCCGGGTCGGATGCCAGCATCATCAGGTGGTGGGTGGCCCGATTCTGGGCCTTGTCCTGGCGAGACTCCGTGAAGTACAGGCGGTCGCGGGTCGGGTCCCACGCGAGGTCACCCCACGTGGCGATGCCCCAAAGGCTCTCTATGTTCATGAGGGCACTCCCTTCGGCCGACGGGCGTCGGCTTATGTGGTGGGAGCTGCGAGGGCAGCTCACCTGGTCAACGTACCACGAATTCCGAAAGGGCACAGCGGAAGCTTGCGTTCCACACGCAGAATGGTGGTGGAGGCGGGCAAGGTCCACTCACCGCTCACCCAACGGGTCCCGGGCATCGATCGCAAAAAAGGCACGCCTGCTGGGGAGGTCTCAGGGGTGCCGGGCCTGCGGCCCCCGGGCGGCATGACCGGGAAGCGCGTGACCGGCCACGCCCCACAAACCGCCCGCCGAAGGCAATAATTTATCGAGTTGGGAGTTTCCACCGAGCATCCTGTGCTAGACGGTCACCAGTGAACCGAACCGCCCGCGTTAAGCCCGCACGGAAGCACCCGGACCCTGCCCAGCGGGCGTTCACGGCGGCTCTGGGCGCGTACCTGCCCGCCTGGCCGGGCGACCGGCCCCCGATTGGAGAACCGCTGCCGACCGACCTGCCTCGAGTGGCGACATCCGACCGGCAGGTGGACCGGCGGTTTCGCACCGCGGCTGACTGGCTCTTGGACCTGGACGAAAGCGGCCAC
>JAJYPH010000203.1 GCA_021795575.1 Bacillota bacterium
CCTGATCAGCAGCCGCCACCACCACCGCCACCACCGCCTCCACCCAATACGGGTCGGGCAGGCTGATGACGCTGACCGCCTGCACCCCAGGGTGCCGGGCCACCACTTCTTCAACTTCCTGGGACGACACGTTTTCCCCGCCGGTTTTGATGATGTCCTTGCGACGGTCGACGAAGTAGAGAAACCCGTCGTCATCGGCGGCCGCCAGGTCTCCGGTGTGGTGCCAGCCCCCACGGAACGTGTGCGCGGTAGCGTCGGGCTCGTCGAAGTAGCCGGCCATGACGGCCGGGCCCTGGACCACGACCTCGCCCACCTGACCCGGCCCGACCTCCCGATCCTCCTCGTCCACCAGGCGAACCTCCAGGGGCA
Source organism: Bacillota bacterium (assembly GCA_021795575.1). Taxonomy (GTDB): domain Bacteria; phylum Bacillota; class Sulfobacillia; order Sulfobacillales; family JAIMBI01; genus JAJZWV01. The sequence goes on from JAJYPH010000203.1 coordinate 370, forward strand.
GATGCGGCCGGCCAATCGGGTCCGGCCGGGCGGTGCGGTCAAACACCTCCGTCGACCACGTGCTGGCCCCGAGCGGCGTGAGCTCCGACTGACCCCAGTAGCCCGTCCACTCCACCTGGGGCGCGAGCTGCCGGAGGCGCTGCAGGGCGGGCCCGGGAAGGTACTGAAAGACGATGGCCCGCCGCAAGGCACTGAGGTCGCGCCGCTCCAGGGCGGGCTGGGCCAACAGCCCCAGGTAGGCCGTCGCCGGCAGGACGAGGTAGCTTGCCCGCTCCTGCTCGATGGTGTCCAAAATGGCGATCGGGTCAATGCGCGGCACCAGAATGCCGGTCGCGCCCGTGGCCATCGTGGCCAGCAGCACGTACAGGCCCGCCACGTGAAACAGCGGCAGCGCCAGCTGCATCCGGTGCCGACGGCCCATTTCCAGGTCGGCCAGCGCGGAGAGCAGCGCAGCGTGCCAATTCAGGTGGGTCCCCACGACCCCCTTGGGCTGGGCCTCCGTCCCGCTGGTGAACAGCAGGGTGCAGGGTGCCTCGTTGGGGACCATCACGGCGGGTCGACCACCAGCCGCGGCGGCCAGCGCCTCGCCGAACGCCGTGAAGCCCGCGGGTGCGGCGGCGGGATCGCCGACGAACCACCGGACGGGAATGTGTTCGAGCGCGGTGGCTTCCCCGGCCAGCAAGGGCCACAGCGCCGCGTCCACCATCAAGGCGCGTGCCCGGGCGCGCACGAGGGCCCCCGTGAGCTCGCGGCCGCGGAGCAGCGCGTTCAGCGGGAGCAGCACCGCCCCGATGCTGGCGGCGCCGAACCAGAGCGCCACGTATTCCGGTGAGTTGAGTCCCAGCGCGGCCACGACGTCCTGGGGGCCCACACCGGCCTGCAGAAGCGCGCGGCTGACCCGGGCCGCCATGTCTGCAAGTTCGTCATAGCGGACGTCGCGGCCGTCGAACCGCAGGGCGACGGTGGCCGGTACGCGACGGGCGCTTCGCTGCAGTAAATCGCCCACGTTGAACCGGCGCAGCAGGTTCAATTCCAGATCAGTGGGGTGCGGCATTCAGCCATCTCCTTTTTCGCGTTGGCGTTTCTCAGCGCGTGCCGGACAGCTCCCGGGCCAGGATGAGGCGGCGGATTTCCTTGGTGCCCGCCCCAATGTCAAACAGCTTGGCATCGCGGTACAGCCGCTCCACCACCGAGCCCGTCAGGAAGCCGGAGCCCCCAAGGATCTGAACGGCTTCGTCGGCCGCGAAACGGGCCGCCTGGCCGGCGGCCAGCAGCGCGGCCGCCGCTTCCCGGCTGGCCCGCCGCCCGGCCTCGAGCTGCCCGAGGGCGTCCAGCGCCATCAGGTGGGCGGCCCGCGTCTGGACGTACATGTCCGCCAGCTTGGCGGCCACCAGCTCAAACTCGACCAAGCGCTGGCCGAACTGGCGGCGCGACTGGGCATGGGCCAGGGCTCGTTCGAGCGCCTCCTCCGCGAGGCCAACCCCCGCGAGGGCGTAAAAGGCGCGCTCCCGGTCGAGACCGCCCATCATGAGGTGGAGTCCCCGGTTCTCCTCGCCCAGAAGGTTCTCCCGGGGGATGTGGACGTCGTCGAAAAACACCGCGCCAGTGGGCGACCCACGCATCCCCAGCTTGGCGAACGGCGGGCCCGTGCTCACCCCCTTCCAGTTCCGCTCGACGATGAACGCGCTGATGCCGTGGCGGCCGGTCTCAGGGGCGGTCTTCGCATAGACCACCCAGAGGTCTGCGACGGGGGCGTTGGTGATGAACGTTTTGCTGCCGCTGAGGCAGTACCCGCCGCCCTCGGGGCGCGCCACGGTCTGAAGGCCGGTGGCGTCGGAGCCGGCGTCGGGTTCCGTCAGGGCCAGCGCCCCCATCACGGTGCCACGTGCGAGGGACGGAAGGTAGCGCGTGCGCTGACCGTCGGTGCCGTTGTGCCAAATGGCGTGCGCGCACAGGTTCAGATGTGCCCCGTATGAGAGCGCGAAGGCGGGAGACGCGTGCGACAGGGCCCGAGCAATGAGCGCACTGGTGAGCAGGTCGCCTCCGGAGCCGCCGTATTGCTCGGGCAGGCCCGCACCCATGTATCCCAACGACGCCGCCTCGTCCCAGACAGAGCGCGGCAGCGCATCATCCCGGTCCATGGCCTCGGCGACAGGTTCCAGGGCGCGGCGGGCAAATTGCAGGGCGGCTTGGTAAACGGCTTCGTGTTCGGGTGACATAAGCCCTCCTTCGTGGCCTCTCCTGATGGCGTGGCGCCCATAAGTATCGGACGGCGTCACAGACGGAAGCGCTGCTGAATCAGCTCATACTGGTTGCTGGCACGAAGATAGGCTGAAAACGCTTCGAGGTGGCGCCGCAGCCGGCGCACGGCCGCAGCGGCATCGCCCTGCTCCACGGCCGCTACAATGCGCCGATGGGCGGCCAACACCCCGTCGGCCGCCTCGGGCCCGTACACGGGCTCCATCGTGGACCGACGCACCAAGTCGTGCAGTGCGGTGTGCAGCGCCGCCAACACGGGGTTGCCGCTGGCCTCCACCAAGGCGGCGTGGAACAGAAGGTTCTCCTCCACTTCGCGAGCATGGTCGCGGGCGGCCACAAACCCCCCGAAGCGATCACAGGACTCCGCCAGCGCCGCGATCTGGTCGGCGGTGCGGCGTGTGGCCGCCAGCGCCACGGCAGCCGCTTCGATTTCGGTGCGCGCCTCGAGCAGGGCCGCCAGCGACACCGGAGTGGACGTCAGCAGGATACCCAGGGACTTGACGAGGCCGTCCGGTCCGGGGGTCGATACGAACACACCACCGGTCGGCCCGGGTCGGGTGGTGATCAGCCCCTGTTCGGCCAGCACGCGAAGCGCTTCGCGCACCGTGCCGCGACTCCGGCCGCTCCAGGCCACCAGGTCCCGCTCGCGGCCCAGAAAGTCCCCGGCCGCCAACCCTTCATAGCCAATGCGGTCATGGAGTTCCGCGGCGAGCCGGGTCGCTTCCGCGGTGCCACCCCGCCCCTGACGGCTTAAGGCCTTATCCATGCTAATCATTATAACAAATCTGGCGCCGCGATGAATCAGGGCTGGGCGCCCGAAGCGCCCAGCCCTTGGGTCTCCGCGTATCGTGCGAGGTGGGTTCGACGGCTCAGGGGTGGTGCAGCCAGTCCAAAAAGTGCTCGTCGTCGTGCGTATCGAGAGCTGCGAGCAGGTCCGTGGCCGAACGGGCTCCGTCCGCCAGGGCCGCCTTGACGACCGGGATGCGCGGTACGGGGACGCTCAACTCGTCCACCCCCAGCGCGGCAAAGAGCGCGGCCCACTTCGGGTCGGCCGCCAGGCTTCCGCAGACCGCCAGACCGAGGTGGTGCGCTCGGGCTTGGCGGGCCGCATAAGCCACGGCGCGCGCCACCGCCAGCGGACTGACCGCATGCGCGACATCGCCCTGACCCCGGTCTACGGCATTCAGGTACTGCGTGAGGTCGTTGGTGCCAAACGACAGAAAATCCACGCCGGCCCGGGCCAGCTCGGGCACCAAGAAGAGAAGGCTCGGTACTTCCACCATGACGCCCACCGCCACGGGTGGGTGTTCGGCGGACATGGCGGCCCAGGCGTTCCGGCAGTACCGCCAGTCCGCGAGTGTGCTCACCATGGGAAACATGATTTCGACCGGACCGGCCGCTGTCGCCGCGAGGAGAGCGGCCAGCTGGTCCCGGAACACCGACTCGTGGGATGCGTAGAGCCGCATGCCGCGCTGGCCGAGGGCAGGGTTGTCCTCGGCCTCCGGCGTCAGGCCCGCGAGCGGTTTGTCGGCGCCGAGATCAAAAGTCCGAAAGCATGTGGGCCCACCGGCATCGCGTACGGCCGCCTGGTACTCTTCGATTTGGTCTTGGCGTGAGGGAATGCTGCCCACCGCCTCGAAGAACAGCTCCGTGCGAAATAGCCCGACGCCGTCGGCGCCGTGCTCCGCCGCCGCCCGGGCCTCCCGGGCGCTCCCGATGTTGGCGCGCACCTCGATGGCACGGCCGTTCCAGGGGACGGGCCCGTGACGAATCGCCGCGGCTCGCCGTCCGGTCGGGGCCCCGGAGCCCACGGTCACTCGACCGCCGTCGCCGTCCACGTGGACCATCGTGCCGTCGGGCACCGCATCCAGTGGCGAGGACTCAGATACAACCACCACCGGAATGGCCAAATTCTGTGCGATGAGGGCCGCGTGCATCGTGGGGCTGCCGTCGCGCACGAGGTATGCGGCCACCCGCGGGCCGGCCAGCAGGTCGCTCACGGTCAGCCGGTCCGTGGCCACCACCGACCCGGCGGGCGCTGACGCGCTGGGCGCGCCCGAGAGCGCGCGCACCCACAGCCGGGCCACTTCCCGGATGTCCTCGGCACGCGCCGCAAGATACTGGTCTTCCAGGGCCGCGAGCTGGGCGGCGAAGGCGCTGCCGGTTTCCTCCACGGCGGGGGCGGCCGGGGTGCCGTCCGCCGTGCGCCGTCCAATCGCGTCCCACCACTCCGGATCCAACAGCATGGCGCGCTGGGCCCGCACCATATCGGCATGGGTGGCGTCCCAGGCGTCTTCGGCCAACTGCTCCAGCTGCTGCGCCACGTGATCGCGCGCCGCCGCCAGGTCCGGCGCGGCAGCGGTTGTGCGGTTCGCGTCGGCGCGCGGGCGCGCCAACGGCCCCGCCGCCTGGCCGGGGGCAATTCCCGTTCCCTCGATCGTCATGTGCTGGTCCACTGTCCCACCTCCGCCCCGCGTGCCATTTTAGTCTACTCATTGGTCCGTTCGCGCGGTGAACGGTGTGCGGGATGTGGTATCATCGGGCCAACTTCCCGAAGAACTGTGGGCTCATCGGCAGGACCGACGCGGGGCGGTGGCTCGGGGCACAACTTCATAACACGATCGGGTACAGAACTGGAGAACCCGCTGGCGCTTATGGCCGTCGGTTCTCTTTTGGTTTGGGGAGGGTTGCCTGTGGTGGTCGTGGTGGGTGCGGGAGCTACCGGTCTCGGGGTCGCGTGGGATCTGGTGCTGCGCGGCGTCCCGGTCACGGTGGTTGACGCCGGGGACCTGGGCCACGGCACGTCCGGCCGCTTTCATGGGCTCTTGCACAGCGGCGGCCGTTACGTGGTGCGAGATGCGGCGGCGGCCCGCGAATGCTGGCAGGAAAACCAAATTCTCCGTCGGATCGCTCCTTCCACCGTGGAGGACACCGGCGGCTTTTTTATCGAGGGCGCCGATGACGAGGGCGACTTCGCCGCCGAGTGGGTGG